>NZ_JAAEDS010000021.1:0-1974 GCF_013344955.1 Snodgrassella sp. ESL0324 | reverse complement strand
CCGGTTCATCTGCCAACCGGTGCCAAACTCCTGTTCGGCCCCGAAGATCTCGACTTCTCCCTGCCGGCTCACCTGCCCTTCGAATGGCAGCGTTTCTACAGCAGCACCGACACCCGCACCCACAACATGTTCGGTGCCGGCTGGAGTGTTGACTATGAAATCGAAATGGAAATCGACCCGCAGCCCGACGGTTCCTGCGCTGCCGTCTATATCAACGAAGAAGGGCGGCGTATCGGAATCGAACCCATCCAGCCGGGTAAAGGCATACGCGGTCTTAACGAGAATTTATCCGTCCGCCGCGGCGAACAGGACCGCTGGGTAATTGAAGACGACAACGGCTTTTACCGCCTGTTCGAACCTGATCCCAGCAACCCCAGACGTCTGCTGCTGAGCATGCTGCAGGACCGCAACGACAACCAGTTACTTATCTGCCGCGATTCCCGTAGCCGCATTGTCGAAATTGCCGATAACGACAACGCCGCCCGGATCAGCCTGCACTATCAGGATCAGCGCCATCCGCAGCGCGTGACCGAAATCCGCCAGGAGCTGAGCGACGGCAGCCGCCGCTTACTGAACCGTTACCAGTACACCGAACAGGGTGATTTGCAACAGGTCTTTGATGCCGAGAACCGCCAGACCCGCGAATTTGCCTACAACAGCGACCGGCGCATGATCTACCACCGCCTGCCCGCCGGCTTGCAGTGTTATTATCAGTGGAGCCACTTCAGCACAGCAGATGCAGAGACCACATGGCGGGTGACCCGGCACTGGAGCGAAGCCGGCGGTCAGCGACTGGAAGACTATCGTTTCCATTATGATTTGGACAAACGCCTGACCACAGTAGAAGACAGCCTCGGCCGCATCAGCAAATATTACTGCAACGAATACTATCAGGTTACCCGCTACACCGATGCCCTCGGACAAAGCTGCGAATTAGAGTGGGATGATTACCAGAGGCTGGCCTGCATAACCGATCAGCAGGGCGGACAATGGCACTACAGCTACGACGCACAGGGCAGGCGAACCGAAGAAACCGACCCGCTGGGCAGAACCACCCAGACCCGGTGGCTGCCGCACTGGGCGCTGCCGACCATCAGCGTCGACCCCGACGGCAGCAGCTGGCGCTATTACTACGACGAGCGCGGTAACCTGCTCACCGTCACCGACCCGTTACAGCAGCATACCCGCTACCAGTACGACCGGCACGGCCAGGTTGTCTGCATCACCGATGCACGCGGCGGCAACAAACGTCTGCGCTGGAACGAAAACGGCCAGCTTATCCAGCATGCAGACTGTTCCGGCTCCATCACCCATTTCTATTACAATACCGCCGGTAACCTCACCGGCATCACCAATGCCATCGGTAACAGCAGCAAATACCAGTACAACGCAGCCGGCCAGCTCACTGGCGCCACCCTGCCGGACGGACGGCAGGAACACTACAGCGTCAATGCCGCCGGCCAGCTGCAGAGCTATACCGATCCGGCCGGCCACACCACCCGCTATCGCCGCGACCAGCGCGGACTGGTGCATACCCGCATCGATGCCGCCGGCCGTCAGCTCGGCTTCAGCTACGACGCCTACGGCCGCCTCACCGCCCTGACCAACGAAAACGGCGAACAGTACCGGTTTCAGTATGATGCCGGTGACCGCCTGACCGAACAGACCGATCTGGACGGGCGCAGACAGCAGCTGAGCTACGACCCGCTCGGCAACGTCAGCAGCGTGCGCTTTGCAGCCGGCAGCCCGCATCAGATCGAGCACCGTTTCAAACGCGATGCCATTGGCCGCTTAACCGGCAAACACACCCCGGACGGCACCACCGCCTATCAGTATGACAAAGCCGACAACCTGCTCAGAGTCGGCTTTAAAGCCGCCGGTTTACCGCCGGAAGCCGAACCGGAACTGATCAGCTTCAGCTACGACATAATGGGCAACCTGCTGAGCGAAACCACTGCACAGGGTGTTCTGCAG
>NZ_JAAEDS010000020.1:0-2363 GCF_013344955.1 Snodgrassella sp. ESL0324 | reverse complement strand
CCGGATTGAATCATTTTCGTTGTAGCCGTAAATAATTAAATCATAGTTTTCTTTCCTGAATTTTACTTCAGAAAAATTAACATCAGTAAACTGAATGGTATCATTACCGCTAGTTTCATTAATAGTGTCCTGTCCATGGCCTTTTGCAAAAACATAAGTATCATTACCATACCCGCCTTCCATGTAATCGTTACCTTCACCGCCAATCAGGATATCATCACCGTCTTGGCCATATAATTTATCATTACCGGCACCGCCATCCAGAACATCGTTAGTGCTGCCGGTAGTAATGGTATCGTTACCGTCGCCACCATATATAAGAGCACGACCGTTAGTAAGAGTAATGATATCATCACCACTGGTACCAAATAGTTGCATACCGTTTTTACGCAAATCAGCTAAAGTAATGGTTTGATCCTTAAAGACAAAATTTTCTATTGTATAGTAATCATTACTACCATAGAAAAAGTTCTTGACCCGGATTGAATCATTTTCGTTGTAGCCGTAAATAATTAAATCATAGTTTTCTTTCCTGAATTTTACTTCAGAAAAATTAACATCAGTAAACTGAATGGTATCATTACCGCTAGTTTCATTAATAGTGTCCTGTCCATGGCCTTTGGCAAAAACATAAGTATCATTACCATACCCGCCTTCCATGTAATCGTTACCTTCACCGCCAATCAGGATATCATCACCGTCTTGGCCATATAATTTATCATCACCGGCACCGCCATCCAGAACATCGTTAGTGCTGCCGGTAGTAATGGTATCGTTACCGTCACCACCATATATAAGAGCACGACCGTTAGTAAGAGTAATGATATCATCACCACTGGTACCAAATAGTTGCATACCGTTTTTACGCAAATCAGCTAAAGTAATGGTTTGATCCTTAAAGACAAAATTTTCTATTGTATAGTAATCATTACTACCATAGAAAAAGTCCTTGACCCGGATTGAATCATTTTCGTTGTAGCCGTAAATAATTAAATCATAGTTTTCTTTCCTAAATTTTACTTCAGAAAAATTAACATCAGTAAACTGAATGGTATCATTACCGCTAGTTTCATCAATAGTGTCCTGTCCATGGCCTTTGGCAAAAACATAAGTATCATTACCATACCCGCCTTCCATGTAATCATTACCTTCACCGCCAATCAGGATATCATCACCGTTTTGGCCATATAATTTATCACCACCGGCACCCCCATCAATAATTTCATTATTTGAAGAACCCGTAATCACATTATCATTATCATCGCCTTTTAAAATAGGCATAAGGTTATTTTTAATATTCTCTTCGCCAGCAGTCTTATCTTCGAAAATAAAGTTGAATCCATGTTTGTAAGAATCGACAAAATAATTAGGCAGGGTTACAGAGTCTGAATTTCTGTAAGCTTTAATAATAAGATCATTACCGGAACGGATGAACTGAGCATCAGCAAAACGGGCACCTTTGAACACAACATCATCATGTCGATTTGTCTCATATGAGTATGCTCCATCATCAATAATATCCTGACCATGGCCGGCTTGAAATTCATAGCGATCCTTTTCCCGATAACCGCCTTTAAGAGTATCATTACCGGGACCGCCAATCAGGATATCATAGCCGGAGCCGCCTTCAAGGTAATCATCGCCGTCGCCACCGACAAGAGTATCATTATCATCGCCGCCTTCAAGGTAATCATCGCCGTCGCCACCGACAAGGATATCATTACCATCGCCGCCATAAAGGTAATCATCGCCGTCGCCACCGACAAGGGTATCATTACCATCGCCGCCTTCAAGATAATCATCGCCGTCGCCACCGGCAAGAATATCATTACCATCGCCGCCGTAAAGCGTATCATTACCTTCATCACCATATAATTCATCATCACCTGCATACCCATGCAAGGTATCATTACCTTTACCGCCGCTGATAATATCCCTGGTATCCCAACCATGAATGACATTATCACCATCGTCGCCATTCAGAGTAAATGTCATTTCATTGATGATATCCTGTACACTGATGGTTCTGTCTTCAAAAATAAAGTTGAATCCGCGGGAAGTATTATTATAATAATTAAAATAATTAGGCAGAGTTACTGAGTCTGAATTTCCGTAAGCTTTAATAATCAGATTATTACCGGTATGGATGAACTGAGCATCAGCAAAACGGGCACCTTTGAACACAACATCGTCCCAAGTATTTTTCTGGTATGAGAATGCTTCATCATAAATAATGTCCTGACCATGGCCGGCTTGAAATTCATAGCGATCCTTTTCCCGATAACCGCCTTTAAGAGTATCATTACCGGGACCGCCAATCAGGATATCATAGCCGGAGCCGCCTTCAAGGTAATCATCGCCGT
>NZ_JAAEDS010000019.1:0-5730 GCF_013344955.1 Snodgrassella sp. ESL0324 | reverse complement strand
TGAGGAGAAAGTCAAAAATAAATGCAGGCAGGAGTTGACAGGGGGTTTGTGGAGGCGTATAGTTCGCCTTCTTCGCTGATGACGCGACACGAAACAAACGAACAGTTTAAAGTAGAACGCAGTCGAAAGCAACGCTCTTTAACAGAACAGATTACCGATAAGTGTGAGTGCCAAGCGGCCTCACACTGATTCAGAGAGACAAGATAAAAACATTTCTTGTCAATAACTTTGAAGCAGACCAGTGAAACCGAAGGGAACTTCGGGATTACAAAAAAGCTAAGATTAAACATAAGAGTTTGATCCTGGCTCAGATTGAACGCTGGCGGCATGCTTTACACATGCAAGTCGAACGGCAGCACGGAGAGCTTGCTCTCTGGTGGCGAGTGGCGAACGGGTGAGTAATGCATCGGAACGTACCGAGTAATGGGGGATAACTGTCCGAAAGGATGGCTAATACCGCATACGCCCTGAGGGGGAAAGCGGGGGATCGAAAGACCTCGCGTTATTTGAGCGGCCGATGTTGGATTAGCTGGTTGGTGGGGTAAAGGCCTACCAAGGCGACGATCCATAGCGGGTCTGAGAGGATGATCCGCCACATTGGGACTGAGACACGGCCCAAACTCCTACGGGAGGCAGCAGTGGGGAATTTTGGACAATGGGGGGAACCCTGATCCAGCCATGCCGCGTGTCTGAAGAAGGCCTTCGGGTTGTAAAGGACTTTTGTTAGGGAAGAAAAGCCGGGTGTTAATACCACCTGGTGCTGACGGTACCTAAAGAATAAGCACCGGCTAACTACGTGCCAGCAGCCGCGGTAATACGTAGGGTGCGAGCGTTAATCGGAATTACTGGGCGTAAAGCGAGCGCAGACGGTTAATTAAGTCAGATGTGAAATCCCCGAGCTCAACTTGGGACGTGCATTTGAAACTGGTTAACTAGAGTGTGTCAGAGGGAGGTAGAATTCCACGTGTAGCAGTGAAATGCGTAGAGATGTGGAGGAATACCGATGGCGAAGGCAGCCTCCTGGGATAACACTGACGTTCATGCTCGAAAGCGTGGGTAGCAAACAGGATTAGATACCCTGGTAGTCCACGCCCTAAACGATGACAATTAGCTGTTGGGACACTAGATGTCTTAGTAGCGAAGCTAACGCGTGAAATTGTCCGCCTGGGGAGTACGGTCGCAAGATTAAAACTCAAAGGAATTGACGGGGACCCGCACAAGCGGTGGATGATGTGGATTAATTCGATGCAACGCGAAGAACCTTACCTGGTCTTGACATGTACGGAATCTCTTAGAGATAGGAGAGTGCCTTCGGGAACCGTAACACAGGTGCTGCATGGCTGTCGTCAGCTCGTGTCGTGAGATGTTGGGTTAAGTCCCGCAACGAGCGCAACCCTTGTCATTAGTTGCCATCATTAAGTTGGGCACTCTAATGAGACTGCCGGTGACAAACCGGAGGAAGGTGGGGATGACGTCAAGTCCTCATGGCCCTTATGACCAGGGCTTCACACGTCATACAATGGTCGGTACAGAGGGTAGCGAAGCCGCGAGGTGAAGCCAATCTCAGAAAGCCGATCGTAGTCCGGATTGCACTCTGCAACTCGAGTGCATGAAGTCGGAATCGCTAGTAATCGCAGGTCAGCATACTGCGGTGAATACGTTCCCGGGTCTTGTACACACCGCCCGTCACACCATGGGAGTGGGGGATACCAGAATTGGGTAGACTAACCGCAAGGAGGTCGCTTAACACGGTATGCTTCATGACTGGGGTGAAGTCGTAACAAGGTAGCCGTAGGGGAACCTGCGGCTGGATCACCTCCTTTCTAGAGAAAAGAAGGGGCTGACTGGCATTCACACTTATCGGTAAACTGAAAAGATGCGAGAAGAGACTGAATAAACTGGGTTTGTAGCTCAGCTGGTTAGAGCACACGCTTGATAAGCGTGGGGTCGGAGGTTCAAGTCCTCCCAGACCCACCACTTATTTAAGGACAGAGGGGGCATAGCTCAGTTGGTAGAGCACCTGCTTTGCAAGCAGGGGGTCATCGGTTCGATCCCGTTTGCCTCCACCACCACTCTGAGGAGAAGGGGTTCAGTAAAATACTTTGGAAATTAAAGGCAGTTTACAGAGCTGATTTTAATTTGCGAAGTAACGCATCGATCTTTAACAAATTGGAAAGCCGAAATCAACAAACAAAGATTGGAGCATAGAACTGATTCTGGAGACAGAAGAAGAGAAGTGCTGCAAGAATTGGGTGATGATTGTATCGCTGAACAACGAGCACAAAAGGCGTTGTTCAGACAACCAAAGCAGTAAGCTTTATGAGAGTAAAGGCCTTAAGTCAGAGATACTAGTCAACGGTAGACTGACGAAGTCAGGAGGTTCTTGAAATGATAGAGTCAAGTGAATAAGTGCATCAGGTGGATGCCTTGGCGATGATAGGCGAAGAAGGACGTGTAAGCCTGCGAAAAGCGTGGGGGAGCTGGCAATAGAGCTGTGATCCCGCGATATCCGAATGGGGAAACCCACCATGTATAAGCATGGTATCCTGTACTGAATACATAGGTGCAGAGAAGCGAACCCGGAGAACTGAACCATCTAAGTACCCGGAGGAAAAGAAATCAACCGAGATTGCGCAAGTAGTGGCGAGCGAACGCGCAGGAGCCAGTATATGATAGTCACTGAGATAGAAGAACAAGCTGGGAAGCTTGGCCGCAGAGGGTGATAGCCCCGTATTCGAAATTTCAGAGGCGGTACTAAGTATACGAAAAGTAGGGCGGGACACGAGAAATCCTGTCTGAAGATGGGGGGACCATCCTCCAAGGCTAAATACTCATCATCGACCGATAGTGAACCAGTACCGTGAGGGAAAGGCGAAAAGAACCCCGGGAGGGGAGTGAAACAGAACCTGAAACCTGATGCATACAAACAGTGGGAGCGGAGAAATCCGTGACTGCGTACCTTTTGTATAATGGGTCAACGACTTACATTCAGTAGCGAGCTTAACCGATTAGGGGAGGCGCAGGGAAACCGAGTCTTAATAGGGCGTTGAGTTGCTGGGTGTAGACCCGAAACCGAGTGATCTATCCATGGCCAGGTTGAAGGTGCCGTAACAGGTACTGGAGGACCGAACCCACGCATGTTGCAAAATGCGGGGATGAGCTGTGGATAGGGGTGAAAGGCTAAACAAACTCGGAGATAGCTGGTTCTCCCCGAAAACTATTTAGGTAGTGCCTCGAGCAAGACACTGATGGGGGTAAAGCACTGTTATGGCTAGGGGGTCATTGCGACTTACCAACCCATGGCAAACTAAGAATACCATCAAGTGGTTCCTCGGGAGACAGACATCGGGTGCTAACGTCCGGTGTCAAGAGGGAAACAACCCAGACCGCCAGCTAAGGTCCCAAATGACAGATTAAGTGGTAAACGAAGTGGGAAGGCCCAGACAGCCAGGATGTTGGCTTAGAAGCAGCCATCATTTAAAGAAAGCGTAATAGCTCACTGGTCGAGTCGTCCTGCGCGGAAGATGTAACGGGGCTCAAATCTGTAACCGAAGCTGCGGATGTCAGTTTACTGGCATGGTAGGGGAGCGTTCTGTAGGCCGAAGAAGGTGTGTTGAGAAGCATGCTGGAGGTATCAGAAGTGCGAATGTTGACATGAGTAGCGATAAACAGGGTGAAAAGCCCTGTCGCCGAAAACCCAAGGTTTCCTACGCAACGTTCATCGGCGTAGGGTGAGTCGGCCCCTAAGGCAAGGCAGAGATGCGTAGTCGATGGGAAACAGGTTAATATTCCTGTACTTGATTCAAATGCGATGTGGGGACGGAGAAGGTTAGGTCATCGATCTGTTGGAATAGATCGTTTAAGCCGGTAGGTGGAGCACTCAGGCAAATCCGGGTGCTCAACACCGAGAAGTGATGACGAGTGTCTACGGACACGAAGTGACTGATACCACGCTTCCAGGAAAAGCCACTAAGCTTCAGTTTGAATGAAACCGTACCGCAAACCGACACAGGTGGGTAGGATGAGAATTCTAAGGCGCTTGAGAGAACTCAGGAGAAGGAACTCGGCAAATTGATACCGTAACTTCGGGAGAAGGTATGCCTCTTATGGTGAAGGATTTACTCCGTAAGCTATGAGAGGTCGCAGAGAATAGGTGGCTGCGACTGTTTAATAAAAACACAGCACTCTGCAAACACGAAAGTGGACGTATAGGGTGTGACGCCTGCCCGGTGCTGGAAGGTTAATTGAAGATGTGCAAGCATCGGATCGAAGCCCCAGTAAACGGCGGCCGTAACTATAACGGTCCTAAGGTAGCGAAATTCCTTGTCGGGTAAGTTCCGACCCGCACGAATGGCGTAACGATGGCCACACTGTCTCCTCCTGAGACTCAGCGAAGTTGAAATGGTTGTGAAGATGCAATCTCCCCGCTGCTAGACGGAAAGACCCCGTGAACCTTTACTGTAGCTTTGCATTGGACTTTGAAGTCACTTGTGTAGGATAGGTGGGAGGCTAAGAAGCAGGAACGCCAGTTCTTGCGGAGCCGTCCTTGAAATACCACCCTGGTGACTTTGAGGTTCTAACCCGGATCCATAATCTGGATCGGGGACCGTGCATGGTAGGCAGTTTGACTGGGGCGGTCTCCTCCCAAAGAGTAACGGAGGAGTTCGAAGGTTACCTAGGTCCGGTCGGAAATCGGACTGATAGTACAATGGCACAAGGTAGCTTAACTGCGAGACCGACAAGTCGAGCAGGTGCGAAAGCAGGACATAGTGATCCGGTGGTTCTGAATGGAAGGGCCATCGCTCAACGGATAAAAGGTACTCCGGGGATAACAGGCTGATTCCGCCCAAGAGTTCATATCGACGGCGGAGTTTGGCACCTCGATGTCGGCTCATCACATCCTGGGGCTGTAGTCGGTCCCAAGGGTATGGCTGTTCGCCATTTAAAGTGGTACGTGAGCTGGGTTTAAAACGTCGTGAGACAGTTTGGTCCCTATCTGCAGTGGGCGTTGGAAGTTTGACGGGGGCTGCTCCTAGTACGAGAGGACCGGAGTGGACGAACCTCTGGTGTACCGGTTGTGACGCCAGTCGCATCGCCGGGTAGCTAAGTTCGGAAGAGATAAACGCTGAAAGCATCTAAGCGTGAAACTCGCCTGAAGATGAGACTTCCCCAGGGATTTAATCCCTCTGAAGAGACGTTCAAGACCAGGACGTTGATAGGTCGGGTGTGGAAGAGTGGTAACACTTGGAGCTAACCGATACTAATTGCTCGTGAGGCTTGACTCTATCATTTGAAGGACTTCGTGCAGTAAATGCACAGAATGATAAAGCTTACTGATGAATACACATCATCACCGAGATTAAGGCTTTCTGATTTGACAGTTTAATGTCTGGCGGCCATAGCGGGTTGGTCCCACGCCTTCCCATCCCGAACAGGACCGTGAAACGACCTAGCGCCGATGATAGTATGGATTGCCCATGTGAAAGTAGGACACCGCCAGACTCCCTATAGAAGAACCCGGTTGATCAGTCAGCCGGGTTTCTTACTTTAAGTACTTAGAAGTACCACAGAAGAAAAACAATACCGCAGCAGCCATATGGCTGCTGTTACTGTATCTAGGCCAGAGAGGGGAAGGACTGCTGACGCAGCGCTTCGTAGAGGACGATGGCGGCGGCGTTGGACAGGTTCAGTGAGCGGATGTGCTCTGACTGCGGAATTCGCAGACATTGC
>NZ_JAAEDS010000018.1:0-64582 GCF_013344955.1 Snodgrassella sp. ESL0324 | reverse complement strand
TTGGATTATCAGATTGATCAGGAACAGAATATGCTGCAGCGCACATTAGCAAAAAGTATCAGTGTTACCGGAGTGGGTTTGCATTCCGGAGAGCGGGTAAGACTGAGTCTGCATCCGGCTGCATCTGACAGCGGTATCCGTTTTCGCCGCACTGATCTGAACGGAGAACTTGGCCGTATTGTGCCGCTGACTCCTGAACTGATTAACGATACCCGTTTATCTTCTACAGTTGTTACTCCGGACGGTATTCGTATCGGCACCATTGAGCATATTATGTCGGCATTCGCTGCCTATGGAATCGACAATATCATTGTTGAGCTCAATGCACCGGAAATTCCTATTATGGATGGTTCCAGCCTGCCTTTTATTTATCTTTTGCAGGATGCGGGTGTTATTGATCAGCCAGCTGAAAAAAAATTCTTACGTATTAAACAGCCGGTAATGCTGTCGCAAGAAGATAAATGGGTAAAATTTACTCCGTATGAGGGGTTTCAGGTTACTTTAACCATAGATTTTGATCATCCGGTATTTAATCGCAGTAATCAGACTTTTACGATAGATTTTGCCGGACAGTCGTATGTTGATGAAATTTCCCGCGCACGGACATTTGGTTTTATGCAGGAAGTAGAACTGATGCGCAGCCATAATCTGGGGCTGGGCGGAAATCTGAGCAATGCAATTGTAATTGATGATACAGATGTGCTTAATCCTGAAGGCTTACGTTATCCTGATGAATTCGTACGCCATAAAATTCTGGATGCAATTGGTGATCTTTATACACTCGGACATCCGATTATCGGTGCTTTTGAAGGTCATAAATCCGGCCATGCGATTAATAATGCATTATTGCGGCAACTACTGGCACAGCCCGAAATGTATGAGTGGGTAACATTTCCGCATGACCGGCTGCTGCCCTCTGCCTTCCATCATCTGCCTCAGGCTGCCTGATATTTGTATACAGATTATGTTATACTATTTTTACAAAACTATCAGATTAACCGACCGGACAATTATTCTCCGGTTTAATTAACTATTCCGGGATATAAAAGAATGGACTATCAAGCTGTTGTAGCGCAATTACTTAACGTAGAAGGTGCACTGGCGGCGGCAGTGGTTGATTACGATAATGGTATGCTGATGGCTGGCAATGCTATCAATAAAATTGATCTGGAAATTGCTGCTGCCAGCAGTACCGAAGTTATCCGCTCTAAAATTAAAACTATGCAGATGCTGGAGCTGAATGACGAAATTGAGGATATACTGATTACGCTCGGGCAGCAGTATCATCTGATTCGGCCGCTGAAAAAACTTGGCAGCCTGTTTTTGTATTCTGTACTTGATAACAGCAGGGCTAATCTGGCTTTATCCCGCCGGGCTCTGATTGATGTTGAAAAACAAATGGAACAATAGAATTATTTTAATAATTTTAATTAAAAAATCAAAATATTATAATTAAAATTGTTAGTTTATTTACTATTGATGGCGTGTTTTTTTGTAACTCAGATATAGCATTTATATGCTGATTTATATAAATATATCAAATCAGCATAATGATTATATACTGAGAATTATTATATTGTTTATAATTACAAATATATTAACACTGCATTTTGTTTTCAGAGTAAATACGTTTGCCGAACTGAACGTTGTTAATAAAATCTATATTTTATTTACTTCCAGTATAAGCATAAAAATAATGTGTACTTGATAAATACAAGATGAAATTATTTTCTCAGTACATTGTAAATAAAATTGCTGTTTCAGTAATATAAAAAAGTAACTGATACCAGATAAAGAAAATAAAACTATTAACTTAAGTTTCAAACATGAAATGCTAATTTTGTATTAATCTGATTAAATTTATTTTTTTGTTCAGAAAATTTTATTTAAAATAATTCATATTTGCTCTTTCAGACAAACTGCAACTATTATTGTTGTGGTGTTAATAAGACAATAATAATATCTAAACAAAGTATTTAATAAACATACATATATAAAATTAAAAAAAATAATCTGATAAAAATTCAATTGTTTACACATAAAAAAAAATCATAAGCCAACAGTTTTGTTAAGTGTTTTTCTATGTTGTTTACTACATGCAAACAAATATTTATGTTATATTACTTAAAGATTTATCTAAATTTTTAACTTAACTTTATTAAGTTATCCAAAATTTGTTTTACGGCATGATTTCTAAATCAGGAGTAACCAATTGAATAAAATATATCGTGCTATATGGAATGAAACGACCCAGACTTGGGTGGCAGCTTCCGAACTAGCTAAAAGCAAAACCAAGTCTGATACAGTCTCTTCTTTACCTGCTACAGGTATAGTAAGCAGAAAATCCAGATTTAGTTCTATTTTTAAACTGAGTCTTGTAGCTTCAGTTTTAAATATGTCTTTATTAATACCTAATTCTTATGCTTCGAATGCAGGTTTTGTTGGTGGTAAAAATGTTGGTAATAATGGTGCAGATCAACCACTTTATCCTGGCGAAGCAAGCCATGGTACAGTCATTTTAGCTGGTTCAGGTGATGCTTGCGGAGCTGATGAAGTTGCAGGCAGAGGGAAACCCGGCCGGGACATGGTTGGAACGGAGATAAGTGCTTTAGAAGAATACTTGCGCTTTGCTAAAGATCAAGCTTTTGGTACTAAAAAGCCTTACGGAACAACCAATAACAGTGTTGCCGGGACTGTGGCTGCACAGCAAGGTACCATTACAGGAGGTAATCCAAATAAATTGCCTGTTGCTTATGGTGTTTATTCTTTTGCTTCAGGCTGTGGTTCATATACAAGTGGTAACTACTCAACGGCTTTTGGTACTAATGCTACAGCTACAGCTGGTGGTGCGATGGCTATCGGCACAGCAGCACTGGCTTCGGGACGCGCATCAATTGCCTTTGGTGTCAGTGCACAGGCTACCGGTGTATCCAGTGTGGCTTTGGGTTCAGTAGCTTCATCTGAAGGAGTAGGCAGTGTGGCTGCCGGTCTGATGTCTCAGGCCAGTGCAGACGGAACTGTAGCATTGGGTGTACAGGCACAGGCTAAAGGACATTCTGCCATTGCTATTGGTAATTCTGCTCAGGCAACTGGTCAACAGGGTATAAGTATTGGTTCAGCCAATAATGTAACCGGGAAAGCCTCAGGTGCCATTGGCGGTTCTGCAGCAACTACTTTGTATAATAAAACAGATGGTACTCAGACAACAGCAGCTAGCGGTGCGACTATAGTAGCCGGTGATAATACCTACTCTTTTGGTAATCAGAATGGAACGATTACTGCTGATAATACAGGTATATTTGGTAATCAGAATAAAATTGAGACAGATCCTGCCGGTACTGATAAAGCCAATGATATAAGAATACTGGGTAACAATAATACTGTTTCCGCAAACGGTACAGGTGCTATGATAGTGGGTAATGCTGCTAAAGTTAGTGCTGCTAATGCACTGGCACTTGGTAATAGTACCCAGATTAGCGGAGCCAACGGTGTAGCTATTGGTTATAATGCCAATGCCAGTGTTGATGATGGTGTCGCTTTAGGTAAAGGTTCTGTTGCCTCTACTAAAAAAGGAGTAGCCGGATATGATCCTGTTTCTGCTACTGGTACACGGGCAGAGAACGCTCCTTCATCTGTATGGAACAGTACAGCAGGTTCTGTCGCTATTGGTGATGGTGCAAAGGTAACCAGACAAATTACAGGTCTGGCGGCCGGTACCTTAGATACTGATGCAGTCAATGTGGCGCAGTTAAAAAGTCTGGGAAGTTTTGTATCAGACAGTTTATCTACTCTGACAGACTCAACATCCACATCAATATTTAAGCTTAGTAGCAGTTTATCATCGCTAAATACTTCTACCAGTACATATATTAATAACACAGAACAGAATTACCAAACTTTGTCTACTTCTGTGGATAATCGGTTTTCCATAGCTGATACTAATTACAATAATTTAAGTACGGCAACTGCTACCAATATTTCAATTTTGCAGGAAGATGCATTACAGTGGAATAAAGAGCAGCAGGCTTATGACGCATCTCATAAAGGAGAAGGTCCTGCAAGAATTCTGAATGTTGCTGATGGTAATATAAATGCGCCGGGCTCAACTGATGCTGTTAACGGCGGACAGTTATATGCTACAAATTTGTCATTAAGTACTTTATCTAGTACATCAATGGGTTCTATTAGTAGTGCAGTCTTAAAATTTGAAACAGTTTCCGGATCTGTCAGCTCAATACTGTCTTCTACGACAGAAAAATTCAGTCAGTTGTCTACCGCTACTGCTTCCAGCATTACTCAGTTAAACCGTGATGCATTACAGTTGAAAAATGGTATCTATGATGCCAGCCGAGATGG
This sequence comes from Snodgrassella sp. ESL0324, assembly GCF_013344955.1. Lineage (NCBI taxonomy): Bacteria > Pseudomonadati > Pseudomonadota > Betaproteobacteria > Neisseriales > Neisseriaceae > Snodgrassella > Snodgrassella sp. ESL0324. The sequence goes on along the minus strand of NZ_JAAEDS010000018.1, from coordinate 60,226 downwards.
ACAAGCGCAGAAAATTACCAATATAGCTGCTGGTGATACTAGTTCAGCCACATCTACGGATGTGGTTAACGGCGGACAACTGTTTGCTACTAAATCCAGTATCAGCAGCCTGTCTACTATGACCAGTACTAGTCTGAAAGACGCAGATAATAAGAGAATAGCTGTTTCTCAGTCTGTATCAAATGCTATTGGTATTACTAATAAAGCTATTTCATCACTGGCTATATCAACCAGTGACTCTATTGCACATCTCAGCGACGTAACTTTACAGCTGAAAGGCGATGTTTATGATGCCAGTTATGCTGGCACGAACCGTAAAGTAACTAATGTTGCGGCTGCTGATATAAGTAAGGCTACATCCAGTGATCTGGTTATTGGCGGGCAATTATATACAACTAATAAAAATCTTGATAATTTAACATCAACAACAGCAGAGCAATTATCAAAGGCGGGTTCTGAGTTAACAAACATATCAACAGGTATTGACTCTAATATTAAGACTGTGTCTAAACAGCTTACTGACAATATCAATACTACAGTAACTGATACTACTAACAAACTGAATACAGTTAGTACAAACCTGAGCAATTTGCAGAATTCTGCTTCAACATCTATTAAAGATCTGAGAAGTAATGCTCTGCAATGGGAAAACAACGCTTTTAGTGCTTCACGTGGCAATACCCCGCAAAAAATTACTCAGGTAGCGGCTGGTGATATTACATCCAGTGCTTCTACTGATGCAGTTAATGGCTCCCAGCTATATACCACTAACTCAAATCTGACTAATTTATCCACTACTTTTAATACTGAATTGGGTAAACTGTCAGATAAAATCAATGCTTCATCTTCTGCCGATATTAGTAAGCTGTCTGATATGGCTAAAGCTATAAATACTCAGGCTACCAGTCTGCAAAACAATGCGCTGCTGTGGAATGACAGTACAGGTGCATATGATGCTTCTCATGGTGGTAATCCGGGAAGAATTACCAATGTACTATCTGGTAGTATTGCTCAGGGATCAACTGATGTAATTACCGGTGGTCAGTTATTTAGTCTTTCTACAGCCACTGAAACCAAACTGCAAGATGTGACGAAGAGCCTTAATACCGGTCTGACTAACAGTAAAAATCAAATAGACGACGTAAGAAAACAGGCATTGCTATGGAATCAAAGTAAGACAGCTTATGATGCCAGCAACCAGCAAAATGGTACTGAACAGAAAATTACCGGTGTTGCAGCTGGTGATATATCAGCACCCAACTCTTCTGAAGTGGTTATCGGCGCGCAGTTATACACAACTAATTCTGTTCTGAATTCACTTTCTTCATCTACTTTAAGCAGTACGAACAGTCTTAGTACTGCTTTAGACAGCACTTCCAAATCAATTCTTGATAAGTTTAATAGCGATGTGCAAAGCAGTCAAAATGATATTACGGCACTGAAAAATAATGCTCTGCAATGGAATAGTAATGTTAATGCATACGATGCTAAAAATCAGCGTATTACCAATGTAAAAGACGGAGATCTCGGAGAAAGCTCAACTGATGTAGTAACCGGTAAACAGTTGTATAGTATTTCCAGCTCTACAGAATTAAGTCTGCAGAGCCTGTCCAGTTCGCTGGATGGTCTCTCTGCAACAGGTCTGAAGAAATTGTCTACAGCTCTCAGCGATGGTTTAAGTAGTGCCAGATCTGACATCGGTGGTTTACAGCAGGATGCTTTACAATGGAAAGATGGTGCATATGATGCGAGCCACGGTGTTAAAAATGGCACACAGCGTATTACCAATGTTAAAGATGGCGATTTGAGTGGTACTTCCAGCGATGTAGTAACCGGTAAACAGTTATACGATACCAATAATGATGTCAGCAATCTGTCTTCCAGTTTTACTACTAAATTGCAAAATCTGACCAGTTCAACCTCCAGCAGTCTGGACGCACTTTCAACTGATTTAAATAAATCACTGAACGCCGGTCTGGGCTCTCTTTCTTCTGCTGTTGATAACCGTCTGACTTCTACTAATGCCAGCTTAAATACATTACAGAAAAATGCTCTGCAATGGAATGGTAAAGCTTATGATGCCAGTCATGGTGTAGAGGGCGGAAAAGAAAGAATTACCAATGTTGATGATGCTGTATTGCTTGAAGGTTCCTCTGATGTGGTAACAGGTGGTCAGCTGTACAATACCAATACTACTGTCAGCAGCTTATCTACCACACTGGATAGAGGGATAAAAAGCATATCCACAAGCACTGATACCCGTTTAACTGCTTTGTCTGATAATCTGAATAAATCACTGTCATCAAAGATAAATGAACTTTCATCGACTTTAGATAACGGTCTTAATCAGGCAGATACCAGTATAAGATTACTGCAGAAAAATGCTCTGCAATGGAATGGTAAAGCTTATGATGCCAGTCATGGTGTAACGGGCGGACAGGAAGTAATTACTAATGTTGCTGATGCCGATTTGTCATCAAATTCAAGCGATGTGGTAACCGGCGGTCAGCTGTTTAGTACTAATAGTCAGTTGAGTGATTTATCCGGAACTGTTGACCGTAGTATAAACTCGCTTTCTTTATCGACATCAACTGGTGTGAGCAGTCTTTCTACTGCTCTGTATGAAGCTGCCGGTAAACAAATAAATAGTCTGTCTACAAGTTTTGATCAGCAATTGACTGTTGCTAAAGCCAGTGTTACATCACTGCAGCAAAATGCACTGTTGTGGAATAATGATTTAAATAATGGTAAAGGTGCCTATGATGCCACTCATAACGGGCAGGCTCAGCGCATCACAAATGTACTCAATGGAAGTGTACAAGCCAGCTCCAGTGATGTGGTTACCGGTGATCAGTTATTTACGACCAACAGTAATCTCGGTACTTTGTCTGGTAGTGTAAGTACTACATTCAGTTCTTTATCAAATTCACTGAGTAATATAAACAACGACAAGCTGACTGAATTGTCAGGAAAGCTGCAAAGTACTAATGATGAGCTTCGTAAGCTGAGTACAACAACATCGGATTCTTTGAAAAGTACTAATACCAATCTTGGTTCATTGCAGCAAAATGCTCTATTATGGGATAATAAACTGAATGATGGTAAAGGTGCCTATGATGCTAGTCACAACGGTATTTACCAGCGTATTACCAATGTTGCTGATGGTGATGATCTGTCACCAGATTCCAGTGATGCAGTTACTGGCGGACAACTGTATAAGACCAATGCTAAAGTCAGCAACCTTTCCGATACTATAGGCTCAGTTTCTAATAGTGTTGTAAATGGCCTAAGCAGTCTTTCTTCATCGTTGACAGAAATCAGTAATAATAATCTGTCCAGTCTTTCAACTGGTTTGAATGAAACCCGTAACAGACTGACTGATCTGTCTGAGTCAACGTCCAGCAGTCTGAAAGTAACTGGTTCTAAAATAAAATCATTACAGCAGAATGCATTGCTATGGAATGATGATATTGATGCGTATAATGCCGGCCATGGCATAGCAAATATGCCTGGTAAAATTACCAATGTAGCTGATGGACTAATCAAAGAAGGTTCCAGTGATGTAGCTACTGCCGGTCAGCTGTATACTACCAACACCGCGATTAGCAGTCTTTCCACCAATGTTAGTTCCGGCTTTGATAACCTTTCGACATCTTTGAGTACTATTGCTAAAGCCGGCGGTATCAGTAGCCTGTCTACTGTTACGGAAACTGTAAGTAGTAAGGTAACTCAGTTGCAACAAAATGCATTGCAATATAATAATGAACCGGGAGTGGGAGGTTATGATGCCAGCCGAGCAACTGGCAAACCGCAAAAAATTACCCGGGTTGCTGAAGGTAATATCAGCGATACTTCAAGTGATGTCATTACCGGTTCGCAGCTGTATGCAGTTAATACAGAATATTCTGCCGGTTTGAACAGTGTATCAAAATCAGTATCTACTGGTTTAACTTCTGTTCAGGATAAACTAAACAGTTTATCTAATGACTGGCCGGAAAAATTTAATAGCCTGTCTAATAGTGCTTCTACCGGATTAGGCAATCTGTCTACGATAGTATCAACTTCTGTCAGCAGCCTGTCTGTAAGTACTTCAGGCAGTGTAGCCAGTCTGTCTACCAGTACCTCTACGGGGTTGAGCAGTTTATCTGTCAGTGCTTCAAACCAAATTGCCAGTTTGTCTACTAGTACTTCTTCAGGATTAAATAATCTGTCTGCGAGTACTTCAACAGTACTGGGGAAATTAGGCAATACAGTAAGTACTGCTGCCAGTAATGTTGCCGGATTACAGAAAGATGCACTGCAATGGAGTGAGGAAGCCGGTGCGTATAGTGCAAATCATGGAACTGGTAAGGCACAAAAAATTACCAACGTAGCTGCCGGTAATGTAGCACCGGAATCAAGCGATGCTATTAATGGCAGCCAGTTCTTCCAATTGTCCAGCTCAACATCAACAGGGCTGAGCAGTCTGTCAACCAACCTGAGTAAAGTAACCAACGATCAGTTAAGCAGTTTGTCTACTATTACTGGTGATAATCTGAACACTGTGAATCAAAACGTATCCAGTTTGTCAACCGGACTGAATACTGTTACTGAAAAGGTTACTGCATTGCAGGCTAATGCACTGCAATGGGATAAAGTAACCGGTAGTTACAATGCTGAGCGTGATAGTAAAGCTCAGAAGATTACACAGGTAGCAGCAGGCTCGATAACGGGAGATTCTACCGATGCAGTTAACGGTGCGCAGATGTACAGTTTGTCAACCGGTACTGCTAACAGTGTCAACAAACTGACCGAAAACCTGAATAAAACCAATTCAGATTTAGGTACACTGTCTACAGCAACAAAAACAGACCTGAACAATCTGACAACCAGCCTGAACAGCACCAGCGATGAACTGACCAAGCTGTCATCCAGTACTTCAGGCAGTATACAGAGCATTAGCACCAGTCTGGACACACTGACTACTTCTACAGCTAACAGCCTGCAGGCTCTGGACAAAGGTCTGAAAGATACCAGCAGCAGCGTATCCACATTGCAGGCTAATACCTTGCAGTGGAACGCAGGCAAAGGTGTTTATGATGCCAGCCGAGACGGCAGTGCCAAAGTTCTGAGTGGTGTGGCAGCAGGAGCTGTGAGTGCAGAATCCACAGAAGCGGTTAACGGCGGACAGCTGCACAGTCTGTCTACGGTAACTGTAGCAGGACTGAACAGTATCAGCACCGGTCTGAGCAGTTTGTCAGAGTCTACAACTACCGGCCTGAACAATCTGACAAATAGCCTGAACAGCACAAATCAGACTCTGACTACATTGCAGGCAAATACATTGCAATGGAAAGGCAGTGCCTATGATGCCAGCTATAATGGTACAGCGCAGCGGATTACCAATGTAGCAGCAGGCAATATAGCATTGGATTCTACAGATGCAGTAAACGGTGACCAGCTATTCAGTCTGTCCGGCTCAGCATCAACAGGGCTGAGCAGTCTGTCAACCAACCTGAGCGCAGTAACTAACAATCAGTTAGGCAGTCTGTCTTCTATTATTAGTAATAGTCTGAGCACTGTGAATCAAAACGTGTCCAGTCTGTCATCCAGTCTGAATGATACTAATACTAATGTAGCTGAATTACGGCAAAATGCTTTGCAGTGGAATGGTGTAAGCAGTGCCTATGATGCAACCCGTGGCGGTCGTGCGCAGACACTGACCGGAATTGCCGGCGGGGACATCAGCGCTACATCAAGTGATGCGGTTAACGGTGCGCAGATGTACAGTCTGTCAACGCTGACTCAGAAAGGTCTGGGCAGCATCAGTACTGGTCTGAGCAATTTGAGCAGTGTTACCTCATCTTCTCTGGATAAGGTAAATAGAAGTCTGGAGTCACTGTCCACAGAAACTCATACAGGACTGAACAGTGTCAGCACCGGTCTGAGCAGTTTGTCAGAGTCTGCGACTACCGGTCTGAACAATCTGTCAGCCAGTCTGAGCAGTGCGAATCAGAATCTGACTACCTTGCAGCAGAATGCATTGCAGTGGAGCAACACACTGACTGCTTATGATGCCGGCCATAATGGTACAGCGCAGCGGATTACCAATGTAGCAGCAGGCAATATAGCATTGGATTCTACAGATGCAGTAAACGGTGGTCAGCTATTCAGTCTGTCCAGCTCAACATCAACAGGGCTGAGCAGTCTGTCAACCAACCTGAGTGCAATTACCAATAATAAGTTAGGCAGTCTGTCTACTATTATTGGTGATAATCTGAACACTGTGAATCAAAACGTGTCCAGTCTGTCATCCAGTCTGAATGATACTAATACTAATGTAGGCAATCTGCAGAAAGATGCATTGCAATGGAACAGTACAATTAGTGCCTATGATGCAACCCGTGGCGGTCGTGCGCAGACACTGACCGGAATTGCCGGCGGGGACATCAGCGCTACATCAAGTGATGCGGTTAACGGTGCGCAGATGTACAGTCTGTCAACGCTGACTCAGACAGGTCTGAGCAGCAGCAGTACTGGTCTGAGCAGCCTGAGCAGTGTTACCTCATCTGCTCTGGATAATGTAAATAGAAGTCTGGAGTCACTGTCCACAGAAACTCATACAGGACTGAACAGTGTCAGCACCGGTCTGAGCAGTTTGTCACAGTCTACGACTACCGGTCTGAACAATCTGTCAGCCAGTCTGAGCAGTACGAATCAGAATCTGACTACCTTGCAGCAGAATGCATTGCAGTGGAAAGATGATGGTACAGGTCACAATACAGGCTTTTATGATGCCAGTCATAATGGTACAGCGCAGCGGATTACCAATGTAGCAGCAGGCAGAATAGCAGCTGATTCTACAGATGCAGTAAACGGCAGCCAGTTCTTTAACCTGTCCAGCTCAACATCAACAGGGCTGAGCAGTCTGTCGACAGTAGTTTCATCCACTGTTATTAATGAAATCAGCACTATAAGCAGCTCCCTGTCTACCGGCTATGAAAGTCTGTCACACAGCCTGAGTACGGCAACAGACAATCTGCAACAGCTGACAAACATCACCAGCAGCAGTCTGAGCAGCTTATCAACTGTTGCAAGTACAACTCAGAAAGATGTGACAGATCTGAAAGAGAAAGCACTGAAATGGAATGATGATAAAGGCGGATTTGATGCAGGAAGACCAAACAATCTGACCCGTGATCTAGGTTTAGGTAAGATCTTTAACGTGGAAGATGGTTTGATTGCAGCGGGTTCGCATGAAGCAGTAACCGGCGGACAGCTTTACACAGTAAAATCCGATCTGTCTGCTCTGTCAACATCTACATCATCATCACTGACTTCATTAGACGAAAGAGTGAATGGTATCACGACAAGTAATATTATTACTAATATCACTAATCTGACCAAAAATGCATTGCAATGGAAAGATGATGGTACAGGTAACAATACAGGCTTTTATGATGCCAGTCATAATGGTACTGCACAGCGGATTACCAATATTGCAGCCGGTAATATAGCTCAAGGTTCTCTTGATGCGGTTAATGCCGGTCAGTTGTGGACGGTACAAAGCAGCCTGAGTACTCTGTCAACTAAAGTAGATGCTCTGCCGACCGGAAATATTTCTAGTGATGCACTGACTAGCCTGTCAACAGCAATCAGTGCCAGAACAGCCAGCCAGCTTGCTTCCATAGCAGCCGGTCTGGGTAGTTCATATGACCCGAATACAGGTCTCAGTAAACCCAAATATGATAGCACTACTCCGACAGGAGGTATTGCATCTGCTGATAATGTGGCTGATGCCCTGCAAAATGTTCAGAATTATGGTACTAAGTTTGCGAAGATCAATTCTGCAAAAGCTGCCTCAGTTGCACAGGGTACTGATTCTATCGCAGTAGGCGGAGCAGCTATGGCCAGCGGTACATCGGCAGTTGCAATCGGTGATTCTGCAAGTGCTCCGTCAGCCAATGCTGTGGCACTGGGTAGTCAGGCTAAGGTAACACAGGCCGGAGGTGTAGCACTTGGTGCGGGTTCAGTAGCGAATACGGCAGCCGGAAAAGAAGGTTATATTCCGGTAACGGCAACGTCACAGCAGGCAGCAGCGATCCGGGCAACGAAGAGTACGGAAGGTGCAGTATCTGTAGGTGATGCTTCGAAAGGTGTATATCGTCAGATAACCGGAGTTGCAGCAGGTACGGCTGATACTGATGCAGTAAACGTGGCTCAGCTTAAAGGTGTTAATAATCAGATTACTAACGTCAATAAGTATGTAAACAAAGTAAATGAACGTGTTCAGCGTACAGAACGCCGTGCATATTCAGGTACTGCACTGGCCATGGCCTTGTCCGGCGCTTATCTGCCTTCTCTGAATGCCGGTGAACAGGCTGTCGGTGTGGGTGTAGGTACTTATCGTGGCTATACCGCAGTCGGTGCTAACTATAAAGCCATCAGTAACAGCGGTAATATCGGCTGGGGTGCTGGTGTTTCTACTACAGGCAAGGAAGTTGGCTTTAATGCCGGTGTCGGCTTCAAATGGAGCAACAACTAAACTATCTTTGCTGAATAGTCAGACTAACTTCCGGATTTATCTGAATCCGGAAGTTTTTTTATGGTTTGAAAAATGTACAGGTATGAAGTATTACTGTTGTGAAGTATTTGGGCTGATGAGTACGGATATTGAGCTACAGACCGGCAATTATAAAATTTAATCTTTGCAGATGATTGCAAGAATATAAATTGATAAGCAGTTCACTTACTCAGGTACACTACTACGGAATAAGCTATTGCTCCGGTTAATAATGGAATACGTTTTGCTCTATATATAAATTCTGGCAAAGCAGTTCCGGTTATAAAAGTAATCAGAACGTTTTACTGTACTGTTCAGGTTGAAAAAAATTGTATTCCGGGTTGAGAATGCTGGATTTTACATAGTATGCCGGTCTTTGATGCGACACAGATGCTGCTGTAAATGCCTTTTTGTGATGAATTATGTCTGCGTGCGCATTCGCGGTATACGAAGTAACTGCCTGAAACTGATTTGGTACAAAAAAAATTGCCGATTAATCCAGTAATTTAAAATTAATAAATTCTGCAGGTATGTCTCTGGCCATTGAATATTCGTGAGCTGTTGTCGTACTGCTTACTGGCAGACTGGTTTGCAAGTGCAGAAGATATTAATAATAGGTATTACCTGCCAGTAATTTTATTGATTTACTATAGTCAGTATTATATATTTAATAACATTAAAATATTATTACATAAACATAGGAATGCCAACATGCATGCTGATCAGCAGACAGCCGGAAAGCAAACTGCACTGGTTGTAGAAGGCGGTGGAATGCGTGCTGCATTCAGCAGTGGTGTTACTGATGCCTTCTTACAGGCAGATTTTAACCCGTTTAGTTTACTAGTCGGAGTATCTTCCGGAGCCAGTACTATTGCCAGTTATCTGGCCGGACAGGAAGGGCGTAATCTGGATATACTGCTTGATCAGTCCTGCCGGCCGGAATTTATCAGCTGGTCACGCTTTATCCGTGGCGGCGACCTGATGGATATTGACTGGTTATGGCAGGTTGTACAACAGGAAAATCCGCTGGACTGTGAACGTATGTTTGCCCGACAGCGTGATTTCAGGGTTGTTTTAAGTAATGCTGTTAGCGGTGAGCCGGAGTATGTTGTGGCTCAGCCCGATTCTTTTCTGGAAGTACTGCGTGCTTCGAGTTCAATTCCGTTTATGATTCGTAAACCGGTAGCAATTGGCGGAGGATTTTATTTTGACGGCGGAGTCGCTGATGCCTTGCCGGTACAGTGGACTCTGTCTCAGCCGGGCATCGGTTGTGTGATAGTAATTCGTACCAGAGCGCACAATTATGTGAAGAAAGGTAGTCTGGGTGACAGTCTGCTGGCAAGGCGTTTGCCTGTCAGCGGGTTTGCTCAGGCATTACGGCAGCGAGTAAAGCATTATAATACTACCCTGACATGGATGCGGCAGCCTGAAAACTGCCGGTATATTATTGAAATTAATCCTCCGGATGATGGCAAAATGGCCGGACGTCTGTGCCGGGATGCCGGCCGTTTACGCTACAGTTATGCAGCCGGTCTGGAATGCGGCCGTGCATTATTGCAGCAATGGCCGGTAAATTAATAGTTTTTTTGCCTTAAAGGTAAACGAGTAATTTGGTGAAGTAATGAAAACGGATTCGACTGTATCGAAAACACAGCACCGGCTTAGTCTTTTTGTTGCTATTCTGGCTTTGGCATTTGTTTTACGCGGCCCGCTGACTGGTGTGGGTCCCCTGTTACAGAATATTCAGACGCAGCTGCAGATAAGCAGTACGCTGGCCGGCATGCTGACTACGGTACCATTGCTGACATTTGGTCTGTTTTCGATTTTTATCCCCAGGCTTGCAGCACGTCTGGGCTCGGAGCAGATGGTCTTTTTTGCTTTGTGGATATTAACGCTGGGGCTGGTGCTGCGCTGTGGTTCCGGGCTGTTTCTGCTGCTGACTGGTACGGCTTTGCTCAGCTGTGCCATTGCTGTTGGCAATGTACTGATTCCCAGTATGGTAAAGCAGTATTTTCCGTTTAAAATGGGACTGGTTACCGCATTATATGCACTGGTGATGAATATGGGCGGTGCGGCCGGTTCTGCTTTAAGTGCCCCGCTTGCTCACAGTAATCTGTGGGGCTGGCGCGGTGCTCTGGTAATCTGGGTACTACCGGCACTGGTGGCCATGGTTATCTGGTGGCTGCCTTTTAAAGCAGCCAATGCTGTGCCCAAGGCAGCTGTACGTGCACGTCAGGTAAAGATACATCTGTGGCGTAATCCGCTGGCCTGGCAGGTAACGCTGTTTATGGGATTTCAGTCGTTTCTGTTTTATTCTACAGTTAGCTGGCTGCCACAGATTGTGGCCAAAGCCGGTGTATCAGCAACGGAAGCCGGTGGCTGGCTTGGGCTGATGCAGCTGGTGATGATACCAACCAATTTGCTGATACCAATTTATGCAGCCAGATTAAAGCAGCAGCACTGGATAGGGTCGATGTGCGGCGTGGCTTTAATTTTGTCGGTATTATTGCTGATGTCGCCATGGCGCAGCTGTTATTTTCCGGCAGTGCTGTTGCTGGGGCTGGGTATCAGCGGGGCTTTCTGTCTGAGCATGATGTTTTTCAGTTTACGCAGCAGCAGTGTTACTGAAGGAGTGCTGTTATCCGGAATGGCTCAAACCTGTGGCTATCTGTTTGCGGCTGTGGGACCGGTACTGATGGGCGCTCTGCATGACATGATGCATTCCTGGTTTCCGGCATTGTGTCTGATGTTTATTGCCGCGGTCGTTATTACTGTGTCTGGCTGGAATGCCGGTAAAGATCGCAAATTATCTGATTTTCAGGAATAAAAATATCCACAGTTTTATCCACAAATTTCTGTGGATAAAACTGCCTGCCCGCATACCGGACAATCCGGATTGGCAGCCAGCTGCAGGCGCTGCCATTGAAAAGAACAAGCGTCAAAACAGTGTAGCCAGCAGCCGTCAGGGTGAATACCGGCAATTATCTGCAATGCTTCACTGGCCTGTGCCGCGCCCATAATACCGAGTAAAGGTGCAAAAACTCCGTTTTTGGCACAACTGGCACCTTCATCATTCATTTCTCCTTCAAACAGGCACTGATAGCAGGGGCCGCGGCCATCACGAAAATCATATACTGCCAGCTGACCTGCAAATACCAGTGCAGAGGCTGAAACCAATGGTTTGCGTGCACGGAAACAGACCTGATTAATCAGCCGGCGGCTGGCAAAATTGTCGGTACAATCCAGAATGATATCGGTATGCTGAACCAGTTGCTCTAACAGGCTGGCATCTGCTCTGGCTACAATGGGTTGTAATTGGGTCTGCGGATATTGTGTCTGTAGCTGCCGGCACAATATCGCGGCTTTTGCCTGACCGATATCTTTATCATTAAACCAGAACTGGCGTTGCAGATTACTGATTTCGATAGTGTCGTTATCCACAACGGTAATATGCCCTATTCCGCTGGAAGCCAGATAAGTCAGAGCCGGATGTGCCAGGCCGCCGGCACCGATTACCAGAGCACGGGCAGCAAGAATTGCTTCCTGTCCGGCAATATCCAGCTTATCCAGTAATATATGACGGCTGTAACGCAATAGTTGTTCATCAGTAATCATGATTGTCTCTGGTGGTTGGGTAGCTGTGACCGGTACGGGTGTAGTCTGGTTTATTCTGCCCTGCTATTATAATAGTTTAGTCCAGTTTCTCAGAATATTTATGCGCCATCCTGCCCGTCCGTCCGGCCGGTTTTTATATCGTCTGCGCAGCCATCTGCATCGTGGCGGTTTGATTGCTTATCCTGCAGAAGGCAGTTACGGGCTAGGCTGTCTGCCTGATTGTGTGCCGGCGGTGCGTAAAGTCATTGCATTGAAAAAGCGACCGCAACATAAAGGGCTGATTGTTATTGCTGCTGATTTTACTCAATTACAGCCTTTGCTCGCACCTTTGTCCGCAACCGATATAGCGACTGTCAGCCGGCAGTGGCCGGCACCCAGAACTTTACTGTTACCGGTACGTAAACAGGTTTCACCTGTGTTACGCGGGCGTGGCCGGCAAACTCTGGCCGTACGGGTTCCGGACCTGGCAACTGCTCGGTTTTTATGCAGAGCAGCAGGTACGGCGCTGGTATCTACTTCTTGTAACCGGGCAGGAAAAAAAGCTTGTTGTACAGAGCGTGAAGTCAGACGCCAGTTTGGAAAACAGGTGATGATTCTGGGCGGACGCACCGGCGGAAGAAAGCAGCCCAGCCAGATTATTGACTGGGCTTCCGGTAAGCGGCTGCGTTAGTTATTTTATGAATAAGCTGATCTGTAAATAATTTATATCTGTCATTAACTGAATTACTGCGCAGACAATATTTTTATATTCGTAGTTTGCTGTTGCTTAGCGCATTTTTAATGATTGCGGGCAACGACAAATTGCGCCAGTGCGCGAAGATGAGATGCACGCTGGTCAAAATCGCTTAAAGCATCAATAGCCTGTTGTACCAGATTTTCTGCATACTGGCGTGCTGTAGTCAGCCCCATCAGGCTAACGTAGGTAGGTTTATTAGTCCGGGCATCTTTTCCGGCGGTTTTACCCAGTGTGCTGCTATCCTGCTCGTAATCCAGTACATCATCAATAACCTGAAAAGCCAGACCCAGATGAGCGGCATAATGGTCGAGTGCGGTTAATGCCTGCTGGCTGATATCCTGACAGCAAAGTCCGCCCAGTGTAACTGCTGCTCTGATCAGCGCACCGGTTTTCAACTGGTGCATGTGTTCCAGTTCGGCCTGATTCAGACCTACCCCTACGCAGGCTAAATCGATAGCCTGTCCGCCGGCCATGCCATGACAGCCGGCAGCCTGTGCCAGAGTCTGTATCATTTGCAGCTGCCGCGCAGCTTCCAGACCGGTTGGCCTGCTCAGCAGGCTGAATGCCATACTTTGCAGGGCATCACCAACCAGTAAGGCTGTTGCCGGTGTATATTGTATGTGGCAGGCCGGTTTTCCGTGACGCAGACTGTCGTTATCCATCTCCGGCATATCGTCGTGCACAAGCGAATAGATATGTATGCATTCGATTGCAGCCAGAGCATAATCTACGGCTTCTGTAACCGCATTACCCAGCTCGGCCGCTGCCAGAACCAGCATTGGCCGCAACCGTTTACCGCCATCCAGCGCCGCATAGCGCATAGCTTCAATCAGTGGTGCAGGAAGCTGTCCGGCCGGGGGGAGTAATCGGGTTAATGTCTCTTCTGTATGTGTCTGTACTTGTTTTTGCCAGCCGGCAAAATTACTCCCCTGTTTCAAGCTTCAGCTCCTTTAATTCACCATTATCCAGTACCTGTAGTTTTTGTTCTACCTCCGCCAGCTTCTGCTGGCAGTATTGCACCAGTTCCTGACCATATTCATATGCAGCCAGTGATTCTTCCAGCGGAAGATCATTGTTTTGCATGGATTCAGTTATTTTTTCCAGTTGCTGGATAGCTTCTTCATAGCTTTTTGGGTTTATTTTCTTCATATCGCAAGTCTTTACACGAATTTATGGCTATTGTAACACTCACATCATGGCTGTTGCTGTGGATATCTGTATCATACAATTAGTCAGAATCAGCTGATAACCGGGTGAGGTATATTTCAGTTTGTGTTATTAAAAGTATGTGCTTATATAATCAGTAATAATATTTTTATATGCAACAGAATTTATTTATATAACAAATAACAATACAGATATTTTATTCAGATAAAGGCAAATTTAAATCAATATTTGCTTCTCTAGATATAGAAATTGTTTTTTTAACCGTAAGAATAAAAAGTTATTTGTAAAAATTAATATATTCATATATTAATTATATAACTTATTATCTGATGCTGATGTCTGAAATAGCAGGCAGAAAACAGTTTTATGTAAAAAATCAAATAAATTTTGGTTTTTTCTGTATTATTTTTTTAGCATATGTTTTAATTTTCGGTAATACTTACTATTGTTGACGGTTGTACGGTGTATAACTTTATATATATCGAAATATTTCCAGCATAGTATGCATTCGGAATTTTTTAAAATTAGTTCATTGTTATGGATTTTATTTGTCAGCAGGTATTTTTTGCTGTTTATTTATCTGGTTTTAAAGCATAATGTTGTTTAAAGCATAATTATATTGTGCTAACTTTAAGTAATTGTTTTACTGGAAAATTAAAACATAGAATTATTTAATTTGTATGATTTGACAATCGGATATATGCAAAACAGGAAAGCCTGAGGAGGAATAATGGTGAACTATTTATACAGATACGGTTGTCTGGAACAGAGTGGCAGAGCAGGCATAGAAGCGAAGATTGAGTGCTGTCGTTTATAATCGAATAAATAGTGGTTTCTGAATCTGTTTTACAGATTACTTGAGTAGTTTCTTTGTTTTAAGTAGGCGTTATGGGTAAACAAATTTTTTATGAGGAGTCAGGTCAGTTTAAAGTAGCGGAAATAGTTCAGGAAAATGATGCTACTTTTCTGGTTAATACACAACATGGTAAGCGGGCAAAAATCAAGGCCAGCCACGTTTTTCTGGTGTTTGATGGTGATGCTGCGCAATTTTTACAACAGGCTGCTGAAGCAGCTGCCGGTATTGATATCAGTCTGCTCTGGGAAGCGGTAGGCAATGAAAGTGAATTTACCGCAGCCAGTGCAGCCAGTGAATATTTTGGCAATAGCAGCGGGAATATTGAGCTGGCAGCCACACTGATGGCTCTGTATGCAGCGCCTATGTATTTTTACAAAAAAAATAAAGGTGTATTTAAAGCTGCGCCGGCAGAAACATTACAGCAGGCGCTGGCAGCCATTGAACGGCGCAAACAGCAGGAAGAACAAATCAATGGCTGGATACAGGAATTGCTGGCCGGTCGCCTGCCGGATGAGATTGCTGCTGAAGCCAAAATGATTCTGCATGCACCTGATAAACAAAGTCTGAAATACAAAGCAGTGGTCAAAGCTGCTGATCAGAAAAAAACCTCACTGTTTGCCCTGCTCCAGAGTGTTGGTGCAGTACCGCCTCTGCCTGAATATTTTCTGGATGGTTTTTTACTTACCCAGTTTCCCAAAGGTACGGATTGCGGTAATTATCCTGTACCGGTTATGCGCAATCTGCCAGATGCCGATACCGCAGTACGCGCATTTTCCATTGATGACATTGAAACCAGTGAGGTAGATGATGCATTCAGTGTGCGTGACCTGCCCAATGGCAACAAACTGGTCGGAATTCATATTGCTGCCCCGGCTCTGGCAATAGATGCTGAGTCTTTGCTGGAAAAGCTGATATTTGAACGTTTAAGTACTGTGTATTATCCCGGCGGTAAAATTACCATGCTGCCGGATAACTGGATAGCTGCTTTCAGTCTGGATGAAGGAGCAGCACGACCGGCAGTCAGTCTGTATGCTGAAATCAGTCCGCAGTTTGAGGTGATACGTTATGAATCACGAATTGAATCGGTGTATATAGACTGTAATTTACGTATTGAAAATATTGAGCAGGCATTTCAGCCTTTGCAGCCGCGCGGTGATACTGAAGCTTTTGCACATCAGAACGAAATGAACTGGTTATATGATTTTGCTGTGGCCAGAATGCAGGCGCGGGGTAAATATGATCCGGAACGTTTACCGCAGTACGATTATGGAATTAAGCTTGGGGCGGATAATACTGTACATATCAGTGTGCGTGAACGCGGAGCACCAATTGATACGCTGGTCAGCGAACTGATGATTTTTGCCAACAGTACCTGGGCGCAGATGCTGGATGAGGCTGAAATGGCGGGATTATTCCGTGTACAGCCTACCGGCAGAGTACGGATGAGTACTCAGTCTGAACCGCATATTGGTCTGGGGCTGAAACATTATGCCTGGTTTACTTCGCCTCTGCGCCGTGCTACTGATTATATTAACCAGAAGCAGCTGATCAGTTTGCTGGATCCGGAAGCAGAGCCACGTTTTGAACCGCAGGATGCCATGCTGTTTGCGGTATTGCGTGATTTTGAGTCGGCTTATGCAGCCTACAATGATTTTCAGCGCCATATGGAAGCATACTGGAGTCTGATATATATTCAGCAGGAACAGTTGCAGGAGCTGACTGCTCAGTTAATACGTGATGATTTAGTGCGTATTGAAGGCCTGCCACTGGTAAGCCGTGTTAACGGTGTACCGGTTGATGCCATGCCAAAATGCCGGATGAAGGTATCGATAACCGGAATCGATCCGATACAGGTAAGTGTCGGACTAAACTATATTAATGTTTTGCTGCCGGCAGATAATGCCAGCCAAATATCCGGCTGAATTATTTAAAGTGCTTTGAAGATTATCTGATGGATGGCACACGATTTGATTGGCTACTTTGCTGACAGTATAAATATACTGGTGTGACCGTTGATTCTTTATCTGTCTATTTGTTTTCAGACCGTATATTGTGCTTCGGTCAGAAATAACTTTTACTTAAAACCTTGTTTTTATACATGCAGCCCATATATGGGTTGCATTTCTATTATCTATCCGGTTTTGCTGTTCAGGCATCCTGCTGTTTAAGAGCAGGTTGCCTGCAAACCTTTGGAATAAAATTATGACTGAAGTAGATTTTTATGAAGTACTGGGTATAAGCCGTACTGCAGGGGATGAGGAAATCAAAAAAGCTTATCGTAAGCTGGCCATGAAATACCATCCTGACCGTAATCAGGGCGATAAAAACGCCGAAGAAAAATTTAAAGAAGTACAACGTGCTTATGAAGTATTGTCTGATTCTCAAAAACGTGCTGCTTATGACCAGTTTGGTCATGCCGGCGTAGACGGCAATATGGGTGCCGGCGCCGGCGGCTTTTCCGGCGGTTTTGATTTTGGTGATATTTTCAGCCAGATGTTTGGCGGCGGAGCCGGCGGACGGTCGCAGCAGAATAATCAGGGCGCTGATTTACAATATAATATTGAAATCAGTCTGGAAGAGGCTGCGCGCGGTATTAAGAAAAAAATCACTATTCCTACTCATGAAGAATGTGATGTCTGTCACGGCAGTGGTGCTAAAGTCGGGACTTCTGCCACTACCTGCAGCATGTGTGGCGGCAGTGGTGTCGTTCAGGTACGGCAGGCCATTTTTCAGTTACAGCAGACCTGCCCGACCTGTCACGGCAGTGGTAAACAGATTAAGGATCCGTGTGTTAAATGTCATGGCGACGGACTGGTAAAAACCCGCAAGACTGTTGAAGTTTCTATTCCGGCCGGAATTGATGACGGTCAGCGTATCCGCCTGAGCGGTGAAGGTGAACCGGGTAAGCATGGTGCGCCTGCCGGTGATTTATATGTGATGGTGAACGTGCGCCCGCATCAGGTGTTTGAGCGTGACGGCATGGATCTGCACTGTGAATTACCCATCAGTTTTACGATAGCAGCGCTTGGCGGAGAGGTTGAGGTGCCTACGCTGGATGGTAAAGTCAAACTGAATATTCCGAAAGAAACACAAACCGGTCGTCGCATGCGGGTACGTGGTAAAGGAATTAAATCTGTACGTTCGGCTGCTGTGGGTGATTTATATTGTCATATCGTGGTAGAGACACCGGTAAATCTGACCGATCGTCAGCGTGAATTACTGGAAGAGTTTGAAAAAATCTCTACCGGTATGGACCGGGCTCAAACACCGCGGCAAAAATCATTCATGGACAAACTGCGCGATTTATTTGAATAAAATGCGAAAGTATCACAGTTCAGAAGTGTTTATTCCGGATGTATGAATAATTAATACTGGTTATACTGTGTAAAAGCCCGCAGAGCATAATTTTTCTGCGGGCTTTTGTTATCAGAAGAAAAGATACAGGCCGGATAAGGCCTGCTTCTGCTGAAACCGGCAGAAAAAAATGATTTGTCGCATTTCCTGTTGATGAAAAGCGTAAGTAGGTGTTTTAGTGAATTAAGTTCCGCTAAATATGCAGGATATGGCTAGTGTGTAATCACAAAGGCGTTTAAGCTGAAACTGACTGAACAATTTAATCTGTATTGACCAGGAAATAAATTATCGCTCCGTTTACCGAAAGGTGCAGGAGCGACAGGGAGATTTGGTACAACAACTGAATGATTGTGGACAAATTTGTAGTATTTAACTGGATAAAAATCAGTCTTTATGCTTAATTCCTTATAAAACAAGGGTTATGACATAATAAATACTATTTATTTTACTGATTATCTGTGGATAATTCTGTGGATAATTATTGAATCAAAAAATGGTCAGGCCAGTTCTGCACGTAATTGTGCAGCCAGTTGCGCCAGTTCTGCCTGATCAGCAGCCACACTTTCATGTTTACCCAGTTCATGGATATGTCCGGGAATCAGATGAATGTGATAATGAAATACAGACTGACCAGCCTGTTCGCCGGACAACTGTAATTGCACAACGCCATTACGATGTAATACTTTACGTTGCGCATTAATAATCTTTTTAGCTGCACTGAATACGGCAGCAAGGTAATCTTGCGGCATGTCAGTTAACTCTATTGCTTCACATTTAGGAATCACCAGTACATGGCCGCGTGCCTGTGGCATCACATCCATAAAGGCCAGTGTCTGCTCATCCTCATAAACTTTATGGCAAGGAATTTCACCACGGATAATTCGGGCAAAAATATTGTTACTGTCGTATTGTTGCATGACTGTCTCCTCTCAGGCTTTTGCTTACCAGCCATTACCTGAGCAATTGTTTAAGAAATAATACTTAGCTTGCTTTTGGCAAATACGGTATCCAGCTCTTTAATCCCCTGTTTACCGAAATTGATGGTCAGGCGTGCCCCTTCAGCTTTCCGGGTAGCATCTATGATGACACCTGTGCCGAAACGTTCATGATAAACATTCTGTCCTAGCTGAAATCCGTCAAAATCCGTGCTCTCCTGTGTTTCTGCCAGTTTGCTGCGGCTGTGAAACGGATTGGTTCGCTGCGTGGACTGTTGCCGGGCTATCAGAGAGTTTCTGTGAGCAGACAAATATTGCAATACCTCTTCCGGTATTTCATCCACAAAGCGTGATGGCAGGGCAAAATGTGTTTGTCCGTGTAACAGGCGTTGTTCTGCCATTGTTAAATACAGGCGCTTACGTGCTCTGGTGATCGCTACATACATCAGGCGCCGCTCTTCTTCCAGCCCGTCGCGTTCGGCCATGCTGTATTCACTGGGGAATAAACCTTCTTCCAGCCCTGTCAGAAATACACCGTCAAATTCCAGTCCCTTAGCTGCATGCACGGTCATTAACTGCAAGGCATCTTCACCCTGACCGGCCTGATGCTCTCCTGCTTCCAGTGAGGCAGTACTTAAAAAAGACAGTACCGGAAATAAAGGATCGTTTTCATCATACTCAGGTTCCATATCATAACCGGATTCCTGCGGTTTAAATGCCACTGCCGCATTCAGTAATTCTTCCAGGTTGTTGATGCGTTCCTGCTGTTCACCTTTCTGGGTACGGTAGTGTTCCATCAGACCGCTATCATAGATGGCAGCAGCCATCAGTTCCTGCAGAGAAACTTGCGCAGCCTGTTGCTGTAAATTTTCAATCAGGCGGATAAATGCAGCAATTTTACTGTTTTTCGCTGATAAACTGTTGGCCGCCTGCCATAACGAAGTATGGGCTTCATTGGCTGCCGCCTGAATGTTTTCAACACTCCGCGCGCCGATGCCGCGTGCCGGCACATTGATTACGCGTAATAAGGCATTATCATCATTGGGGTTAACCGCCAGACGCAGGTAAGCCAGTGCATGTTTGATTTCCTGACGCTCATAAAAGCGCAGGCCGCCATAAATTTTGTAAGGTATACCGGCGCGGAACAGAGCCTGTTCCAGAACCCGCGACTGGGCATTACTGCGATACAGTACAGCCATCTGCATATAATTCAGCCCTTCGCGGTGTAAAGCCTTCACTTCATCAACCACAAACTGCGCTTCTTCAAGATCATTAATTGCCTGAAGTACACGGATTTTTTCGCCATCGCCGGCCTGAGTGCGCAGATTTTTACCTAGACGGCTGGCGTTGTGTGCAATCACCGCGTTGGCTGCTGTCAGAATATTGCCTACCGAACGGTAATTTTGTTCCAGCCGGATGGGGTCGCCAACATGAAATTCATTCAGAAAGCGGGTCATATTGGCTACTTCGGCACCGCGAAAGCGATAAATACTCTGGTCGTCATCTCCCACAGCGAAAACCGCTGCATGCTCTCCGGCCAGTAATTTTAGCCATGCATACTGTAATTTATTTGTATCCTGAAATTCATCAATTAGTACATGATTAAAACGGTTCTGGTAATGATTGCGCAATATTTCATTACTCTGCAGAATTTCATAACTGCGTAACATTAATTCCGCGAAATCCACTACACCTTCATTCTGGCACAAACTGTCATAGGCGGCATAACATTCAATCATTTGCCGTTCATGCGGGTCACGAGCTGATAAACGCGAAGCACGCAACCCGTTTTCTTTTTGTGCATTAATGAATCCCTGCAGACTGCGCGGTGAGATAATTTCTTCAGCAATATTCAGTTGTTTAAGCAAGCGCTTGACTACAGAAAGCTGATCACCCATATCCAGAATCTGAAATGTTTTGGGCAGTGATGCTTCCTGATGGTGCAGTCGTAAAAACCGATGGCACAGCCCGTGAAATGTCCCCAGCCACATCGCCCGTACCGAAACCGGTAACAGCGTGCTCAGGCGCAATTGCATTTCTTTAGCCGCCTTATTGGTAAAGGTAACGGCCAGAATGCTGTGTACACTGGCCTGACCAGTCTGCAATAACCAGGCAATACGTGTGGTTAGTACTCTGGTTTTACCACTTCCTGCACCTGCCAGTACCAGTGCCGGTTGCGCAGGCCAGGTAACGGCGGCTAATTGTTCACTATTAAGACCGGTCAGCAGACCGGCAGAAGATAAAATTTCCATAGCGCTTATTGTAGCTGATTAAGCATGAAAAATCGCTTTGAAAAATATGCTTATGGCTTATTTTATGGTATTTATGCAGCACAAGAAGATTTATCTGACATCTGTACAAACTGAGCTTAAGCAGGACAATGGATGTTGCGTAAAATTCTGGCTGACGATACCAAACAAGAGCAGAGCAAAATATCAGCGCTTTGCCGAATATCTGCCCTGCTCTTTTAATAAATCAGATTGCCGGTTGCAGACTAGTCCGGCGTGCTGAGCGGGCTGAGTCCGGGTAAGTCGGCAAAGCTGCGTTCGCGCACAATCTGGCAGAAATTATCCAGATAGCTTTTATTACTGTCTGTTTCGCGCATGGCGGCATACAATTCACTTTGCAGCGGTATATCGCCAATCTGCCGTGCTACTACATAGCCTTTTTCCAGATACGGCATAACCGTCCAGTAAGGCAAAGCAGCAATGCCGCGCCGGCTGGAAACCAGTTGAATAATAGCTATCGTCAGTTCACTGTTACGCCGTGCCGGCTGTACCCCTGCCGGTTTTAAAACCTTACGCAGTAAATCCAGCATATCATCCGGTACCGGATAGGTGATCAGTGTTTCATTCTCAAAATCCTGAGCCTGCCATACACTTTTAGCCGCCAGCGGGTGATCCTTCGCGCAAATGCCGACCATTTCATAGGCAAACAATGGCTGAAAAATAATCCCCGGCTGCGGAGCATATTCGGATACGATTGCCAGATCTGCACGGTGAGTCAGCAATAACCCGACCGGATCGGCCTGAAAGCCGGAAACAATATCCAGCTCTACTTTAGGCCACAGCGCCCGGAAAGCATCCATGGCCGGCATCAGCCAGTCAAAGCAGGTATGGCACTCTACCGCTACCCTCAGCTCCCCTGCCTCACCTTCAATTATCTGCGCCATATCCAGCTCTGCTACTGTAACCAGCGGCGTGATTTCTCGTGCCAGCTGTAGCAGCCGCACACCTACCGGAGTAAAGTGAATCGGGTTGGATTTACGTTCAAACAGGGGGGTACCATAAAACTGTTCCAGAACACGAATCTGGTGTGAAAGTGCAGACTGGGTCAGAAAAACCCTTTTTGCCGCCATCGATACGCTGCCGGTTTCTTCCAGAGCCAGCAAAGTGCGCAGATGGCGCAGTTCAATAATCGACTCCATGTTTTCCGCCTTTGATGAGTATTTTTAACTGCTAATTCAAGTTAAAAAATTCATAAACAGCCAGACTGCTTATAAATATCATTTATATGAATAGAACAATAACTACCTTACTGATAGCCAGTTATCTATTTACAAACCGGACACCTGTATACCATATCATACTCTTGGATTACACTAGTCTGAAATATAGTATTAAAAAAATTCATACAGAACTGCAAAATTTATCGCTTGTCGTAATGTCATAACTCACGCACACTGGCCGTTATTGAAATCCATCATTCGTAATAGGGAGAAACAAATATGAATACATTCCATCTGTCTGGTTATCCGCGTGTTGGTGCTAAGCGTGAATTAAAATTTGCCGTTGAAGCATTCTGGAAAGGCGCAAAAAGCGAAGCCGAGCTGCGCCAGACAGCGGCAGATATCCGCCAGAAAAACTGGGCAACCCAGATTGCCGCTGGTGCCGATCTGCTGCCGGTAGGTGATTTTTCATATTACGACCACGTACTGGATACGCTGTGTGCACTGGGCGCCATTCCGGCACGTTTTGGTTTTGACGCAGATAAACTGACCCTGTCTCAGTATTTTGAACTGGCACGCGGTAATGCCAGTCAGGTAGCAATGGAAATGACCAAATGGTTTGATACCAACTACCACTATATCGTACCTGAATGGCATCAGAACACCAGTTTTAAGGCCAATGCAGCCAGTCTGATTGCCCAGACAGAAGAAGCTAAAGCCACCGGACATGATATTAAACCTACACTGGTGGGTCCGCTTACTCTGTTGTGGCTGGGTAAAGAAAAAGATGCCGGTCATAATCGTCTGGAATTATTGCCGCGTCTGCTGCCTGAATATCAGAAACTGTTACGTGAACTGGCCAATGCCGGTGTTGACTGGATTCAGATTGACGAACCGATTCTTGCTGTAGATATTGCCCGTGAGTGGCTGGATGCCTTTGCTCCTACTTATCAGGAGCTGGCGATTACCGGTACCCGTATTATTATCGGCACCTATTTTGGCAGCGTTGCCGAACATATTAATCTGCTTAAAAACCTGCCGGTTAACGGTGTACATATTGATTGTGTGCGTGCACCTGAGCAACTGGCTGAATTTGCCAATGCATGGCCGGAAAATAAAGTATTGTCGGTTGGTCTGATCGACGGACGTAACGTATGGCGCGCCAATCTGCGTGAAGTGATAGAACTGCTGGCACCGGTAGCTACCCAGCTGGGTAATAATTTATGGATTGCGCCGAGCTGCTCACTGTTGCACAGTCCGCAGGATTTAAGTGTAGAGGAGAAACTTAACCCTGAAATCAGAAACTGGCTTGCCTTTGCTGCCCAGAAACTACAGGAACTGGGTATCATCAAACAGGCACTGGCACACGGTAAAGATTCCGTACAGGAAGCTCTTGCCGCTTCTGATGCTGCGGCTGCCGGACGCAAAACCAGTAAACTGATTCATAATGATAAGGTTGCACAGCGCGTAGCCAGCCTGCGCGAACATGCCGACCAGCGCCATAGCCCGTTTGCACAACGGATTGAAAAACAACAGCAATGGATGAATCTGCCTTTGCTGCCAACCACCACTATCGGTTCATTTCCACAGACACAGGAAATTCGTCAGGCACGCGCCGCCTTTAAAAAGGGTGAACTGAGCGCTGCCGATTACGAAGCGGCCATGAAAAAAGACATTGCCTACTGTGTTGAGCAGCAGGAACAGCTGGATATCGATGTACTGGTACATGGTGAAGCTGAGCGCAATGATATGGTTGAATACTTTGGTGAACAGCTGGATGGTTACTGCTTTACTCAGTATGGCTGGGTACAGAGCTATGGTTCCCGCTGTGTTAAACCACCGATTATTTTTGGTGATGTGGCACGCCCGAAAGCCATGACTGTTGCCTGGTCTTCTTATGCACAATCTCTGACCAAACGCCCGATGAAAGGTATGCTTACCGGACCGGTAACCATGATGAAATGGAGTTTTGTACGCAACGATGTACCATTAAGTCTGGTGTGCAAACAGATTGCGCTGGCACTGAACGACGAAGTAC
This sequence comes from Snodgrassella sp. ESL0324, assembly GCF_013344955.1. NCBI lineage: Bacteria > Pseudomonadati > Pseudomonadota > Betaproteobacteria > Neisseriales > Neisseriaceae > Snodgrassella > Snodgrassella sp. ESL0324. The sequence continues at coordinate 35,535 of NZ_JAAEDS010000018.1, read as the reverse complement.
TGGATCTGGAAAAAGCCGGTATTCGTGTTATTCAGATTGATGAGCCGGCCATTCGTGAAGCCTTGCCGCTGAAACGTGCGCAATGGGATGAATATCTGGCCTGGGCATGTGAATCATTCCGCCTCACTTCCACTGATGCGGATGACAGCACTCAGATTCATACACATATGTGCTATTCTGAATTTAATGATATTCTGCCGGCTATTGCCAGTATGGATGCTGATGTAATTACCATTGAAACTTCCCGTTCTGATATGGAATTACTGGATGCTTTTGTTAAATTCAGCTATCCGAATGATATCGGCCCCGGTGTATATGATATCCACAGCCCGCGTGTGCCTACTGAAGCCGAAGTCGAACATCTGTTGCGTAAAGCACTGAAAGTCATTGATCAGCGTCGGTTGTGGGTAAATCCGGATTGTGGACTGAAAACACGCGGATGGCCGGAAACCAAAGCAGCGCTGGAAGTTATGGTTAATGTAACCAAAAAACTGCGTGCAGAATTAACTGCATAATTCAGATTTAGCTTAACACACCGCCCCGGTTTGCCGGGGCGGTTTTCTATGCTCGATTGGTAGAATATCCCAATAATATTAAATTAATCTGGATGCTAAATCAGTTATTTGTATCTTCTTATGTTACTGATTATTTATCTTCGTTTCATTTATAAAAAAACAATTCTAGCTTAAGAAATTTCTTAAATGCAGGGCAATAAATATAAAAATTAGGTTTAACTGATATAGAGGATATACAGATATCAATAAAGCAATACCAGATGAATCAATCATTAAAATATCGATAAAACCAATTTGTAAATTGTGAAGTTAGATATATTCATTTTGATATTGCTGATATAACACAGATAGCAGCAACTAAGACATAGCATTAACCACAAATTCAATAAAAATATTGTGTTTTGACGGCCGTTGTCTGTCGGCTGTATAAAGCAGATGTACTTCTTTTTCCGGTGGTAAAAAATCTTGTAATATGGGGAGTAACTTATTTTGTCTGATGGCATCGCTAAGCATGGATTCGGGCAACATAGTAATACCCAGTCCTTCAATTGCGGCTTTTGCTAATACCAGAGTCTCATTGCTTTGTAATGAACCTGATATAGAAATGTTAACTTTTTTTCCATTTATCATAAATGGCCAAAGGTAATCATTTTTATTTGGATTCATATACTGATAAATAAGACAATTGTGCTTCTCTAAATCCTTTGGTACAGACGGAACACCATGCTGAGCCAGATAAGAGGGAGAAGCAGCAAAAGTGAGTTGATAGGGTTTTAATTTTCGCGCAATTAAACCTGAATCAGCTAACTGGCCAATACGAAACACAACATCAAAATTGTCTTGAACCAAATCTACATAGCGATCACTTAATTGAATATCAACTTCCACTTTGGGATAGCGTTTCATAAAATCGCTGATTACCGGTATTAAATTGTAATAACCATAGCTTACGGGAGCACTAATTCTTAAATTGCCTTTTGGCTCTTCACTGAATTGTTGTGCAAGTACTTTAGTTGCCTGGATTTCCGCTAAAATAGATAAGCATTTCGGGTAATATTGTTTGCCGAATTCAGTCAGATTTTGTGATCGTGTGGTTCGGTTAAGCAGTTTTAATCCTAAATAATTTTCTAAAAATGCTATGTATTTAGCAATCATTTGCGGTGATGTATTTAGTGAAACGGATGCTGCGGCAAAAGAACCGGTTTTTACGGTCAGAATAAATGCTTGCATACATCGGAATAAATTCATATTGCCAACTTTCAGTTGTTAATCAATCAATTTTATTTGTATTTATTGCCTTTTAATTTGTACTGATAATACAGCGCACTATTTAGAAAAGGAAATATTACGATGAAAAAGATTGGCATTATCGGAGCAGGATTTATCGGTCAGGCCTGGGCAAAGCTATTTATGCAGACAGGCTATCAAGTGATGGTGAGTAATTCCAGAGGGAAAAATACATTGTTCAGTGTGGCTAGCAGTATAGGCTGTGAAATTGGAAGTCAGGAAGAAGCTATTGAGTTTGCAGAAATTATTCTGATTGCTATTCCATTTAATAATTATCTGCAACTACCTGCTGAATCAATGAGTAATAAAATAATATTAGATACCATGAACTATTATCCCGATCGCGACGGGCACTGGCCGCAATTAGATAAGCGTGAAATTACAACCAGTGAGTTGGTTGCTCAGCATTTTTCGAAATCCAAAGTGGTTAAAGTTTTTAATGCGATTCTGGCAAGAGATGTTATTAAAGATGCCAGACCAAACGATAAATTAAACAGAAGAGCCATTCCTGTGGCAGGCAATGATTTAACTGCTAAACAAACTGTATTTAAAATATTGGATCAGGTCGGTTATGATTTTGTTGATGCCGGTCTGCTGTCTGATAGCTGGCGATTTGAGCGGGCTAAGCCTGCTTATTGTGTTCCGTTAAATATCCGGCAATTACAAGAGGCACTGGAGCAAGCTCAAAGAAATATTGATTTACCTGAAAATTCATGGAAATAAAAAAGTGAATGTTACTAAGATATAAACAGGCTTCATTATTCTGCTATTCTGATTGAATTTGGTAATTAAACAAATTAAAAAGCCCGTAATCATCGGGCTTTTTATGAGTTATATTTAATTCAGAAATAGTATTCGGCTAGCTTTTTTGCTATCTGCCAGTAATCTGTTCTATGGTTAAAATTCATTAAATCAGCGGTTATTCAATTTGCAATATTTTAATTAGTATTAACCAGAATAAAAACGCAGACTGCCACACAGGCAGTCTGCACAGATTACTCACTGTTTTATATGGTTTAGTTAACCTGATATTTCGCCAGTGCCGCACGAATTTGCGGTAAGGCTGCTCTGGCAGCCTGTTCACCCAGCCGGATAGCCTGAGTTTTCTGGTCAAAACCGCCTACTGTACCCAGTTTCTGTACCTGAGGACGGATTACGACCTGAGCTTTGCTCAGTTCGCTGTTCAGGGCTGATGCGCTCATGATATTCAGGCTCTGGTCAAGATAAGAAAAAAATCCCTGACTGGTCAGACGTGCCGGTTTAGCAGATATATCTACAGCAATAACTACATTGGCACCCAGCTGTTTGGCTGCTGTGACCGGTACCGGAGCAACCAGACCGCCATCGACAAAACTTTTATTGCCGATTACTGTGGGCTGAAAAACATTGGGTATACTGGCCGATGCGCGTACTGCCTGTCCGGCATTACCACTGTTGAAAACAGCCATGCGGCCGGTACCGAATTCGGTAGCCACTGCGCCGAAACGGATAGGAAACTGCTGAATCGGTTTATTGCGAACTTTATTGTTGATGTAATCCTGCAGTTTTTGTCCTTTGATAAAGCCGGATGTAGACAGTACCGGATCAACTAAATCGGTTTTATTCAGTATTTCAGCCTCAAGCTCCAGCCTGTCCGGACTCATACCGGAAGCATACATGCTGCCAACCAGCGCACCGGCACTGGTACCGGTAACAACCCGTACCGGAATATGGTTTTCCTGTAAGACTTTAATTACCCCTATATGTGCAAAGCCTTTAGAAACTCCGCCTCCAAGTGCCAGCCCGATAATAGCGCGTGGTTTGGCCGGAGCAGGAGGAGTAACCGGTGTGGTGTTTTTGCAGGCAGTGATGGTAACGAATGTAGTAATAATAAGTATGCTATTACGCAATAATGCCGAGAATTTCATATTATATTAATAATGTTCGGATTCTAAATTGTAGATGAGGGATAAAATTGTACTGGTGCTGTATTGTCGGGCAGTACCTGTTTTTTAACACCGTGTCCGTACACCAGCTCAAGTGTAACATTTTGAATATCATTGCTCTGCCATGCATTAGCCAGAATACGAACTGCATCGATTTCACTGTTAAATTGCAGACTTTGCCACAGTCCGGCTGTGCGCATGTCATCAATAAAGCGCTCTGCATTGGTGTATTGCAGAGTCAGCATATCCATGTCTGTTACCGGATCATAAAAACCGTGCTGAAACAACATGTCTCCAAGATCGTGCATATCGATCAGATTCGGTGTTTTCACTACTATACCCTCTGTACGCCAAAGTGTCATGACTTCTTTCAGGGTATCCGGACCAAAGTGGCTGAAAAAAAGCAAACCATCCGGTTTTAAAGCTCCGGCCCAGTTTCTGATAACAGCCACGGGATCATTCTGGTGAATCAGACCAAGGTTACTCCAGACCATATCAGCAGACTGGTTGCCGGGAAGCCGGTCGGAAACGGTTTGTGCAGGCAGATTGCTGTGGAGTTTCTGCCACCAGTTTTGCTTGGCTTTGCGAATAATCTGTGCTGCCTGTAAATAAGCCTCGCGACTGTCATACTCCTGAAAATGCGCATGCGGATAACGCATGCTGAGCAAACGGTAACTTTCATCACCGTCTGCTGCTGCGAGGATAATCTGTTCCGGCGGTTGTTTCAGAATACACAGACGTTCATCCAGCGTAGCGGCCAGATGTGCATGGAGAAACCAGTCTGGCTTGTGTGGCAGAGTTGTCATGTGTGTCGCTCCCAAAATTGGCACAGTGCACGGGCAAATTGATCAGGATGGCTTAAAAACGGTGTATGTGCAGCCTGTGGCAGGAGGCACCATTCGCTTTGCGGCAGCCGCTGATGAATGTATTCACCCATACGTGGCGGAGTAATGGCATCGCGATCACCATAAACCAGTAATACCGGACAGTTTATGCTAGTGAGTAAAGGGCGTAAATCAGCCTGTTCTAACGCATGCAAAGCCGCGTTAAGAGCAGCAGGCGGTCCATACTGACAAATAGCTGGTATCAGGCTGTTAACACTGGCTTGTACTGAAGTGTCTGCATACAGCATCTGTAATTGTAGAAACTGTTGCATGTATTTGGGATAATCTTCACGAAATTTATCGGCCATAATATTGAGGCTGGTACGTTTCAGTCCTTGCGGATAATCGCTGCCGGCCAGCAGTCTGACCAGACTGGCAGTCAGACACAGTGTGGCTACTTTCTCCGGATAGCGGGCAGCCAGAGTCAGTGCCACCATCCCGCCCAGTGACCAGCCAAGCAGATGTGCAGGAGCCGTAAGCTGTGCGGCCAGCTGGTCTGCAATACTGTCTATACTGAAATTGCCGTTAAACGGTGCACAACCATGCCCGGGCAGGTCCGGGGTATACCAGTTTTGTTGCCATGGGGCTGGCAGATATGCCTGTAAAGGGTCGAATATATGGTGGTTAGCGCCCCAGCCATGTATCAATAACGTTCGTGAAGGTGTGATCATGAGTATAACTTCATTGCTTACTTCATTCTGGCACGCCTGCATCGGCGCACCGCACTGTTTATTATGCCACGATTGTGCGGATGTCTCAGGTTTGTGCCGGGCATGCCGGCTAGATATGGCTGCTTTGCGGCGTTCTGATACTGATATCTGTCTGCGTTGCCGTGCCGGCGGGCTGACAGCCGGAGTGTGTGAACAGTGCGGCCAGAAGTGGCCTTTTACAACCTTATATGCCAGTTACCGTTATGCTGCACCATTACAGCAAATGCTGCGTGCATTTAAGCATCAGCGGCAGCTTGCTTTACTGGATACGCTGGCAGCACTGATGCTGGCACAGCCGCCGCAGTGGCTGGAGAAGGTAAAAATAGATGCTGTACTGGCTATGCCGCTGAGCCGTAGGCGCCTGTTTGAGCGTGGTTTCAATCAGAGCCAGTTACTGGCTGCAATCATTGCCAGACACTATACCTTGCCGGTAGTGACACCAGACTGGATAGAGCGTTGTCACCGGCCACCGCAATCAACTTTAAAAAAATCAGCACGTTTGCATAATGTACGCGGTGTATTTCGCCTTAATAGCGCAGTTAAAAAACGTAACTTGTTGTTAATAGATGATGTTGTGACCACCGGCGCAACAATTTTCGAATTGGCTCAGACCCTTAAGAAATCAGGTGTTGCGCAGGTTTATGTCTGGACACTCGCACATCCGGAATGAAAAAATCTTTGACAGACTGAAGTCTGTTTGGCATAGTGTCGCCCAGTTAAATAACTGATTCAATTGTTAACTGCATTACAACCAAGGCGATTTTGCCGGTTAGTAAGCAATTTTCAGAACCCGCCAGTGTGCTGTTTTAATCACCGCTGGTGTTTGTTCTTGCCAATTGAGGCACCAGCCTCTTCTGCCACATTTTAAAAGTGGCCGCCACTGTTTTTTGCTGTCTTAGTAGAAATTCAGTCTTTACCAGACTATGTATTGTTTACCCGCAAATGGTAATTGCGTGTCTGGTTTTTGCGTCTTTTACTCAAAGAAACGGAAATACGGTTTGATCAGAATTAAATTGTTATTTATTAGTGTTGCCATGGTACTTGGATTGAGTGCGGCATATGCCGGACCATCGGGTAATTTGTCTGCACCAGTTTATCATCCCAAAAAATCAGTATCTAATCTTACAGTAGTACCCGCAGAGCATCTGCATAAAACAGCTAATCTTAGCTATCAGGTAGCGGGCAAACGTTATTATCCGCTACAAAAAGTGGCCAGTTTCAGTCAGGTAGGTAAAGCTTCCTACTATGGCAAAAATTTTCATGGCCGTAAAACTTCATCAGGCGAGCGCTTTGACAGCCAGATGCTGACAGCCGCCCATCCGACTTTACCTATCCCCAGTTATGCACGGGTAACCAACCTGTCCAATGGAAAGACAGTGGTTGTGCGTATTAATGATCGCGGTCCCTTTCATGCTAACCGGGTAATGGATGTGTCCTATGCTGCCGCACAGCAGTTAGGGTTTGTACGTGCCGGTACTGCTCAGGTACGGGTAGAGCAGATTCTGCCCGGAGAGCGTCTGCAACCGGCAGGTACCAGTGGTAATATTTACGTGGATCTGCAGAAATTTGACAGTAAGGAGCAGGCTCAGAAATATCTGAAAACCACTTCACGTCATTTACAGAGTGCAGGAAGCGAACAGCAGGCTAAGCTTGTGAAAGTTCAAAACAGCTATGTTGTCCGCATGGGTCCGTTTAAACAGCAGCAGCGTGCCGATGAGGCCAAAAAATCAATGCTGACTGTATTGTAAAATTGCTCAAGCTCAGAAAAAAGCCCGTGATATGATGCACGGGCTTTTATATATCTGGCTGTTGGGAAGGGAATATCATGATTAGCCGTTTACGCGGAATCATATTGGAAAAAAATCCGCCGGTAGTGGTACTGGATGTTCATGGCGTAGGCTATGAAGCTCAGGTTTCCATGCAAACCTTTTATACTTTACCGGCCGCAGGTGAAGAAACTGCACTGTATACTCAGCTGGTCGTGCGTGAAGATGCTCATCTGCTATTTGGTTTCGGCTCCCGCGAAGAACGGGAAACATTCCGTGCATTAGTAAAGGTAAGCGGTATCGGAGCCAAAAGTGCTCTGGGTATTTTATCCGCACTGACCAGTGAGGAGCTGGCTGCTGCTATTGCTACTGAAGATATCAAACGCCTGACAGCTGCACCAGGCATCGGTAAAAAAACCGCCGAACGCATGGTACTGGAATTGCGTGGCAAACTTGCCGCCGCCAGTGATGATGCTACCGGTTTGTTTACACAGAATACAGCCGGCAATAACGAAGATATTATTAATACATTGCTTGCTTTAGGCTATACCGATAAAGAAGCCCGTACTGCCTGTAAAAATATACCGGCAGGTACGGATGTCAGTGAAGGTGTACGGCTGGCTTTAAAAAACATGCTATAAATTAATTTGCTTTATAATCATATACGCCACCACGGGAATTTGTATGGCATCTAAATTGATTTTGCTTGATCAGGATGGTGTTCTGGCCGACTTTGAGCAGGGAGTAAGACAACTATGGCAGCAAACCTATCAGCAACCGCTGCCCCTGACAGAACGCAGACATTTTTACCTGCGTGATGATATGGCTCCCGAATTTCACCGGCAACTGGCGCAAATTTATAGCAGTAAAGGTTTTTTTGCTTCATTACCGCCTATGCAGCATGGTATTTCAGCAGCTAAGCGCCTGCTGGAGGCCGGCCATGATGTGCGTATTTGTACCTCACCTATACAGGATTATCACTATTGTGTATCCGAAAAATTTGACTGGGTATGCCAGCATCTGGGTGAAGACTGGATGCAGCGCATAATTCTGGCCAAAGATAAAACCTGGGTGCGCGGCGATATTCTGATTGATGATAAACCCCAGATAAGCGGCAGTCTGGTGCCGCAATGGCAACACTGGATTTATGATCAACCCTATAATCGGCATCAGACTGAATTGTATCGGATAAACTGGGAACAACCGGAAACATGGTCTGAATTACTAAATAATTAAGTTCGGTGACCGGACTATATAAAACAGAGAGGCTGGAAACTACAATGCAAACGATTTTTTTAACATCTTATATTGCTGGAACCGGTCAAAAGCTAGCCGATTTTATGCAGAACAATAAAATTAACAGCAAGCGTGTTCTGTTTATTCCTACCGCAGGTAATGTTGAAGGCTACACAAAATATATAGATGAAGGTAAATCAGTATTAACACAGCTTGGATTGAAACTTGATTTACTGGATATCGCCACAGCGGATATCCGCCAGTCCCATACAGCTTTTTCGGCAGCAGAAATTATTTGCATAACCGGCGGTAATACATTTTATTTATTGCAGGAACTGAAAAGAAAAAATCTTGACCGGCTGCTTGCTCAAAGAATTGCTGAAGGCTGCGTTTATATTGGCGAATCTGCCGGTGCAATTATTCTGGCAGCAGACATAGAATATAATAAAATAATGGATGACAGCAGCCTGGCTCCGGAACTGAACAATTATGCAGGTTTAAATTGCATCAATTTTTATCCTCTGCCGCATTATATTGATGAACCTTTTGTCCAGTCAGCCCGGCAAACCTATGCAGAATATAGTAAATGTTTGAATTTAGTAACTTTTAATAACTCTCAGGCTATTGTTGTTAATAATCATAATTATGTGGTGGTGTAAATTCAGAGCTGTAAATACGCAGCCAACCCAGTTTGTTCTGTCTGATTTTTAGCCTGTACAGAAGTACTTTAAGGCAAAACTATCTGAATAAAATAAATAATAGTATCGCAGCACGTTATCAAATAAACCTCTGTAAGCTACAATAGCACAATTATTCCAATGCCAAAGATCGGTTGTGATTCAGCTTTGGCCTTATATCGTATTCAGGAAAGCCCATGTTTGGATTTTTTAAACGAAAAAAAAATACTGAGCCAGTTGCTGAGCAGCCCGTACCGGCCCCTCACCAGCAGGAAAACTCAGAACAATTACAGAATATAGCTGATGATTCTGTTCAGACTGAAGTAATACCGCAGCCTGAACCGGCTATCAGTGATCCTGTTGCAGAAAAACCTGAGCAGGCAGCAACCGTTTCGGTTCAACCACAGACCGAAACAGAACAAGATATTATTGTACCCACAGCAGTAGATGAACCGGCAGCCATTGCTGTAACAGACGATACTGCCTCACCAGTTCAGACACCTGTCGCTAGTGAAAATACAGTTGTGATAGCTGCTGAGCCGGATACAGTGAGTGAGCAGACAGAAAAACCGGCTAAACTGAGCTGGACTGCACGACTAAAACAGGGGCTGAGCAAATCCCGTAATCAAATGGCCAAATCTCTGGCTTCTGTATTTGGCGGCGGTAAAATCGACGAAGATTTGTATGAAGAACTGGAAACCGTATTGCTTACCAGTGATATGGGAATTGAAGCCACAGAAAAACTGCTGGCGCAGGTGCGCCAGCGGGTTACCCTGAAAGGGCTGAAAAACGGAGATGAGCTGCGCAGTGCTCTGAAAGATGCTCTGTATGAATTACTGTTGCCGCTGGATCAGCCACTGATTTTACCGGATGATAAAAAGCCCTTTGTGATTATGATGGCCGGTGTGAATGGTGCCGGTAAAACTACCAGTATCGGTAAACTGGCGAAATATTTTCAAAGTCAGGGTAAAAGCGTGCTGCTGGCTGCCGGCGATACCTTTCGTGCAGCAGCCCGCGAACAATTGCAGCAATGGGGTGAACGCAATAATGTCACCGTGATTGCTCAGGCTTCCGGCGATTCAGCAGCAGTCTGTTATGATGCTCTGGAGGCGGCCAAAGCACGCGGTATTGATGTGGTACTGGCAGACACTGCCGGTCGCCTGCCTACTCAGCTGCATCTGATGGAAGAAATCAAGAAAGTAAAACGCGTCCTGCAAAAATCCTTGCCTGATGCTCCGCATGAAGTCATGCTGGTACTGGATGCCAATGTGGGTCAGAATGCTATCAATCAGGTTGTAGCCTTTGATGATGCGCTAGGATTAACCGGTCTGATTGTTTCCAAACTGGATGGTACTGCCAAAGGCGGTATTCTCGCGGCGCTGGCAGCCAAGCGACCGGTTCCGGTACGCTTTATCGGCGTGGGTGAAGGTATTGATGATTTACGCCCGTTTGATGCCCGGGCATTTGTAGATGCATTAATTGAGGATGAATAATAAAATGTCAGATAAAAGCCGGCTATAAGAATGAATAGACGGCTTTTTACTATTTCAGTATAAACTGATATTTTCGAGAAAGTATAATTATAGAAATAGCAGCCGGAACATTGAGCAGAATATATCAAAAATACTTTAAGAATTAATTAGTCTTACTATACAAAATTATTGACATTAAAATAAATTAATAAAGCAGCTGATTATTAAAGTGGAGATACAAATGGCAGAAAATGAAACTAGATTAAACAGCAATTTATTCAAACAATATCAGAAGTTTGGTTTCGATATAATGGAGTATCTGGCTGATTTTTTTGAAAAAGCGGAGTTAGAAGAAATTGATGAGCAGGCCGTAGACAGTGTAGATGGTTGTTATCAGCAACTAACTTTTCCTGATCAGTCTTCTATTCGTTATACTTCCTGGAATAATGGACAGCCGTTTTACATTATTTTATTTAACTCCCGTGATAATTATATTTTTCAACTGGATTTATCCAGACTGGTTTGTATCGAAGACAGATTTACCTGGTATCTGGCTAAGCCGGTTAATCAGGAGTCAAGAGAAGTGTTAGCAACACATCTGGACTTGGTACAGATTCCTTCTGATTATATAGCGTGGGTAAATCATCAGAAAATGATGTTAAAACAAGGTGAAAAGATTAATAAAGAAGGATTTTTACTGGCAGAAGATAGTAACTGGAAAGAATTAGTAGAAAAACTGGCAGCTCTTATTCAGGTATATCCAAAAAATACGTGATTGGCGGATAGGTAATCAGGGTAGATAATCTAAATTATTTATTATTGGTAGGTATACAATTACACTGACTTAATAAACGCAGAAGATTTTTTCTGATTAGTCTGGAATCTTCCTGTAAATTGATGGTAGAAAATCTGATTGTGTGGTTTTGAATAATGACATGTTCATTTATGTTTTCATCAATAGCCGGATACAGTAACATCCCGGTTGCATGACAAGATGGGGCATCAGTAGTGTTTTCCTGACTTCTCAGGTAGGCATAAAGCTGATAAATATGTTCACTTTTAAACTTTTTGTTATTATAAAAACTTGATTGCCGAATAATAGAGGTACATTTTGTATCGATAATCATACGATGCTGGCAGGCAGTGTGTTCAATAATTAAATCTGTTTGCATATTGGGCAGAAAATCTTCTATATGGTTACTTGCAAACTCCTGTTGCCAGGATAACCGTTTGCCGGAACTGATTTCCCAACTGCTGGCAGGCAGATTAACCCGGGCAAAGCCTATTGTAGCCTTTTCAAATAAACGTCGTAACCAAGTGTCAGTTTTTTTAATCTGTTCGGCCGACTGCACACCGGCCTGTTCTGTAGGGATAGCCAGCTTAAAAATAAGACGGCATAAGGTGAGTAAATATCTATCCTGTGTGCCGGCCCTATCAAAATAGTCGGCTCTGAAATCATAATGAGTTGACTGGCCTATTTTCAGCGTATTAAAGCGGCTGATAATTTTCTGACATTGTATTTTTAATTTTTTATTCTTTACAAGACGCAGTAAAGTGTGAGCGGCTGCATGAATATAGCGGTTTTTTGGTGTATCAATAGTTAAAACCTCAAACTGACATTGTATTCTGCCTTTTTCCAGTAAATGCTGTCGTACTGTAGCAAGAATATCTATTTTTCCTCTGACACGATTCAGTATTTGCGTCTGTTGTGTATATCCGCAGGATAATGATCGCATAAATCTTTTCTTGGCAGCCTCACAATACAATTCGGCAGCCAGCTTAATCATATCTTCAGGATTATTTTCCAGTTGAACCCGTTGCTGTTTACCCAGAGTCTGGTAAAAATCAGAAGCATAAAGTAACAGTAACCAAATATTTTTAATCGGTATCTTGGCTACTGTAGTACTGGTTTCCTGTTTATTAGACATATATATTTTTTAGTTAGTTGTTATTCATCGTTTTCGGCAATAATATTTTCTTAGCTTTTCCGACTTGATTGGGTTCATCAAACCAGTATTCTTTCAATAAAGGTATAATTTCAGTTTTAACGATATTGGTAAACCATTTATCAGCAGCATTATCATTTTCTATACGTTGACTGGTGGTCAGGTAGCTGTGTCCGATGGTAAATGCAGGACCAAGTGCTTGGTCAGCGCTAATTATTTTATTCAGCTTTTCAATACGCTTTTGCCATTCATTTAATTTTGTTTCTGAAATTCCTGATTTGTCTTTCATATATTCCAGCCACTCATTACCGAAATTTGGCTCTAGATCAAAAAATGCAAAGCGGCGCCGCAATGCAAAGTCAACCATAGCCAGAGAGCGGTCAGCGATATTCATGGTGCCAATGACATACAGATTATCCGGAATATAAAAGCCTTTTTCATTTCCATAGGTTAACTCCAATGCTTCCTGAGGATTACGTTTACTGGCTTCGAGCAGTGTTAACATTTCTCCAAAAATCTGTGCCGGATTTCCGCGATTGATTTCTTCAATAACAATCACATAGTTTTCGTCGGGATCATTTTCTGCCTGATTGGCTATATTAAGAAAAGGGCCGTCAACTAATTCAAGTTTGCCGTCGCTGGAAGGACGATAGCCCCGGATGAAATCCTCATAGGATGTATTCGGATGAAACTGGATTGCTTTAATATTTTTAGAATCACGATAGCCAACGATTACACTGGCCAATCGTTTTGCCAGCCAGGTTTTACCGGTACCGGGCGGTCCTTGTAAAATTATATTTTTCTTTTCTTTTAATTTTGTCTGAATACTTTCTAATTCATCTTTGCTGATAAAGCAGCCTTCTGCTATTAAACTATTGATAGTATAAGGTGTTTTAACTGTATTTGGCTCAATTTCTTCCTGAATATTGTTATTGGTTTTATTTTTAATATCACTATTATAATTTATTAATTTATATTTACCCCTACCAAAAAAATCTAGAATCTTTTTATCGCGTAAGTCCTGCATTACTCGGCTAATAGTTTGACTTATTGTATTATTGTTTGGATATTGGTTTTTCAGTAGTTGTTCATAATGCAACATAAACTGTTTTCGAGTAAAAATATTGCTTTTATTGTTATGACATAGTTCATAAATTAAATTTAGTACAGTTTGATACCATCCGGCATTATTAAGCTGCTGCTGATTTTGATTATTCATATCCGGCTCATAATTTGTATTATTAAAACGTTCCTGCCAATAAGGCATCTGACAAAATTGATCAATATCCTGAGGCTGATCATTAAAGGTGAAATTAATCAATTGTTCCGATTGCCAGTTGGTATCTTTATTTACCGGCCAGATGGTTTTCAGACTGGTGTAAAAATACCATTTTTTTTCAGGAGTAGATCTTTGCCAGCTGACTTTCAGAGATTTACCATCACCCGGATTTTCAATAACAGTACCGATGGCTTTAATTTGTGTTACTGGTACAGGATAGCCTTTGTTTTCGAAAGGCAGATCAGATATCTGAGGAGAGACGGATTTGATTGCTACCTGATCGCCGGCAGCTATCAAATGAATTTGCTCAATATCCTTCTTATTATTGCCGGCATATGTCCATTCATTATTACGAATAAAAATATCACTCCGGTTATCATTTGCCTCTAAAAACCAGTAGTTTTGCTTTGTATTATTCATTTTCCCCATCTTTGTAAATGATTACCGGTTGCTGATGAAGCATAGCACAGCAATTAAATTAATTAATATTAACTTTAAATGACATTAGATATGATTAATGTTAATCATAATAAAGTTTAAATACAAATTTTTTTGAAAATAACATTTATAGACAATAACAAACAGCCGCCGATAAAATAATTAGCTGTGATATATGCAGATGCCGGTAAGTTATCTTTTAATCTGAATGGTTATTATATTTTAGTTCAAGAAATTACCATAAAAACGCGATGTAATCATCGCGTTTTTTATTCTTTACTGAAACTCAGGCAGCTTCATGAAAGCCGCAGTGACGTAACAGTGCATCGATTTGCGGTTCACGGCCGCGGAATGCTTTAAAGGATTCCATAGCCGGACGGGAGCCGCCGACAGCAAGTACTTCGTGCCAGAAACGTTTGCCTGTTGCCGCTGTATTCGCTTCTTCTTCAAAAGCAGCATAAATATCCGCAGAAAGCACTTCTGCCCAGCTATAGCTGTAATAACCGGCTGAATAACCACCGGCAAAGATATGGCTGAAAGAATGAGCAAAGCGGTTAAAATCTGGCTGAGGCATCACGGCTACCCGGCGGCGTACTTCCAACAAGGTTTGCTGCCAGTCACAACCCGGATGGCTGTAGATTTCCATATCAAACTGAGCAAACTCCATCTGGCGCAGCATCCAAAGCCCGCTCTGGAAGTTTTTTGCAGCCAGCATTTTCTTATAAAGCTCCTCAGGCAGTACCGCGCCGGTATCCTGATGGCAGCTCATGCCGGCAAGCACATCATATTCCCAGACAAAGTTTTCCATAAACTGGCTGGGCATTTCTACAGCATCCCATTCCACGCCATTGATACCGGAAACTCCCAGTTCATCTACCTGAGTCAGCAGATGATGCAGACCATGACCGGTTTCGTGGAACAGAGTCAGGATTTCTTCGTGGCTCAGGCGTGCGGTATTGCCGGCTACAGGCGGCGTGAAATTGCACACCAGATACGCAATAGGTGTTTGCAGCTGGCCGGCATGATCGCCTGTTATAAAACGACGGCGGCCGCGGTAATCATTCATCCATGCACCACCGCGCTTACCGGCTCGTGCATACAGATCCATGTAGACGCCACCGATGATGGCCCCGCCCTGTTCAAGTTCGTAATAGCGAACATCAGGATGCCATACCGGTACCTGTTTTTCGATGAAATGAACGCCATACAATTTATCAATCTGGGCAAACAGACCTGCGAGAACGCGATCAGCCGGAAAATATTTTTTTACTTCAGTCTGGCTGAATGCATATTTAGCCTGACGCAGCTTTTCACTGGCATAGGTCATATCCCATGGCTGTAAATCATCCAGACCGAGATGTTCTCGTGCGTATGTTTTAACTTCAGCCAGATCTTTTTCAGCAAAAGGTTTGGCTCTGCTCGCCAGATCCTGAAGAAAGGTCATCACCTGTTGCGGTGTATCAGCCATTTTGGTTGCCAGCGATAATTCTGCATAGTTTTGGAAACCCAGTAACTGAGCTTCGCGTGCGGCAATCTGCAGAATCCGGTTGATATTGGCGGTATTATCCCATTTAGCCTCGCCAAGCTCACTGGCCCGGGTTGAATAGGCATGATACAGCTGCCGGCGCAGTTCGCGATTGTGGGCATATTGCATTACTGCCAGATAATGCGGCATTTGCAGCCCGATTTTATAGCCGGCTTTACCTTCTGCCTGTGCCGCTGCGGCAAACATGGCCAGTGCCTCTTCTGTTAATCCGCTGATTTCGCTATCCCGTGCAAAATCGGCATCTGTGCTGGTCTGACCGGATGTGTTTTCCTGACCAGCCAGTTCTGCGCCATTAGCAAAATACAATGCAAATGCATCAGTGGCGTCCAGAACATTCTGACTAAAGGCTGCGGAAAGCTGGGCACCTTCTGCCTGTAAGGCTGCAAACTCCGCCTGTTCCTGTTCCGGCAGCTCTGCTCCGCTGAGAACAAAATCTCTTAAATCATGGTTCAGTTTGGTTTGCTGTGCCGGGCTCAGCTGTGCATATTCTGCACTGGCTTTGATGCTTTTAAAGCGCTCATATAAGGCAATATCCTGACTGATCGCAGTAAAGAATTCGCTCACTTTAGGCATCAGTGCATTATAGGCCGCGCGTAACTCAGGTGTATCTGCCACACTGTTTAGATGGGCAACAACACTCCAGATACGACCGACACGTTCAGTAATACTGGTTAAAGCTTCTACGGTGTTATTCCAGCTGGCATCAGACTCAGCTTTCAAGGCGGTGATAGCGGCAGCAGCCTGCTGCATGGCTTCGGTCATTGCCGGCTCAATATCTGCAGCCTTAATGGCATCGAAACGGGGCTCACTATCCAGATTCAATAAAACATTTTCAGACATAGTATTCTCAAGAGAAAAATACCTGTAAATTTGCGGTTTTTCAGGTAAATCGGGTGGAAAGAGCAGGAGCTTATACTTATCTTCTGCTATAAATAATATTGCATAATGTAACAGGATAAGGTCAAAAACATGAAAAACAATATTCGTTCTTATTTAGATACGCAACCACAAATTGCCGATAGTTGTTATATAGATGATATGGCTGTGGTTATCGGGGATGTAATTTTGCAGGAAGAAGTATCTGTGTGGCCGTTTGCGGTGATTCGCGCAGATGTGAACAGTATGCGTATTGGTGCCAGAAGCAATATTCAGGATCACTGTATGCTGCATGTCAGCCACAAAACAGCAGCCAAACCGGATGGCTCACCATTGGTAATTGGTGAGGATGTTACTATAGGTCATCATGTCAATCTGCATGGCTGTACGATTGGTAACCGGGTGCTTGTGGGGATTAATTCGATTGTTCTGGATGATGCGATTATTGAGGATGATGTGATGATTGGTGCCGGCAGTCTGGTGCCCCCGCGCAAACGTCTGGCGAGCGGTTATCTGTATCTGGGTTCTCCGGTACAGCAAATCCGCCCGTTAACAGAAAAGGAGCGGGAATTTCTATTATATTCAGCATCGCATTATGTTAGACTCATGAAGAGTTATTAAGTTAACCCTCTAATTAAAGGACTATAAAAAATGAAAAAATTCTTGTCTTTAAGTTTATTATGCAGTCTGCTGGCGTTGGCAGGCTGTGCCAGCGATGGCTCAGGTAAAGGGCAAACCCAGGTGTATGGGGATATCAAAACCGGTGTGGAAACGTCACATACCAGTCATTAATTTATTTGGTCAAGTTAATTCGATGTAAATGAGTAGCAGAGTAATACTAAAATAGATGAGTGTCGTAAAATGGGTATTATATGCAGTTGGAAAATGCAAAATCTGCACGGAACAATTGTTATATTAATGAAGTTAAGCTAGATTGTGAAAATAGTTTTTCAAACCAACCGTTAAAGGACACAATGATGAAAAAGCTATTGGGAATTGGTGCCGTACTGGCTGCTCTGTTACTAACTGCCTGCGCTACTACAAATTCTGATACTAAAGCTGCTCCGTACAGTGATGTACAGGCAGCCGTAGAATCTAATTAAGCCGTAGTAATTAAATAAGTGGCTGGATTTGCTGGATAAATAATTCCGGCAAATCCAGCCACTTTTTTGTATAAAGTAAACGGACAAATGCCGGAACAAAAAAATTGACAGATATCATCAGAAACGAAATAGGATTGAATCAAGATATATCAGCACTCAGAGAAGTGCCGGTTAGCTCTGAATGAGGCATGTTATAGATATGCATGATTGAGTGTCTGTAACACTCAAAATCTGTTCAGAAATAATTTTTTATTTTAAAGTTAATGATTTTTGCCGGCCTGATTTGGCTAAATATAAGCTGATCAGAAATAGCCAGAATGCAATAAATATATTATTCACATTGGCGGAAGATCTACAGCGTATACCAATTCAAACCATTACCTTTAACTTTCAAAACATATGGCTGATAAACATACGCAGTTTAATCGACAGAATTTTTGATATTGGTCTCATCAATAATCTGATAGTAAACAGAAAAATATCACAATACTCTATTGGTTGTACTGATACAGACAATTAAATTACTTGAATAATGTTGGATTTAATATCAGCAAATAAAAATTTTTCCAGCCTTCAGCAAAATGCTTGCAAGGCTGGAGCAGAGCATGATTAGCCCATTGTATTCCGGAACTGATAAAAGGCAGTCAGACTGCCTTTTATATTGGTTGGCGATTTTAGCAGATCGCTTAATCACCCTTAATAAGTGATGTAGTTGTGCCGTCCGGATGCACTTCTTGCAGAATAACCCCGCATTGGGCTGATGCAGATGCCGCGATAGCCTCGTAATCTTTACCCGGTTCGGCTACAAAAGTAAGTTTGTTACTCTGGCAGGAGGGCTGATAGGAAATAATTTTGCCATCATTATGAGTATTATTAACATTGGTCAGACCAATAATGGCATTGGATATGGTAATCGGTACATTAGCGGGAATAGTGAATTCACGGTAGTACAGCTTAGACAAATTATGATTATGTCGTTTCATTGTATCCAAAGTAGCCGTTGCCGGTATACCAATGGTGCTGTTACGAGCCAGACCTAATGATGAAGCGAATGCCCCGCCTAAGGAACCACCGGTTGATTCTTTTACCTCATGTCCCTGAAAACTGTATTTCATATTAGTCGGTTTGCCATTCTGCCCGAAGATGCGTATCCGTGCCTGTTGCGCACTATCATCTGAAGCATCCTGTGCCATGGCCAAACTAACATTGAAACTTAAGAAAAAACTGATTATCAGGAATTTTTTCAGGCTGAGTCTGGATTTGTTTTTTTTGATAAAAAACATATGAGTACTTTCTGAATAATTGAGGGTAGAAAAGTTAATAATAAAGTGATATATCAGAATAATTAACTGATATTACTCTATATTCACATAAATAAATATTATTTATCTGCATAATTTTTTTATAGCTGAAACGGCTCAGCCTGAAAGTGTGATTCAGATTAGTGTTATGAAATGTGTAATAAATTATAATGCAGATTGGTATTAATGCCAATATCATAATAATATGAATCTGATACCTACCGGATTGCTGTTTTCCGGTTATTTGCTGCGCGATACTTGCAGATCATTGTAATCAATAACTGATACCTGAAAAAAGCAAATTTGATTTCAACAAGCGCAATGAGAATATGCATATTAATTTTCGGGAAATTCAGATGTAATTTATAATAAATACGTATCTATCCGCATAAACAAACAGCATAACGGGCACAGTAATTTGTGCCCGTTATGCTGTTTGCTGTTCAGGTAAATTATGTCTGGCTGCCGCCCACAGTAAGACCGGCATCAATACGCAGCGTAGGCTGTCCCACACCTACCGGCACGCTTTGCCCGTCTTTACCGCAGATACCTACGCCACTATCCAGACTACTGTTATTGCCTATCATACTAACGTGTTTTAATACTTCCGGACCACTGCCAATAATGGTGGCTCCTTTTACCGGATATTGCAGCTTACCGTTTTCAACCCACCAGGCTTCCGAAGCACTGAATACAAATTTACCACTGGTAATATCGACCTGTCCGCCGCCAAAATTAACCGCATACAAGCCCTTATCGACAGAAGCAATAATCTCTTCCGGATTAAGCCGGCCGTTTTCCATATAAGTATTGGTCATGCGCGGCATCGGTGCTGAGGCGTAATTTTCACGCCGGCCATTACCGGTCACAGGGACGCCCATTAAACGTGCATTGGTTTCATCCTGCAAATAGCCGCATAAAATACCATCTTCAATCAGTACCGTACGCTGTGTAGCATTGCCCTCATCATCAATGTTCAGCGAACCACGGCGTTCTGCAATATTACCCTGATCAACAACAGTCACACCTTTAGCAGCTACGCGTTCACCTAAACGGCCGGCAAATGCACTGGTTCCTTTGCGGTTAAAATCACCTTCCAGACCATGACCTACAGCTTCATGTAACAATACACCCGGCCAGCCATTGCCCAGTACTACCGTCATCTGACCGGCAGGTGCCGGACGGGCTTCCAGATTGGTCAGTGCCTGAGCAACGGCTGTATCTACATATGATTTGAGCATGGCTTCATCAAAATAACCCAGATCAAAGCGGCCGCCACCGCCACTGCTGCCCTGCTCACGCCTTTCTCCCTGTTTGGCAATCACAGTAACAGATAAACGGACAAGCGGGCGGACATCAGTGTGTATCCGGCCGTCCAGTCGCGCCAGATAAATCAGTTCATGCTCGCATACCAGCCCGGCCATTACCTGCACAATACGCGGATCAGCAGCTTTTGCCAGTGCCTCCACACGCTGTAATAAAGCCACTTTCTCTCCGGCATCCAGACTGAGCATCGGATTAGCCATTGCATACAGCGGTTTGACTGACGGCAGAGAAGTTAGTCCCACTGAGCGCTGCTGACCGGCCTGACCAATTGCCCGTACAGCCTGTGCTGCATCTGTTAATGCCTGCACATTCAGATTGTCGGCGTAAGCAAATGCTGTTTTTTCACCACTTACCGCTCGGACACCGACGCCCTGCTCAATCTGAAAACTGCCTGATTTGACCATGCCTTCTTCCAGATGCCAGCTTTCATAGGTACTGCGCTGGCAGTAAATATCAGCATAATCAATATGGTGTGCTCCCATCAGGGAGAGTGCACGGGTAAAATCAGCTACAGCCAGTTCGTTGTCGGCCAGTAGCTGTTGGTGAACAAGTTGCGCGGTTTGAGTAGAGATAGGCATGAGCTGTCAAAAATTAGGTTGTGACAAAAAGCACAGACAGAGAAAGATTTAATCAGAAAAGCAAATTGTGGGCAATTATACCGAAAACAAGCTTTGTCCGCGCGAATGCAGGAATACTTATTATACGCAGATCAGGTGTTGGAATAGAGACCGGAAAAACAAATTGTAAAAATTACCAAATTGTTATTGATAATAATTCTCATTATATTATAATGTGACTCACCAGTTAGTTAGAGATAGTTAACCGGTAATGACCTCAAACATCTTTTATCTAAATCTACTTTCAGGAGCGGCGTAACGATTAGCGTTAAATTTTTGCATCTAAACTCAAAAACCGAAAACACTTAACCCACTGAAACATCAGTGGGTTAAGTGTTTATAATAAGCTGATATTCAGTAATCAGATTTCATTGTGGCTGTTGTAGCCCTGCGGATTGAGCTGTTGCCAGTGCCATGCATCGGTCATCATACTGGTCAGACTGCGCTGAGCTGTCCAGCCCAGTTGTTCGGCTGCGCGTTCAGGATTGGCATAGCACACAGCAATATCTCCTGCCCGGCGCGGGACAATCTGATAAGGAATTTTTTTGCCGCTGGCCTGTTCAAAGGCATGTATGATTTCCAGTACCGAATAACCCCGCCCTGTACCCAGATTATAAATATGTACACCGGGCTGATTATTTGTAACGCGCATGGCACTTAAGTGGCCGTCGGCCAGATCCATTACATGGATATAATCACGGACACCGGTACCATCGGCAGTAGGATAATCGTTACCAAATACCGATAGCTGTGCCAGTTTACCAACAGCTACCTGACAGATATACGGTAATAAATTATTCGGAATGCCATTCGGATCTTCACCAATCAATCCGGATTCATGCGCGCCCACCGGATTGAAATAACGCAGTAATGTCATACTCCAGCGCGCATCTGCTGCCTGTATATCCGTTAACATCCGCTCTACCATATATTTGGATGTTCCGTACGGATTGGTGGTTCCGCCGGTAGCCGCGTTTTCATCAATCGGAACCGAAGCCGGTGTACCGTAAACTGTAGCTGAAGAACTGAAAACCAGATTGAAAATACCTGCTTTGGCCATTTCTTCAACCAGAATCAGGCTGCCACAGACATTATTATCATAATATTTCAGCGGCTCCCGTACACTTTCACCGACTGCTTTTAAGCCGGCAAAATGCAGCACATGCTCAATACTGTGCTGTTTAAATACCTGTTGCAGCAACGTACGGTCGCGAATATCGCCCTGATAAAAAGTTACCTCTTTACCGGTAATCTGTTTTAAACGCTCGAGTACCACTGGCGATGCATTACACAGATTATCAATAATAATCACATTGTAGCCGGCATTAAGTAATTGTACAGTCGTGTGAGAGCCAATAAAGCCGGCACCACCTGTTACCAGAATAGCCATAAATTATCCGTAATGATTTTTCATCGAAATACAACAAATAACCGGTATGTAAATAACCAGAAATCCATAAGTATATCTTGTTTATAATCATAGTTAAGCTAACGCGGGATAGAAGATACACTAAAAGAACCGGTATCTGCTGTATCTTTACAACAGTAAAGTGCTGAGCCGCACAGATGAGGTGACACAACAAAAAATATCCGGTACCTCTGACAAAAGTTATTTCTGTTCAAACGGCAATAACTGAACTGGACAGGAGTGATAAAACGGAAATCTGATAGAAATATGACTTGAAATACAGCGGTAATTAAAACCAGATAAACCATTATGCAGACATAGCAGATAAAAATCAGATTGAATATTCGCTGATAACCAGCTACTGATAAATATGTAGCTAATGAATAAATTAAAGTTTACATTTACTGTTTAATGCTGTACATTTCAGGAACTCTGATAACTGTTTAGCAGTTTATTTACCTTACTGGCGATGATTAATTATTATTTTTATAATATAGCCGTATTTAATTCTTTAATACTTTTCATTCAACAGCAAAAGCAGCTTTGTTTCAGTCTGAATACTGTTCAGCTCAGTCACTTTTTAAATTAGAAATATATATCTGTGCTGAAATATGCACAAAAACAAATGTATACAAAAACTGCATATAATATTTATTTCAATTATTTATCAGATGATGCTGATCTAAATAAATTGAATCTGAATATTTGCCGCTAAGTTATGTTCAATAAACCTTACCAGTATGATTAACATACTAAATCAATGAAAAATTTCATCGAAATATTAAACCAAAAAAATATTAACTATACAGTTGAAAATGACATTATCCGCGTACCGGATAATCTGTGCTTTTATCAAAATCCACTTAAATCACTGCCGGATAATTTAATTATTGAAGGTGATCTGGATATCTCCAGAACAAAAATAAGCCGGTTACCGGATAACCTGATTGTCTGCGGTAATCTGAATATGTCCTATACTAAAATCAGTAAACTGCCGGAAAATATGATTTTTCGCGGGGAGCTGAATATATCCGGTACACAAATCAGAGTGTTACCGGAAAATTTAGTGGTTCAGGGCAAACTTATCGCCTCTCGTACCAAAATACAAGTTTTACCGGAAACGCTAATTGTTGGTGGTGCGCTGGATTTATCCTATAGCTATATTCAGTCGCTACCAGAAAATCTGACAATAAACGGTAATTTATATTTACAGAATAGTTATATACTGGAATTACCGGAGAATTTGGTTGTTGCCGGAGACCTGGATGCCTCTTCAACCAGAATAACCCGATTACCGGAAAAATTTACGATAAAAGGCAGTCTTTGTCTGGAAAAAAGCGGTATCAATACTCTGCCTGCTAATCTGCATATAACCGATGATCTTGATTTGAGTAATACCCGTATCACAAAGTTACCTGAAAATCTGAAAGTAGATGGTAGCCTGATTCTGGCTGCCTCCAAAATTAAGAAATTACCAAAGAATATTCAGGTAAAAAATAATTTAAACTTACGTTTTACAGAAATCAGAAAATTACCGGATAATCTGACGGTGAACGGAGATCTGGATTTATCAGGAACAAAAATTAAAAAATTACCTGCTAATCTAAGAGTCAATGGATGTTTAGGTCTGGAAAGCTGTCGAAAAATCAATAAATTACTTAAAAATTTTAGGGCTATATGCACTAGTCTGGATTTGTGCTTTAATAAAATCAAAAAAATACCAGAGAATTTAAAAATCCAATCCAATCTGTATTTGAATGAATGCAAAATCAAAAAATTTCCCAAAAAAATGAATATAAACGGAAATTTGAACCTGGATGACGCAAAAATAAAAAAATTGCCTGAAATTTTGCATGTTGGTGGCGATTTATCTCTTTTGCTGGTACCGATTAAAAAACTACCTAAAAAACTTTCAGTAGGAGGTGAGCTGTATTTATGGGGTTGCCCGGTTAAAAAAATTCCCAGTCATGTTAATGTAGTCAATGGGCTGGACTTAACTTTGACTAAAGTAAAAAAATTACCTCAGAATCTTATCAAGATAAAAAAACTGGCAATAGAGGAAACTAAAATTAACCGTTTGCCAGATAAGCTCAATGTTGAGGATTATCTGGATCTGAGAAATAGCCGAATTAAAAAATTACCTAAAAAATTACAGGTTGGTAATACATTGCTGTTAAATAATACCCGGATTAAAAAGCTACCGAATAACCTGAAACTTGATCATGGTATAAACCTGAAAAAAACTTCAATCAGATTTTTGCCCGAAAATCTGGAGCTCAAATGGTTAAGCCTTGATCTTAAAAAGATTAAAAATATTGCTTACCGGAAAAATTGTACAGCTAAAAGAAAAACCATTTTTGCAGCTTATTTGAATGGTGAATATAAAATTTTTCAGAATGAATACCTGGTTGGTACCCTGCAAGAGTATGAGCAATTTGTTAACCAGAGATTTATTGATCCGCAGGCAAGTAAGCTTAAACAGGCAGCCAGGGATTGCGTAGAGCAATTGCAGAGAAAACTCAGTACTCATAAAACTTAATATATTGAATACTGGCTGACAATAAAACCAGACCGGATAAAGTCAAAGCACTTATTCAGCTTTGTAACTTTTTAATTAGAAATAGATATTTATACTGAAAATATATACTGAAACTGCATGATATTAATACCAGCTTTCTGGAAATGTATGCAACTAAGTTACCTTCCCTTAATTTTTACCAGTATGCTAACATACTAAATCAATGAAAAAATTTATCGAAATATTAAATCAAAAAAACATTAAATATAAGGTTGAGAATGATGTTATCCGGGTACTGGATAATCTGTGCTTTTATCAACCCTGTCTAAAATCACTGCCTGACAATTTAATTATTAAAGGCAATCTGGATATTTCTGAAACCAAAATCAGAAATTTACCGGATAATCTGATTGTCTATGGGAATCTGAATCTATCCGGTACTGAAATCAGTATATTACCGGACAATCTGGTGGTTCATGGAGAACTAAACGCCTCTTATACCAAAATAATAACGTTGCCGGAAAAGCTTATAATAGGCGGTGCATTAGATTTATCCTTCAGCTATGTGCAGTCGCTACCAGAAAGTCTGACAATAAACGGCAATTTATCTTTACAAAATACCTATATACTGGAATTACCGGAAACTTTGGCAGTTGCCGGAGATTTAGATATTTCTTCAACCAGAATTACCCGACTACCGGAAAAGTTTACTATCAAGGGTAGTCTTAATTTGGGTCGTACTGATATCACAAAGTTACCTGAAAATCTGAAAGTAGATGGTAGTCTGATTCTGGCTTCCTCCAAAATTAAGAAATTTCCAAAGGATGTACAGGTAAAAGCTGATCTGGATTTATGCTATACGGAAATCAGAAAATTACCGGATAATCTAACGGTGAACGGTAATCTGGATTTGTCTGGAACACAAATCAAAAAATTACCTGCTAATCTAAGAGTCAATGGATGTTTAGCATTGAGAGGGTGCAGTACAATCAATCAGTTACTTAAAAATTTTAAAGCTACTTGCATTAGCCTGGATCTAAGTTGTAATAAAATTAAGAAAGTACCAGAGAATTTAAAAATACAATCCAGTCTGGACCTGAATAGCTGTAAAATCAAAAAATTTCCTGCAGAGCTGACTATAAATGAAAATCTGAATCTGGAGGACGCAAAAATCAAAAAATTTCCTGCAAAGCTGACTGTTGGCGGACAATTATCTATTGAACAATTATCTATTGAGAGGACGTCAATTAAACAATTACCTAAAAATCTTTCAGTGGGAGGTGAGCTAAACTTATCGGGTACCAAAATAAAAAAAATTTCCAGTCATTTTAATATAGCCAATGGAATAAATTTAGCCTGTACACCAGTAAAAAAGCTACCCTCAAATTTTACTGAGATAAAAAACTTATGTATAAACGTAACAAAAATTTCTCGCTTGCCTGATAATCTCCATGTTTGGGAGAATCTGGTATTGTGTGGCAGCAAAATTAAAAAGTTACCCAAAAATTTGCAGGTCGGTAAAAAACTGCTGTTAAATTATACCAAAATTAAAAAATTACCCGAAAATCTGAAACTTGAAGAAGGCATCGACCTGAGAAAAACTCAAATCAGATATCTGCCGGAAAATCTTGAGCTTAAATGGTTAAGTCTTGATCTTAAAAAGATTAAAAATATTGCTTACCGGAAAAATTGTACAGCTAAAAGAAAAACTATCTTTGCAGCTTATTTGAATGGTGAATATAAAATTTTTCAGAATAAATCCCTGATTGGTAATCTGAAAGAATATGAGCGATTTGTTAACCAGAGATTTCTTGACCCGCAGGCAGGTAAGCTTAAACAGGCAGCTAGAGATTGCGTAGAGGAATTGCAGAAAAAAATCAGAATTAATTAACTTAATGTACAAAGTACTGGCCGACAGCTGCAAAAAATGCTGAATTTGCCAGTACGTGACTCAGATATATTTGGCCGGCAGTAATTTATTAAAAATAGCATAAACATATTTTGTAATGTTTTTAATTCAACTCCATCCAATTGATTTGTATTAAGTGACTTAAGCTGAAGACACAGAGAAATAAGTTATGGAACAATTTATCACATATTTAAATACACAGCAGATTAAATACAGTATTGGGGATAATTCAATCACAATATTGGAATCTCTTAATCTGGATGAAGTGAGAATCAAACATTTACCGGATAATCTTATTATTAACGGTGATCTCAATTTGCGATTAACAACAATAAAAAAATTGCCGGATAATTTAACCGTAAATGGTGATTTATGTGCGCGCGCAACTAAGATTAAAGCGTGGCCGAAAAATTTAAATGTAAAAGGTTCTATAGATTTATTCTGTACCAGAATTGCATCATTACCAGATAATTTAACCGTAAATGGAGATTTGAATTTAGAACAAACACCTGTTAAATCATTACCTGCTAATCTGAAAGTAAAAGGAAATTTGGCTTTGCGGGAGTCGCATTTTTGCTATATACCGGAAAGATTTGATGTAGCTGGCTCTTTAAATTTGTCAGATACGAAAATTGACAGATTGCCGGATAATCTTAATATACAGGGTGATCTGAACATTGCCCGTACCAGAATTAAAAAACTACCTGAAAATTTATCTGTAAGCGGCAATTTAAATTTATGCGGAACCAAAGTAAAAAAATTGCCAGATAATTTTGACATTATGGGTGATTTAGATTTAAGTGATACCCGAATTAAAAAGTTACCTGGAAATTTAAAGGTTGGGGGTAAGTTGGATTTATACGGTACCAGAATAAAGAAAATACCAAATGATTTAACGGTGAAAAAGGGTATTTCTTTATGCGGGTCTAAAATTAAAAATCTACCCGATAATTTAACCATTAACCATTGTTTGGATTTGGGTTTTACAAAAATAAAAAAGTTGCCGGATAATCTGATTGTAAACGGATATCTTAGATTGCATGGTACTGAAGTCAAAAAATTATTAAAACATTCAAATGTACAATGCTCAAGTCTGGGTTTAGGTATTACCAAGATAAAGCAACTGCCTGCCAATATAGAAGTAAAAAATAGTTTATATCTGAGTTATACCAAAATAAAACAGCTACCGGATAATCTCGGGTTAAAAGGTGATCTGACTTTACGTTATGTCCCTATAAAAAAGTTGCCGGATAATTTGACTATTGGCGGAGATCTTGATCTGAGCTGTACCAGAATCGAAACATTGCCTGAGAATTTAAAAGTTGCCGGTAATCTTAATTTAAGTTCTTCAAAACTAAAAAAATTACCGAAAAATTTACATATTGGCGGTGATTTAGACTTACATAATACAAAGATTAAAAAAATTCAGGATAATTTAAATGTGAATGGAACTTTAGATTTATACAGAACGAAGATTAAGAAGCTTCCAAAAAATTTATTTGTAAAAAATGAGTTGTTTTTGAGTAATACCAGAGTTAAAACATTACCTTCTGATTTAAAAGTAGAAGGAGATCTCTGGCTGAGTTCTTCCTCAATTAAAAAATTGCCAGACAATTTAAAATTAAATGGCGATTTATACTTGCAAGACACTAATATTAAGCAATTACCAAAAAATTTATTTGTAAAAAGGCAGTTATCTATCACGAATACTAAAATCAGTGTATTGCCGGAAGATTTAATGTTTGGCTCAATTGAACTGGATATAAAAAAAATAAAAAATATAGTTTATAAAAAATGCCATTCAATAAAAGCCTTTATTTTTACAGTTTATTTACAGGGAGAAATAAAACTTGTTTACAATGGGAGTCTGATAGGTAATTTGGAAGAATTTGAACAATTTACAGATAAACTATTTTTAAAAGCTGAAGCTGATGAGTTTAAACAGATGGCCAGAGATTGCGCAGCGCAATTGAAGCAAAAGCTGTCTCTTGAATAATCATGGCAGTTTTATCAGCGGTTATCAATTAATAGCAGAAGACAGGAATTATGTTTGGATATTCATTGCAAAATTTTGAGTAATAAAATCGTAGCTGTTATTGTGGATAAAATGCTGATTAGTTGCTATAGTCCCTGACATATTTTACGTTATAGCGTTATTTGTTTTCAATTTATAGAACTGATTAACAATTATTTTACGGATAGTTATGAATAAAAGCATTATGAATATTTATAAATGGGTTCATTGGTTTGTAATAATTGTTTTAGCTTATTTTATTATCTGTAATGTCATTATTCATCTCTACGCCCGGCAAAAAGCAGCAGACAATGCTGATACTATGGTTATCTTAGGTGCTCAGGTAATGGGTAATCCTGCAGTACCTCATCCTGTTTTAAAAGGGCGTTTAGATAAAGCTCTGGTTTATTTGAAAAATAACCCTAATACCAAAGTAGTTGTTTGCGGAGGACAAGGAGAAGGCGAGCCGGCAACAGAAGCAAGCGTTATGGCTGGTTATTTAATTGATAACGGGATTGATGCCTCAAGGGTTTATCTTGAAGATAAATCAACACGTACTGCTCAGCAGTTTGTTTATGCGAATAAAGTATTACCATTAGGTAAAACCGTGGTAGTTACCAATGATTTTCACTTATTGCGTTCTATCATGTTAGCTAAAAGATCAGGAGTAAAAGATGTATCCGGCTTATCTGCACCTTTAAGTTTCAGAAATTACAGGAACTATATTTCTCTTATTAGAGAACCATTAGCTCTGATTAATTCATGGTTGTTTGATCATCCCCTGAATAATGATAATTAGAATACAGATAATTAAAACATTGAAAATACTGGGTGAATGATAGTCAGTTTATAGTATTGAATTAGAATAGATACGGTTATTATTAACCGGTATAACTTATCAGATGATTGCCCGAATTTAGCCAAATAGCAAACCGCTAAATTCAGGCCGGCAGTGGTTTTTTCTCGTAATAGCAAATGATATCAGCAGTATAGATAATCAGCCCGGAAACAATTACTCTGCTCCTCGTATTGCTTGATTTTAAAACCCTGGCGCTAGTTTTATTAATCAAACTACCAGATACAGGAATTTAATATCATCTGCCAGAAAAACATAATTTATTAGCCTAGATAGCAGATGCCATATACAACGACAGGGTACAAAATATTTTTATAGCCTGTTGGTATTGAATCGAAATGTTTTTATCGTTACCTGAAAATTTCAGGGTTAAGGGAAATAATATTTATTATGGCTTAGTTTCAGCTATCTTTATCCACAATAAAAAGCCTGCAAATATAATTTGCAGGCTTGTCAATACTACAGTGCTTTTGGCTTAACCGCAGTTGGCGGCAAGAATATTCGGCGGGGCAAACTGCTTCACCTCATCTGCCGCCCATATCCGGCCTTCACTGCTGCCTCTGGAGAAAGTAGCCATTGCTCCTACCAATTGCTGTACCTGTTCGGCTGTATAGTGCATACCATCCGCAGTATGAATCTGATACTGCCGGTATGACGCATCCGCAAACCAGTTATCCAGCCGTACCTGATCACGTGAACCAATATGGCCGATAAGCAGGTCATCCCCATTCCGGCTTAGCCGCAATTCATCACTACGGTAGTCAGCAAAATCCAGAATATCACCCTGCGATTCATTTGCTGCCTGGTCAATCACCTCATCGCGTCCATAACCAGCCCGGAATACATAACGATCCCGCTGCCAGCTACCGCCAACCAGCAAATCATTACCGCTGCCTCCCTCCAGAATATCCTCGCCGGTGCCACCAAATAACTGATCATCTCCGGCACCGCCATACAGAATATCATTGCCGTCGCCGCCATCAAGCAAATCATTGCCGTCATAGCCATGTAAAATATCATTACCGCCATAGCCATACATCAAATCCTTGCCGGCCGTACCAAAAAGCTCATTATCCCTATCATTGCCTTCAATAATGCGGTCGTACCTGGCGGCATTATGATGCTGTATGTTATCAGCAAACTGCTGTAAGGAGCGCGTTATATAATAATTACCACCATTAGGCTGGGCAAATAATAATTTATTCATATCCAGGCTGTTGGCACGTCCATCCAGATAATAGCCAACCAGATAGATTACATCCCCATTAACTCCATTGGTTACTTTAATGCCTTTGTTGTAAGCACTGATGGACAGATGATCCAGTGGCACATCCACAATCACTACCGACTGCCCGCTGTAATCCTCAATTGTGGTAACACCGTCACCACTATTGAACACAAAGTAATCATCACCTGTACCACCATTCAGATAGTCATTGCCTTTGCCGCCAAGCAGCCAGTCAAGCCCGTCGCCGCCGTAAAGCCGGTCGTTACCATTACCGCCGCTGAGGTAATCATTTCCTTCATCGCCCTGTAGCAGATCATCGCCTTCGCCGCCAAGTATCGTATCATTACCGTCGCCGCCAAGTATCGTATCATTACCACCGGCCGTATCTGTATCATTTATATTCATCGCATTACCGCCGCTGAGGAAATCATTGCCCTCCCCGCCATAGATCACATCATTGCCGCCACCGCCAAAAACGGTGTCGTTGCCGGTACCACCATCAAGGTAATCATTGCCATAGCCACCATCTATATAATCATCACCTTCTTCGCCATAGATGGTGTCATTACCATTATCCTGCAGCCGGTTTTCTTTGGGATTTCCCCAGCCCTGATCACCGAATAACTTATCATTACCCGCGCCGCCATAAATCAGGTCATCACCCAGCTGCCCCACCACCAGATCATTACCGTTACCAGCGTAAATAGTATCGTTATAGCTATTGTCTGTAGCCACAATATCCATACCGACACCAGAATTGAAATCACCGGATATCTGGTCATCACCATCGCCGCCATAAATGGTATCGCGGCCGCCACCACCAAAGAGGATGTCATCGTCGATGCCGCCATCCAGTGTATCATCGCCATAGCCGCCAAAAATCATGTCATTGCCAGCGCCGCCGGAAAGATAATCATTCCCCGTCATGGTGGTATTCAGCTCATGGCCTTCACGAGCATCATCACCCCATAGTATATCATTGCCATCACCACCGATAATCCAGTCGTCGTCGCCACCACCGGCTAGCTGATCATTGCCGGCACCACCATCAATAAAGTCATTACCATGTTCAGCAATATCTTTATCTAACCAGTCACCATCAATTTTGTCATCGCCATCGTCGCCATACAGTTCATCATTGCCGGCGCCTCCAGAAATCTTGTCATTATCATCACCGCCATGAATCACATCATCGCCATAGCCACCATCCAGAATATCATTGCCGGCATCGCCCCATATATGGTCGTTACCATTAAGCTCCGGATGGGGTTCTTTGGCATTCGCTGCATCGCCCCAGATTATATCGTCGTCATCACCACCATATAAATAATCATCACCGCCACCACCAGAGATTTGGTCATTACCGGCTCCGCCATAAATGGTGTCATTGCCATGATATTTAGCGTCCAGCATTTTCCCTGTTTCATAACTGTCAGCATCGCCATATATATTATCATCACCATTGCCGCCAATAATCACATCATTGCCGCCACCGCCAGCTATCCCATCATCGCCATCACCGCCATCAATATAATCATCCCCATGTAAGGCACCATCCAGAGAATTCAGAAATCCTGGCCTGAGAATACCATCGCCATATATAAGATCATTACCCTTACCGCCTACAATATGATCATTACCAGCCATACCATAGATGGTATCGTCACCCTGTTCTGTGCTGCCCGATGCTACTGAATCACCCTCAATATAATCATTCAGATTACCGCCTACAATATAGTCATTGCCATCACCACCATATAAAAAGTCTCCACCCACATCCGCAGCATCATCACTTCCTCTATAAAGACCAGAAGTTATCATGTGGCCTCGCTGATTAATATATATGCCCCAGTTCGGGCCGGCATAAATCAGTTTTTTACCATCAGCCGGCATCGTCCAGCGCTCATCCGGGCGAACACGATTACCAATGGTTAAATGATTATTAGCCCAGATAAAATCATCACCGGCACCGCCTTTGATGATGTCGGAGCCGCCACCTCCAGCAAGCAAATCCGTGCCATCGCCGCCGAGAATAATATCGTTGCCGGCCATGCCGTCAATCGCATCTCCTCCATCAAGGCCACTAATCTCATCGGCGCCGTCTGTGCCTTTAATCACATCTTCAAAGCCTTTTTCTACCACACCACCAATAATCGCACCTTTGGCATTGCGATTTTTCCAACCCCAGTAATATTGGCCGGCTAAACTCTCGTCCAGCTCAAAGTAGCCTTCTTCATGAATAATTTTGGTGCGCCAGTCGCCAATAATTTTATTGATTTTATTGTTATTACTGTCCTTGAATTTGGGCAGCCTGATACCAAGCTTGCCGCCGCTCATATAATCCCAGCCGACAATGGTTAAAACATCATCTTTATTTTCCAGCGACTGAATCACCAGATTGCCGGTGATATTATCCAGATGTATGTGCCATTTATTGTCGGCCGAAATCCAGACATCATTTTCTTTTGCTGTCCATTTTATTTTTGAAAATTGTTGATTATCAATAAAAATACTGCCCTTGCCGTCAGAATCATAAATCTCATCTTTACCATCGCCGCTGTTAAAATAATACTTGTCTGCGCCATCACCGCCCACCAGAATATCATTGCCCTTACCGCCCATGAGCGTATCATTGCCGGCACCGCCAAACAGATAATCATCACCCTCTCCGCCAGAGATATCATCACTGCCCTTGCCGCCAAAAATCACATCCGCCAGCTTGCCGCCTACTACCTTGGTATTACCATTGCCCAGCATCACCACCTGATGGGCGTCATCGCCAGCATCGGCATCGGTACTCCAGCTTTGCCCGGTCTGCTCATCACGAAACACAATCGCATCTTCGGCGCCGAATTTGTACTGTTTACGAATCGAATCAACTAATGATTTTTGTTGTTTAGAATTATAAGTTTGTCCCATTATTAAAGCCGAATTTTCAGGACCTCGACCTTTACCTTCTAATACTTTTTTATATTCATTTGCCTGAGCAAGGCGCATCTCCTGAATCATCCAGGTGCGCACCTTAATCCATTCTTTACCTACATCATCAATTTTACGTACCGCCGGCATTTTGTCCGGATTAAGTATCACCACCGGATTAAGCTGCATCAGTGCATTCAGATACAGCGATACCATTTGTTGATTGCCTTGTTTTTCCCATGTCTGCAACTGCGATAATAATTTTTCCGGCAGCTCATCGATAAACGCCAGCTGGTATTTAAATTCAAATTTGCCCGGCTGGCCGGCAATTTCCTGGCGATGACCATTTACCGGATCAAAGACAAATCCTACTCCTTTTTCGGCAAAATTAGCGTGATTAATACTATTAACCCGCGGGTTAGATGAATTAATACTATTGGTATTTAATACTGCTGCAATAACCCATTGCGTTAACCCTTTGCCTCCCACTAATGACCAGTTGAATCTAAACTGCTGTAGTGAAGCGTCGGTATTTTTCTTGTTGGCAAAATAGCTGCCTGTAGATTGATAAGATGGAGGAGCATATTCCTTGTACCATAAATTTTGTGAACCCTCGAGTGCTTTTTCTGCTAAAAAATCCTTTAATGAATCAGCCATTTGAGTGTTTTTTATCCAATTGGCAGCCAAAGCCTGATCAGAAGCAGAAATAGCAATTTTTGCATAGCCATCATGTTCCGCATATGGTGGAATTTGGTCTGTACCTAAATGCTGATAACTCCAGAATATATTTATTTTGGTTGTTGATGTTGGCATTCCAGTTGTTTTATTAATATAGATATAACCACTTTTAATATCTTTCACTATATTAAATAGCTCATAACTACAATCCAAGCCTTTTATGCTGGTACCTCCGGTTTTCCACATATGTTCCCACATTAATTCGACAATATCTTCGCCCGTAAGTGCCTGCCCATTGGGCAGTTTGGCTGAAGCATAGCGTTCGATCAAGCGCATCGGCTCATATAGCGTCCAGTAGTTAATATCAACATTATTAGTTTCAAATACCTTAATATGGAACTCTTTCATTTGTTGATAAGTAATATCCTGATTGACACTACCTGAACCGGCCTTTTTCTCCAGCATTTCCAGATAGCCCAAGGCCATGCCGCGGCGAATCTTATTGATTTCATCGGTCGTTAAAGTATGATTATTTTTATTCGCCACCGTCTGCATATATTCCAGTGCGCCATTACCGGTAATGGTATTCGCAGAAGCTACCCCATAGGCCCATTCAGCATAATGATAGCCACGTTTGGCCAGTTGCTGATACACCTCGCCAACATCGGATAAATCACCATTTTCAATCTGCTTACGCCATGCCTCAATTTCGCTTTTACTTACTTTTTGTGCTTCTAACATGCTCTTCTCCCTAAGATAATCAACAAGTTGTACCACTATCAAAAACTAGGCCTTACCAATCTGTTTGCCCAGCAGTTTGCCTTCCCGACTTACCCGCCAGCTATTCAGTATATTGATAATATTGCCCTCCATCTCCTGCCACTGCGGAAGATAACTACGGTTATAACTAATCCATACTTGGATATGCCAGTTATCGTTATAAAACATATGATTACAAAAATTTTTATGCTGGATAAATTCACACTTGATATAGGTTTTAATATTGCCGGCCTGATCTTTTTTAATCATTCTATCTTTGGTAAGGGTATCCGATTTCCACGGCTCGCCGGTTTCCGGATCAATACCATTATTTGCCCGATA
>NZ_JAAEDS010000017.1:0-71622 GCF_013344955.1 Snodgrassella sp. ESL0324 | reverse complement strand
TAAATTCACACTTGATATAGGTTTTAATATTGCCGGCCTGATCTTTTTTAATCATTCTATCTTTGGTAAGGGTATCCGATTTCCACGGCTCGCCGGTTTCCGGATCAATACCATTATTTGCCCGATATACGGTTAGGCCATACAGCGGTTGTGGCTGCTGAATATAATCAATATTTGAAATTTCTTTTGATACTCTGAAGTCATCCTGGACCGTAAAATTAAAATTCAACGGTGCAGTAGCATCATATTGACCATAGACACTTACGCTTGCCCAAGGGAAAGGCTTGCCATACGGGATTAAAGTTTCATTATCGTGGCGATAATCCTCTTCTGTTTTCCGGAAAGAGGTATAGACATCGCCATCGGTAATGCGATACAGAAAGCCAAATGATTCAATTGGTAAATCATAGGTTTTAGGTGGCCGCTGGTATCTGGCTTTGATTTTCGGATCAGCAAAATCGCCCGGATCGCCCATATATCGTGCCCAGCCATCAATCACGCCAGCAGGGATGCTGATGGATTGAGTACCTAGTTTGCCAATGGTGTCATACCGCCCGCGGCTATCCTGATTACGGAATGGTTGTGGTACTTGCTCAACGACTTTTTTCTCCGGCTCTTTGCTTAAATCATGGTCACAGCCGGCAAGCAGCCACACTTGCCACAGCAGCACCACGATAAGCACAATCTTTTTATATCCAGACTTCATAAGCAGCCTTGATTCTCTATTTCACAGGATAAAAATTAACAGAAACTTTACCAAAAGAAAATAAAAAAAATGCCATTTTAGAATTTTTATTGTTTTAAATTAAATATTAAGCAAAAGTTCAGTATTTATGCATATAGAATATATTAATAAATATTTACATTTAAATAAGCTTAACCAGCGCGGCGAATCTTATTAGTTTCATCGGCCGTTAAATTATGATTATGTTTATTCGCCACCGTCTGCATAAATTCCAGTGCGCCATTACCGGTAATGGTATTCGCAGAAGCTACCCCATAGGCCCATTCAGCATAATGATAGCCACGTTTGGCCAGTTGCTGATACACCTCGCCAACATCGGATAAATCTCCATTTTCAATCTGTTTACGCCATACCTGAATTTCACTTCTGCTTACTTTTTGTGCTTCTAACATGCTCTTCTCCCTAAGATAACCAATAGGTTGTACCACTATCAAAAACTAAGCCTTACCAATCTGTTTACCCAGCAGCTTGCCTTCCCGGCTTACGCGCCAGCTATCCAGTATTTTGATAATATTGCCCTCCATTTCCTGCCACTGCGGCAGATAAGTACGGCTGTAACTAATCCATACTTGGATATGCCAGTCATCGTTATAAAACATATGGTCACAGGAATCTATATGATGGGTAAATTCACACTTGATATAGGTTTTAATATTGCCGGCCTGATCTTTTTTAATCATTCTATCTTTGGTAAGGGTATCCGATTTCCACGGCTCGCCGGTTTCCGGATCAATACCATTATTTGCCCGATATACGGTTAGGCCATACAGCGGTTGTGGCTGCTGAATATAATCAATATTTGAAATTTCTTTTGATACTCTGAAGTCATCCTGGACCGTAAAATTAAAATTCAACGGTGCAGTAGCATCATATTGACCATAGACACTTACGCTTGCCCAAGGGAAAGGCTTGCCATACGGGATTAAGGTTTCATTATCGTGGCGATAATCCTCTTCTGTTTTCCGGAAAGAGGTATAGACATCGCCATCGGTAATACGATACAGAAAGCCAAATGATTCAATTGGTAAATCATAGGTTTTAGGTGGCCGCTGGTATCTGGCTTTGATTTTCGGATCAGCAAAATCGCCCGGATCGCCCATATATCGTGCCCAGCCATCAATCACGCCAGCAGGGATGCTGATGGATTGAGTACCTAGTTTGCCAATGGTGTCATAACGCCCGCGGCTATCCTGATTACGGAATGGTTGTGGTACTTGCTCAACGACTTTTTTCTCCGGCTCTTTGCTTAAATCATGGTCACAGCCGGCAAGCAGCAACACCTGCCACAGCAGCACCACGATAAGCACAATCTTTTTATATCCAGATTTCATAAGTAGTCTTGTTTCTCTATTTTATAAAGATAAATTAACATGTTATTTACATTCAGGGAATGGCTGAATGTTGTTTGGTGTTTAAATTTTCTGTTATTTGATAATTGTTAATGACTAAATAAGGTTTGTGAAATAATTATATTGTCAGGATATGTTATATATGGAGAATAAATATTTATATATGAATAATATTGCGTTTTGATAATTGGTTATGCATAGATTTGGTTGTGGCATGTTATGCGCTAATTGCTATAGATTGATATTCGATTCGGCAATGGATGTGATTATTATTTTTTTGATACGTGTATATGGATGCGCAGTGCAGGCAGATTTTGATTGGTATGTAATTAAAGGAATTGAATAGATTATAGAAAATGGCGGAAAATAGAAGTTTAAGCGATGTTATGAGTATTACTGCTTGGCTGTTTTGATGTTCATGGTTTGCTTTTTGTTGGATTTATGGGTTTCTGTTTGTGTATTGCAACGCTACCGGTAA
The DNA here is from genome assembly GCF_013344955.1 of Snodgrassella sp. ESL0324. Taxonomy (NCBI): domain Bacteria; kingdom Pseudomonadati; phylum Pseudomonadota; class Betaproteobacteria; order Neisseriales; family Neisseriaceae; genus Snodgrassella; species Snodgrassella sp. ESL0324. The sequence continues at coordinate 69,050 of NZ_JAAEDS010000017.1, read as the reverse complement.
GGTTTTACTGGTAGCGTTTTGTATGGGGATGGCTGGGTTAGCGTGCGCCGAAGCCGGTGAGCATGGTTTTGAGGGTTTTGAAGAATATGAGTATATCGAGTGAGAAGGAAAAATGTTTGATGTAGTAAAAATCATGTTCGATTTTTATCTGGGTTTGTTCGGTGTCGGCAGCGTAGCCCTGAGTAACCTGCGCCCAGCCGGAAATACCGGGTTTGACAATGTGGCGGTAGTCATAAAAGGGAATTTCCTGAATAAACTGGTCGACAAATACTTTTTGCTCAGGACGAGGACCAATCAGGCTCATGTCACCTTTCAGGATGTTCCAGAATTGCGGCAGTTCGTCGATGCGGGTTTTGCGGATGATGTGTCCGATACGGGTGACGCGGGCATCCCCAAGCTGCGCCATGCGGGCACCGTTTTTCTCTGAATCGCTGCACATGCTGCGAAATTTATAAATACAGAATTCTTTGCCGCTGCGTCCTACACGGTTTTGCCGGAACAGGATGTTACCCGGGCTTTCAAGTTTGATGGCAATGGCAGTAATAAGCATTACCGGCAGGGTAACAGGGGCAGATAGCAGGATAAGAACGATGTCGAATACGCGTTTAATCAATACATAGGTTGGTGAAGGCAGCAAAGAACCAAGATCATTTTCATATAGGTGATGAATTTTAACCCGTCCGGTAAGAAATTCTTCTACCTGACGAATATTGTAGACAGGCATGCCATTGAGGGTTTGCCGGGCAAGAAATTTCTGCCAGTGGTTGTCGAGCTCAGGTTCGTGCAGGTCGGCAACAATGCCGTTAATGACAGAGGTCTCAGGCAGGCAAGGGCTGGTTAATTTTATCCAGTTGACGTTGGGAAGCTGATCGGCGTTGCTGGCACGTCCGTAGGGCAGGTATGCGTAGGTTGTTATGAATTTGTTGCGGTAATAGATATAAGAAATACACAGAAACAGGGACAGACAGCCTGCCATGAATAAAAACCATACGGTATAGGGCAGGTTAAAGAATTTGGCCGTCATCCACATGCCGAAAAACCAGAAGAAAGCATGCGGCAAAGCAATTACTGCGGATTTTCTGCCGGGAAAGTTGCTGAATACGGATAAAGATTTGGTTGTCAGAATATGGGCAATACCGGCAAGAATTATGCTGGTGATGAAAGCAGCACGTCCCTGAGCAAAGCCTTTAATAGGCTCCATGATGGCCAGTGGCAGTAGCATTACCAGCAGGGTTCCGAAGAAAAGACGGCTTTTATAGGACAGTAAACTTCGCATAATTGTTTTTTATTTGTTCAGGCGCAAATGTTGGTAGAGGTTGCCCAGCAGGCTGGTGGGCAGCAGACGGCTGCTGCCGCGCAGGGCAAAACAGCTTAGTGCCGGCAGTAATGGCTGGCTTTTGAGGCGGTGTTTAAGACGCAGCAGCTGCCATTCGCTGCGAAGGTAGCGCAGCCCGCGCCGGCGGGCATGCATGTTGTGGCCGGCACGGGCATACACGAGGGTTTCCGGCAGGTTTGCTGCCTGATAGCCGGCCGCCAGCAGGCGCAGCCACAGGTTATAATCTTCCATCCATTGGTGATGCTGATAGCCGCCTACTGCCTGTACCGCACTTTTGCGGTAGGCCGCAGCCATGTGATTAATCGGGTTGCGCCACTGAGCATAATGGCGGATAGCACTGTCTGTAAGAGGTACCTGCCTGACTGTGCCGCTTAGTTCAGGGGTTGTGCTGAATTCAGCTATCTGCCCGCTGAACAGGGCGATATCGGGGTTTTCCAGGATATATGCCCACTGGTATTCAAACCGTCCGGGTGCGCAGATGTCGTCAGTATCCATGCGCATGATCCATTCATGCTGGCAGTGTTCCAGTCCGGCATTAAGGGCATGTCCGAGACCGACATGCTGCGGCAGGGGGACGATTTTCAGAGGCAGCCGGGTCTGATAGCTGTTCAGTACGCTATGCAGTTCAGTACCTACGGCACCATCCAGTACCATGATGATTTCGTCGGCCTGTATGCTCTGCGTACACAGGCTTTCCAGACAGGCGCTGAGCCAGTCGGGATGTTCCTGTGCATATAAGGAAAGCAGAACGGAAAAAGGGCGCGTTTTCATGGTTGTGGCAGTGATGGATGCCTATGCTAATGGTTTGTCAAGATTTGTTTATTATATCGCAACAATGCAGGCAGGTGCCTCTCGAATGACGGCGGGTGCAGGTTTATGCTGTTACATCAAAGATAGTTGCTGATTTTTTTTACATTTATATCTATTTATACTGTGATGATGGCTGCTGGCTGTTTTGCTCAAATGAGGCCGGATCGGGCAGGTAGTGCTCGTAAAATGCACTTTGAGCAGCGTGCAGTTGTGCCAGTTCGGTGCTGTTGTTGCTGGTGTAGGTATCGTTGAGACAGACAAAACGGATTTCCGGGTGGTGATGCAGATAATGGATAGCGTTATTCAGCTCGGTGATGTTGCTGATGTTGCGCACGAAGCCGTCGTTGTGTTTTTGGGGTATGAATGCACCGCTGGCCAGTTGCCAGTAGCGATTGAGGTAGATGGTGAGGTCGTTACCGGCGCGGAAGCGGTTTGCGGTGCTGGCAAGTATTTCCGGTTCGAAGTGCTGATAAACCTGTTGCAGGGTACTGCGGGTGTACGGCTGGGGCAGATGCCAGTGAGCAAACCAAAAATAATGGCGGTAAAGGTATTTGAGCAGGAAATTGCTGAATTTTTCACGCAAACTGTAGCTATGGGCAAATAATTGCTGTTTATTCAGTGAGGCCGGCTGATACAGGCGGTTAATCAGGGCAATATTGTTATTCAGTGCATCTACCCAGCTGTTGCGGCCGCGCAGACGGCGAAACAGGCTGCCGCGCTTTAGCCAGCCATGACAGAGAAAGTCTACCGGCAGCCCGTGCTGAAACAGCCGCTCACGCGGGACAGGACGCAAAATGACGGTGTCGTCGTTAAGATAAACAAATTGTTCACTCAGGCCTTTAAGGTTAACCAGATTCATTTCGATGGCTGAGGAGTTGAATACTGGCAGATTCTGCGGGCGGATAAACAGTTGCCGGTGGCTGACAATTTCGATTTTCGGATGGCTGGTTTTCAGCCATGGTGGCTGCTGATCGGCGGTTATCAGGTAAATTTTGTGATACCACGGGCAGTTTTTTTCAATGGAGCGCAGCACATAACGCAGGGTGCCGAAATCCTGATAACGGTTATTACTGGTCGCGTCACTGTGTCCCTGATGCTGTGGCTGATAGTGGTTTTTTGCAGCCAGCCAGTCCGGATCGCTGTTGTCTACCCATGGCAGAACAAAATCAATCGGGGTATTGTCAGTACTGGTGTTCATCGGTTTTTCCGTTTGAGCAGCGCTATCAGTTTCTGGCTGTTACGGGCGCCAAGTGTAGTACGCAGAGTGTTCAGGATTCTGCGTTTGAGCCGGTTGACGCCTTTACTGTCATTAAGCCATGTACCGTCGTAGTGATGAATGCAGACAGTATTAGCAGTACGGTTCAGTTCATGGGTATAGGCATTTTTGGCCATGAAGTAATCACTTGGATAAACGCAGACATAGCCGGGAATTTCCTGTCGCTGATCGTTAAGGATAATTCCATGCTTTTGGTATATTTGTTTAAATAACTGGTTGATGGTAATAAGCTGCTGCGGATTGAATTCAAGATTCTGATACTGTTGCCGGATATCCTGCATAAGAATGCTGCCGGCTTCACAACCCATTACGCCGGCCTGAGGGTTACAGGTAAGTTCGCGGGTATAGGGATTCATGCCTTGTTCGAAACCGGTGAAGCAGTGATGGTGCAGAAACGGGTCGAATGAGGCAATCATCTGTACATCGGTATCCAGATAGATGCCGCCATGCTGATAAAGTGCCTGAATACGGCAGACATCGGCTACAAAGGCATATTTTCCGGCAGCATAGGCTGAACGGGTGTAAGCGTTAGCCTGGTAGTCAAAATTGTGTTCGTTCCACAGCTGAATTTGATAATCGGGCAGAAACTGGCGCCAGCTGGCAATATATTGTCGGGTGGTGGCAGGCAGTGGCTGAGGTCCGAACCAGCAATAGTGAATCAGTTTGGGTATCATTGGGCAGGCCGGCGATAAATCAGAATTAACAGGATGCCAAAGGGTATGGCGGTGCTCAGACCGGTAATAAAGCCAAGTTTAATCCAATCGATAAAGGTATGTACACTGATGCTGTTTACCGGATGCCAGCCAATAGTGAGGATAATGGCGATGCTAGCAAAAACTGTCAGCCACAGCAGATAGGCACGGGTGCAGGGCAGGGACAGAATGTGTTTGCTGGTGTAATGCACCATTTCACTGCTGCGGTAAAGAAATGATATCAGTGCTGCAAGTAAAATGCCGGCACTGCCCCATATCTGTATAAAGCATACTGAGCAGGTAATGTTCAGAGCAGCTTCGATCAGTGCCTGTGGTTTGGTGTCTTTGTAACGACCGGCTGCCATGATCATGGTCATACTCGGAATACGGCTGTTTTCAATAATGCCCACCAGTAAAAACAGGGCAGCCAGCACGGGCTGATGGTAGTTGGCATCGGTCATATTACGGGTATAAAGCTGAATAAAGGGCACCAGCAACAGGCCAGTGCATGTATAGACCCAGCCCAGAAAGCACATAAAGAGACGATTATAGCGGCAGAAATTCTGACGGGTGCGCTGGATATCTGTGGTAAGGCTATGACCGAAAATAGCCTGCATGCCTTGTGACAGTGATTGCAAGGCCATTTTGATGGCGCCGAAAATCAACGCATAAACGGCGTAGATGCTGGCGTCTTTCAGTGACAGGAAAAAAGTAATCAGTACCAGTGGTGAGCTGAATATCAGCAGACCGGTTAGCTGATGGGTAAGGGCATCCCATGTTTGTTGCAGCTTATACGCGTTATGTTTGTCGTAATGCTGGTTCAGATTGTGATAGTGGTGTTTTACATAGTGACGGTACAACAGAAATTTACTCGCCTGTATCAGGGTAGAGATAAACTGAACAGTCAGAATACTATAGCCATTACGAATCAGCCAGTAGCATACGACGATGTTAACGAAGATGCTGCCAGCCTGAATGGCGGAGATGATATAGGTTTTCTGGTCGGCAGTAAGTAAGGCACGGTAGCTGCCGAAAAAGAAAAAATCCAGAATATTCACGGCACCCATTATCAGTACCATGTAAAAGGTAAGGCTGGCACTGATTTCGGTGTGGGTAAGCCAGGCAAACAGGATAGCCAGTATCAGTAATGCGACGGCAAACAGCCAGCCGGAGATGCGGTAAAAGTGATGGGCGGCTGCGAGAATGCGGTTACGCAGCTGGTTATCCTGTGCTGTTAGCGCCTGATAAAGGGCTACGACGGCAGCTGCACCGATGCCAGCCTCCAGTAAAGTCAGGTAGGCAATAAACTGTTTGATAGAGGCCAGCATACCGTTGGTTGCTGAACCATAGGTTACAACAATTAACGGCGGCAGGATGAATCCGCCCAGTGCAGTTATCAGTTGCAGCAGTAGATTAGCGGATATGTTTTTCAGGATAACTGCACGGGTACTCATGAATATTTAAGCGGATAGGTGCCGGCTTAATGACATTTACCACTACGCTGCATCCGGCCGTAACGACCGGTAATGGCGTTGATGTCCTGCATAGCTGAGTTGTCTACACCACTGAATACAACGCGCATTTTGGCAATGCTGGTAGCGGAACTGCCGGATGACTGGCTGTCACTGTCGCTGCTACCGCCCAATGTGGTGATAAAGGCGTCACTGAATCCCTGCATTTTGGCTCGCGCCATCAAGCCTTCTGCATCTTCCCGGCGGTTAAATACGCCAAGGCTGACTTTACCCTGATTAACACCGTAGTCAAATCCCTGTTCCTGCAGACGGGCACGTATACTGCTGTCATTACCGGAAGAGAGGGCAACCATGTAGCGGGTAGGAGCAGCTGTCTGACGGGTTTTGGCCGGAGCGCTGACCTGTTCTATAAAGCGGCTGGTGGTAAACGGCCAGTGAGTAAGCAGGCCTTTGATACGATGAAAATCGTCTTCCGGCAGGGTAACAGTGGCAGTACAGGTATTGGCCGGAGCAGCAGGCTGTTTGTCAGTGTTGTCGGAAGCAGTAGTAGTAGCGGCAGTAGTTGTTTTGGGCGCAGCAGTAGTTTCTGTTTTGCTGGCAGCTTTAGCTGCTGTTGTATTGCTGCCGGCAACAGTTTCAGTTTCTGTTGCCTGCCGTACACTGATGTCCGGACTGGCTGGTGCAACAGCTTCTGTTTCAGGGCTGGCCGCACTGGCTGCAGCAGGTGCACCAGAATTACTATGTACCAGTTTCCCTGCTATCATGCTGCCGAAAACAATGATATTGAGTGCTACCAAAATTGCAAACAGCCATTTCATGCGTATTCAACCCAGTTTAGTAAACCGTAAATCACTAAATTATCCACAATTTCAATGCGGTTGTCTAAGACAAATGTATTAGGGAGTGCCTGAGCCACTTTATTGGCACCACCGCCGGTAATAATAATGTCGACAGGTTTACCGGCACCGATTTTCTGTTGCAGGCGCGCATGCATCAGCACAATAGCCCCGCAGACTGCGTCCATAATGCCGCTGGCCATGGCATTCGGGGTGGTGGTGGCAAAAGCGTATGGTTTGCCCAGTGGCCTGTTAAGGTTAGCAGTGCGTCGCGATAATGCCTCTTTCATTAAATAAAAACCCGGCAGGATACTGCCACCAAGATAATGGTTGGTGTCGGTAAGGGCATCTACTGTGACAGCAGTACCACAGCTGACCACGACACAGGCCTGACGGCTGTAGCGCCGGCTGCCGATGAGGTTAAACCAGCGGTCGGCACCATGTTCGGCCGGATTGCGGTAATGATTGGAGATGCCGAGTGCTTCCGGCATGGAAGGCAGCCACTGTACTGGCAGAGGCAGAATACCCGCGATTTGCTGCTGGCGGGCTTCTCCACAGACAGCACAGCCGATAATGCGCTGTACGCCGGCTCCTTGTTTGTTCCAGTCCTGAATCAGGGGTTGCAGGTCGTAGTAGGCGGCTTTGCCATAACCCAGTATGCAGCCGTTTTCTACCCATGCCCATTTGAGTTTGCTGTTGCCGGCATCCAGTAGCAGGTAACGTTTTCTGTCATTGGCTTTTACCTGATTCTGTGCAGTCCCCGGGCGCAAACTGATTTCACCGGTGACAAAACGGCGTTCTCCGTCGGCAGTTTGCAGCAATAAAGCCCCCGATGCTGCAATCCCGTTAACGGTACCTTCGGCAATGGTCTTGCCATTGGCCAAGAGATGGACTATTTGTCCTTGATCCCGATGCAGCTGGTTGTAATCATTAAGAAATGAATCTAGTCCGGTTTGGTCAAACCGCGGCAGATATTGTATCAGTTTGGCCAGAATACCCTGAAAAATCTGTGTTACCTGTGCATGTGGCAGAAGGGACAGAATAGCTGTGGCTGTGCCTACCTGATCGGGCAGGCTGAAATTGATGCCGATACCGATAACAGCAGTAGTCTGATTCTGTTGCGCTATGGTTTCAATCAGGATGCCGCCAAGTTTGTTTTTATCCAGCATCAGATCATTCGGCCATTTAATTTGTGCCGCTACACCGAGTTCGCGTAAAGTTTGTGCAACAGCCAGTGCTACTATCAGCGCCAGACCGCCAAGCTCTGCCTGAGGCCGCTTAAATGACCAGCTCAGGCTGAACATAAGGCAGTCGCCGATGCGGTTTTGCCATGATTTGCCCTGACGTCCGCGCCCGGCAGTCTGCTCATAAGCCAGACAGATTTGCGGCGCTGTATTTACCGGTGCATAGCGCAATTGCTCCAGCAGGACGCTGTTGGTCGATGTGGTCTGCTCCAGCAGCTGCGGATTAAACCCGTACTGACGGGCACTGGTATTGAAGATGTGTTCCGGTATTAATGCCAGAGTTTTAGTTAGCTGCCAGACACCATTACGCTGACGCAGCAGATTCTGGATATGGGCAGGCATATCCTGCCATGCTGCATTGAGCTGCGGTATTTTTTTATTCAGAATGCCTGCCAGTGTCTGGACTTCATGTGCCAGACCATCGGCAAGCAAGGCCAGTAACGGCCAAAACGGTGTGTTCATAAAATGGCATCACCAAGGGTGTCATTGGTTACAACAGGTTAAATTCAATTTGCTGTGTCTGACGGCTGTGCCGGATGCAGACAGGCTGTTAAAACGGCCGTGCAGTCACAACCGTTGTGAATATTATCGCATGGTTCGGTAAATGTATTTGGCTGTGCAGGTTTATTCGACCACAATTTTGGGAAAACGCCGGCTATAGTCTTTGCCCTGATCTGCCAGCGCCTGCACCAGCTGCCATGCAGCCTGTTCATACAAGCCGGCTATTTTCGGCTGCTGCTCTGCCAGTATGCCGGCGGTACCGTTATCCATGGCCTCACGTACAGCCAGTGTTAACGGTAGCTGACCCAGCAGGGGAACACCGAGTTTATCAGCAAGCTGTTTACCGCCATTCTGTCCGAAAATAGATTCGGTATGGCCGCAGTTAGAGCAGATATGCACCGACATGTTTTCAAGTACGCCAAAAATGGGAATATTGACTTTCTGGAACATATTGACTGCTTTGCGCGCATCAATCAGAGCAATATCCTGCGGTGTGGTCACTACAACCGCACCGGTAACCGGAATTTTCTGTGCCAGTGTCAGCTGGATATCGCCTGTACCGGGGGGTAAGTCGATAATCAGATAATCGACATCATCCCACTGGCTCTGAAACAGAAGCTGCTGTAAGGCCTGACTAACCATCGGGCCGCGCCAGATAACTGCCTGATCAGTATCAACCAGAAAACCAACGGACATCACTTGAATTTCACCGGCAGCCATGACCGGAATCAGTTTATCTTGATGCTGACGCGGTTCAAGGCCGGCGACACCGAGCATGGTAGGCTGGCTGGGGCCGTAAATATCAGCATCAAGAACGCCGACACGGGCACCCATGCGGCTCAGGGCAATTGCCAGATTAGCACTGGTAGTCGATTTGCCCACACCGCCTTTACCTGAGGCAACCGCAATAATATTTTTGACGCCGGCAATGGTTTGCACACCGGGCTGCACTTTATGTTTGCCTATCGCCAGTTGTACCTGAACAAATAATGGTGTGTCACCGAATTCAGTGGTAATGGCCTGATCAATACGCTGTTGCAGTTCGTCAATCAGATGGGCAACCGGATAGGGAAAAGTAAGATCCAGATGAATGCCGTCACTGGTGACGGTAACATTACTCAGGGCTTTTTCACTGCCCAGTGTACGGTTACTGTCCGGAATGGATATTGTGTTAAGTAAGGCGGTAATGGATTGTGTGTTCATGCAAATTAAGTCCGCAACTGTATTTCCGGCGCATATTTTACCCTATTTGGTCTGCAGCCAGTATTTGCTTAAGACGGTAGTGAATAATCAGGTTGGTGGCTGGGTGTTTTCAGATTCAGCAGAGCTACCGGAGTCAGCTTTGCTGTGCTGCTGCCGGCTGCGGATCCAGAGTAAACACAGACACAGGGGAGCAGGATAAAGTAACAGTATGGAAACGATGAGGTAATGCAGATTATGCCAGTCTATAACCAGCTGTCCGTGTGCAAGTGACCATAATGCCCATGACCATTGCCACCATGCAGGTAAACTAAATGCCAGTACAATCAGCAGCGCAGCTGCTCTGAGCAATGTCAGAGGCCATATCTGCTGTTGCTGTACTGCGCGGTTTAACTGTAGCAGTGTACGAAAAGCCAGGCTGAGAATGAATACCATACCGCCGTTGGCGATTACCTGTAACCAGCTAAAGGCAATGTCTGGTGATACCGGTAAACTGTTGCGCGGTACTGGCGTCTGTTCCATTGAAATACTGGCAACAATATTCAGTATGAAACTGTAAATCAGATCCAGCCATAACAGTAATAGTGGCCAGGTACGTTTCAAACGTTGAAACATTGTTATGCTGCCGTGGAAATCAATAATACGACAGTGTAACCACTGGCACTGGTTACTGTAAATGGCTGGTTGCCGGATATTTTTGCTAATAAATGCTGAAACTGCTATATAAAAAATAATTAATAATTGCAAAATCGGGCAAATATTGATGGCGGAATAATGAAACGCTGGTGTGAGGCACAGCGGAATGGATGGTATTCATTTTCAGGTAATCATTAGTTATCTGTTTATCTGTGGTTTGCTTACCAGCCAGAAATAATGGTCAGTCATGTATAAGCAAACTGAACATGATATCGGGCAAATATGTTTCAAATTCATTCTGAATAATACAATTTTGTTGTTATTTAATTTATTATGCGTTTAGTTCTCTTGTTTGTCTGTCCGGTTTTAATCAGTGCATATCTCTGATATCGGTAATTTTATATCTTTGAAAAATAATAATTTTTATTTGCATTTTTTATGCAATTTGAATGAAAATTAATTGTATCCAATTATAAAAAATTTAATCTATTTGAATAATTGTAAAGATTATCTATCAGCATTATTTATCTTTTTAAGTTAGAATAAACACTCAAATTTTGCTAATTTGAAATTTTACTGAATATTTTTATTTATTTTCTGACCTTTAATTAAGGTCTTTTTTTATTTTATGCGTTTGAGAAAAAACACAATGACAAGACATTTGCCAGTTGTGATGAAAATAAGTGCGGTGTTAATCAGTACTGCGGTAGTTGTTTCTCCTGTATATGCTTCAGGATATCATTTGGGATTACAGTCGGTAACAGCTGTTGGAACCGGTAATGCAGCTGCTGCTGAAGCGGCTGATGCGGCAACCATTGTCAATAATCCTGCCGGATTGACGTATCTGGATGGCACCCAGCTTGATACTAATCTGTTTGTGATTAAACCTGATATTAAATATCGTAATGCCCGTGGGACATTTTCAGACGGTGCGGCTGTACAGGGACCTGAGCATGGCAATATTGCCAATACCGCGCAACTGGTGCCGCAGCTGTATTTTTCCCATCGCCTGAACGACAGATGGGGTATGGGACTTGGGGTATATATTCCGTATGCGGCCAGAACCAATGATAGTTCTGATTCGGTATTGCGCTATAACGTGAATAAAACCAATGTAAAGGCATTGAATATTAATCCGGCTGTTGCCTACAAAATTAATGACAGACATTCACTGGGTGTGGGGCTGATTGCGCAATACCTGCATGCAGAAGTACAGAAATATGCGGATTTTACGCCGGTAGGCAGTGCACAGTCGGGAATACCGCAATCTGTATTACATCAGAAAGCTCCGGGCGCATTTGATGCACGCGCAACAGTTAAGGGTAATGACTGGGGCTATGGTTTTAATGCCGGCTGGTTATGGGACATTAATGATGATGTCCGGGTTGGTGTCAGCTATCGTTCGAAGATTAATCAGCATTTGCACGGTACTGCGCGCTGGAAACCTATGGGCAGATATGCAGAAAACTATGCTCCGCTGTTTGAGCAGTTTGGCTTTAAGGCTCTGGAAGGTGCACAGGTACAGATTACTACGCCGGAAGTAGTATCTGTACATGGTATGTGGAAGGTCAATCCGCAGTGGAATGTTTTCAGCAATGTGAGCTGGACGCGTTCTTCACGCCTGCATGCTCTGGATATTAAATTTGAGAATGATAAGGCAATTGATCCGGTACATGGCGCTACTTCGAATACCACTCATATTGCCACAAACTGGCGTGATACTTATGCGGTTGGCGTGGGTGCTTCCTATCAGCAGAATCCGCATCTGCAGTGGCGTTTCGGCGTGAATTATGACCAGTCACCAGTACGCAGTGCTTCTTCGCGTCTGTCTACTATTCCTGATGGTAACCGCTGGCTGTTTGGTGCCGGATTTAAGTATGATGTGGATAAAAAGAATACGGTAGCGGTATCGTATGCCTATCTGCATATTCAGCATACACATATGAATCAGCAGGATGAAGGAACACATGTATCAAGCAATGTGCGTGGTGAAGCCGATTATCGTTCGAATGCGCATATTGCCGGTGTTTCGTATACTTACCGGTTCTGAAATCTGTCCGGATGGATGTTTGATGTCATCATTTGATTATTGTTTTTTTTTTAAGCCATTGAGATTAATAAACTTTAACTAGAATAATGACATAAATTACAGATACTTTTCTTTGTTGTGTACTAATCTGTCGTATGATGGTTCAGCTGTTCCATTTTGGATAAAGCATTGTTAAACAAGGAGATGTATTATGAAGCATCAAGAAGGTTTACAAGATCCAAGAACCAAGTACTACCATCAGGATTTTTCTAAACAGCATCAGCCTGCACCGGGCTTGCAAAGCAGAATGGATCCGGTGCCGGATTGCGGTGAAAGAAGTTACGAAGGTCATGGTCGTTTACGCGGCCGTAAAATTCTGGTAACTGGTGCTGATTCAGGTATTGGTCGTGCTGCTGCTATCGCTTATGCACGCGAAGGTGCCGATCTGGCCATTAATTATTTGCCTGCCGAAGAAGAGGATGCAAAACAGGTTGCTGCTCTGGCACAGGAAGCCGGCCGTAAAGTGGTGTGCATACCCGGTGATTTGAGTGATGAGCATTTTTGCAAACAGCTGGTTGAAAAAGCACGTACCGAGCTGGGCGGTCTGGATGGTCTGACTTTAGTTGCTGGTAAACAGACTGCGGTAGAGCGTTTCTGTGATATCAGCACTGAACAGTTGAAAAAGACTTTTGAAGTGAATATTTTTTCCCTGTTCTGGGTAATTCAGACTGCTATGCCGCACTTGCCTGCCGGTGCCACTATTGTGACGACCAGCTCTGTACAGGCATATCAGCCTAGCCCGAATCTGGTCGACTATGCCACTACTAAAGCCGGAATTGTTGCTTTTACTCAGGCGTTGGCTAAACAGGTTGCCGCCAAAGGTATCCGGGTTAATTCTGTAGCTCCCGGTCCAATCTGGACTGCACTGGAAATTACCGGTGGTCAGCCTCCTGAAGCTATTCCGAAATTCGGTCAGAGTGAATCAGTACTTGGTCGTGCCGGACAGCCTGCCGAACTTGCATCTACCTATGTTTTCTTAATGTCTGAAGAATCCAGCTATGTGACAGCACAGGTATACGGAGTAACTGGTGGTATTGTGCTGTAAGCCAGTACTTTAAACCGTAATCTGTATTAATCCGTACTGAAATTTTTTTCCGCTCTGATTGTTTATCAGCCGGAGAACTTAAATTCCGGTACGGATTTTTTGTTACTTACAAACGGATTTTCTGCTTTCTTCTGACCAGCCAGTATTTATTTGACAGGCTGTAGTCATCATTCTCAAAAGCCATCCGGTATGATTCTTGTATTTTGGTCAGAGGTATTACCCTGTATCTGTAAATAACTACTAATTGACTGTATTAGCATTGTATTAAATAAATTGTTTCAATATTGAAGTTCCGGACATTGCCTCTCTTTCAGGCAAACTATTTTATTTTCATAATTTTTGATACTAAGCAGTATTTATTTTATTGGTATATTCTGCTCCGATAATAAATGCGAATAATTATGTTTTACACGGATAACTAACTGATAAAATTATGGGTATGTTGCTGTAAAAATAAAAATAAATAGTGAAAATAAGTTAAATTATATAAATATTTTATAAATTAAATGGCTATTACAGGTAGTTTTCAACAGCTTAATAGATGGTGAGAACCATTATTGTTGTAAAGATATGTTTTTATTTAATATTTTGTTAAATTGAGAATATTTTATCAAATTATTATGAAAATTAGTCTTATTTAGATTAAAAATAGTTATTTAATTTAATGTTATGATAACCCTAAATGGTTGTATTAATGATTAGGCAGAATTTATTGCTTTATTAATACAATTATTTAGAGGGGAGTCGGGTTGCGGGCTAGTAATAGTCTGCAACCCAAGACAGAAAAGATATTATTTTAGAATATTTTTCCCCGTATAAATGACTGCGCGATGTCAGTGCATCGCCTAATCTGCTGATGATACCGGCAATGATAAATTAATAAACAAAATTCTATGAATGGCGTTCAGGCTATGACGGCAAATGAGTCAGGGCGGTTTGTTGACGACTGTTTAGTGATTGAGCATGCCTGTCTGGACGGATTAGCAGAAGAGTTTTGAGCAAAAAGGAAACAGACATGGAAGGCAAAAAAGTTGTACTGGATTGTTTAAACCGGTTACTGGCAGGAGAGCTGGCCGCACGTGACCAGTATTTTGCGCATTCACGCATGTATGAAGATATGGGCTATATGAAGCTTTTTCAGCGTATAGACCATGAGATGCAGGAAGAAACCGATCATGCTCACCAGTTTATTCACCGTATTCTGATGCTCAATGGCAAACCGGAAATGGTACCGGATGCAATTAATGTCGGTACTGATGTGATTAGTATGCTTGAAAATGATCTGGCAACAGAGCTTTGTGTACGCCAGAATCTGAAAGATGCAATTAAGCTGTGTGAGCAGGAACAGGACTATGTCACCCGGCAGTTTCTGGTGACACAGCTGAAAGATACTGAAGAAGACCATGCTCACTGGCTGGAGCAACAGTTACGCCAGATTGAAATAATGGGTTTGCCGAATTATCTGCAAAGCCAGCTGTAAGGAGAAAGATATGCAGGGTGATCGTCTGGCCTTACAGGCATTGAATAAAAATCTGGGTCTGTTGCTGGTATCTATCAATCAGTATTTTTTACATGCACGGATATTACGTAACTGGGGTTTTGCCGAACTGGGTGAGGCATTATACAAACATTCGATTCGCGATATGAAAAGTGCGGATGCACTGATTGAACGCATTCTGCTGCTGGAAGGACTGCCAAATTTACAGGAATACGGCAAAATTCTGGTTGGCGAAAATATCATCGAAATTCTGCAATGTGACCAGCAGGCAGAACAGGCAAAACATGTGGCACTGGCTGATGCCATTGCAGTATGTGAAAACCAGCTGGATTTTGTTTCCCGTGATTTGCTTGAACAGCAAAAAGCAGTAAATGAAGAGTATCTGGACTGGCTGGGAACACAGCTAGACCTGATTGAAGAAGTTGGTCTGGCTAACTATGCCCAGACCGCAGCGCAGGCAGACTGATACTTGCCTGAATGAAAAAACAACACGTTTGCAAACGTGTTGTTTTTTCAGCCGGAGAAATGATTAATTTCTATGCAGCAGCTTCACTGGCAACAGGTTGGATATCCGTCTGGTTAAACCATGCCAGTTGCTCCTGCAACTGTACTACTTCACCGATAACCATCAGAGCCGGTGTATCAGCCTGCTGAGCCAGATCGGCCAGCTGATGCAGCCTGCCGGTTAAGACACTCTGGCTGGACAGCGTACCATGAGAAATAATCGCAACCGGTGTATCGGCGGCACGTCCGTGGTTAATGAGTTGTCTGCTGATTTCAGCGGCTTTCAGCGTACCCATGTAAATGACCAGTGTCTGCCGGTTACGGGCGAGTGTCTGCCAGCCATAAGGCTGGTCGGCCAGCTGCTGATGACCGGTAATAAATAATACACTCTGAGCATAATCACGATGGGTTAACGGAATACCGGCATAGGCAGTTGCCCCCAGACCGGCACTGATACCCGGAATAACCCGAAACGGAATCTCAGCAGCCTGCAATATGGCACATTCTTCTCCGCCACGACCGAATATAAACGGATCACCGCCTTTCAGACGCACAACACGTTTTCCCTGCTGCGCCCACTGTACCAGTAATTCATTGGTTTGCTGTTGCTGTACCTGATGGTGTCCGCAACGTTTGCCTACACTGATTTTTAATGCATCACGCCTAACCAAATCCAGTACTTCTGCTGAAACCAGTGCATCATATAACACCACATCTGCTGCCTGTATCGCCTGTAAAGCATGCAGGGTCAGCAGACCGGCATCGCCCGGGCCGGCTCCGACCAGAGTAACTTCGCCCTGTGGCAAAGGCTGATGCTGCGTAAGTTGTTGTTGCAGCAGTGTTTCTGCTGCTGATTCATCACCACGGGCAATATACTGGTTAAAACGGCTGTGTTCAAACAGATATTCCCAGAAACGCCTGCGTTCGCTCATGTTGTGCAGCGTGGCTTTGACTCGTTTGCGCCAGCGTCCGGCTATCGCCGCTGCCCGTCCGATAGAAAAGGGCAGTAATAATTCAATTTGCTGACGAATCAGCCGAGCCAGCACAGGTGCATGACCGCCGCTGCTTACCGCTACCTGTATCGGATTGCGGTCAATCAGTGCCGGGACAATAAATGAGCAGCAATCAGGCTGGTCTACGCAGTTGCAGAAAGTGGCTGCTGCTTCGGCTGCCTGAAAAATACGCTGGTTAAGCGCATGATCGCTGGTTGCGGCAATCACCAGAAAAATACCGTTTAATAAATCAGGGCTGAATTCGGTACTTATATGTTCAGCCTGTTGCCGGTCAAACCATTCTTTAAATCTGGCTGTAGTCTGCTGTGCGACGACCAGCAGATGCGCACCAGCTTCTAATAAAGCACCGGCTTTGCGTTCGGCTACGTGGCCGCCACCCACCAGTAATACCTTACGCTGGTGTAGTTGGGTAAAAATCGGGTAGTGATTCATGCTGACTTGTCGTTGTTGTTTATACGCTATCTTATAAGCGCTGGTGCCCGGATGAAAAAGAAGCAATTTTTCTAACCAAAGCGTTGGCAGTTATATCTGTAACAGCAGCATCAGTGACCGGAAGTTTGGTTATAAAGAAAGAAATTTTTATTCTTTCCTCCATGCCGGCTGCACTTGTTACTATTTGTGCTATTCAGACAGTAATCCGGTTAAACAATTACTGTCATTAATAATTTGTGCATTCAGGATAGTGATAACCATGTTGCGTCCCCGTTTGTGGACTCCTCCGCATGATGCGGCTGCCACCGGCCGCCTGCCGGCTCTGACGGCCGAGCTGACAACACGCTTGCAGCAGATTGCACAGCAGCATCACCATGTTAAATTTGCTTCCAGTCTGGCGGTTGAAGACATGGTCATTACTGATGTGATTGCCCGCGAACAGCTGCCTATTGAAGTATTTACGCTTAATACTGGTGCATTGAACAGTGAAACACTGAGCTTGCTGGGGGCTGTGCGTCAGCACTGGGGTATTCATATTACGGAATACCGGCCGGATGAACACGCTGTTAATGCATATATCGCCACTCACGGCAGACTGGCTTTTTATGACAGTGTTGCACTGAGGCGTGAGTGCTGTCATATCCGCAAAATAGAACCGCTTGGCCGTGCTCTGAGTCAGGCCGATGCCTGGATAACCGGACAAAGGCGTGAGCAGTCGGCAACACGTACGGCTCTGGCTCTGGCAGAGCAGGATCAGGTGCACGGCATGGCTAAATATAACCCTCTGGCCGAATGGCTGGAAACTGAAATATGGGCATATGCCCGGCAGCAGCAGTTACCGGTTAATGCCCTTTATCAGCAGGGTTATCCCAGTATCGGCTGTGAGCCCTGTACCCGCCCTGTAAAAGCAGGCGAAGACATTCGTGCCGGACGCTGGTGGTGGGAAAGTCAGGACAGTAAAGAATGTGGTTTACATAAATAAGCTGAAATCAACTCAGGGTTGCAGACAGAATGGTCTGTGCCCGTAACGGGAATATCATGAGTATTCAAGACAAACATCTGGACTGGCTGGAAGCTGAATCTATTTACATTATCCGCGAAGTAGTGGCCGAAGCACGCAATCCGGCATTACTGTTTTCCGGCGGCAAGGATTCAGTGGTGCTGCTGTCTCTGGCTGTAAAGGCTTTTCAGATTCCGGGGCACAGCCTGCAACTGCCATTGACACTGGTGCATATAGATACCGGACACAACTACCCGGAGGTTATTGCTTTCCGTGATGAAGTCGTACGCCGCCTTGGTGCACGTCTGGTCGTCGGCAGCGTAGAAGAGTCGATTCGCCGCGGCAGTGTTACTCTGCGCCGGGCTACAGATTCACGGAATGCCGCACAGGCTGTCACTCTGCTGGAAACAATTGAAGCCAATGGCTTTGATGCATTAATGGGCGGTGCCAGACGGGATGAGGAAAAAGCCCGGGCTAAAGAACGGATTTTTTCTTTTCGGGATGAATTTGGTCAGTGGGATCCGAAAAACCAGCGTCCCGAATTATGGGATTTGTACAATACACGTCTGCATCCGGGTGAAAATATGCGGGTTTTTCCGATTTCCAACTGGACAGAGCTGGATATCTGGCAATATATCGCGCGTGAACAGCTTGCTTTGCCGGAGATTTACTATGCACATCAGCGAGAAGTCGTTGAGCGCAACGATATGCTGGTACCGGTAACAGAGCTGACACCGAAAAAAGAAGGTGAAGTCAGTATTGTGCGCAGTGTACGTTTCCGGACTGTCGGCGATATTTCCTGCACCTGTCCGGTAGCCAGCACAGCCAGTACAGCAGCAGAAATTATTGCTGAAACCGCACAAACCACGATTTCCGAACGTAATGCTACCCGTATGGATGATCAGGTATCGGAAGCAGCGATGGAAGAGCGCAAGAAAGCAGGTTATTTCTGATGACAGAAAAACAAACGGTATTACCGGCCAGAATATTTATTGTGCATGGTTTTCAGAGCAGTCCGCAGGATAACTGGTTCGACTGGCTGGCTGCACAGATCCGGACAACCGGTGCAGAAGTAACCGTACCGCTTATGCCTCAGCCGGATTATCCGCAGGCAGCGCAATGGCAGCAGACACTGGATAAGCTTATCGGGCAGCCGGATGAACAGACTTTTCTGATTGGTCATAGTCTTGGCGTTATTACGCTGCTGCAATTTCTCAGCCGGCATAAACCTGCACGGCTGGGCGGTCTGATTCTGGTTGCCGGATTTGCCGCACACCTGCCCAGGCTACAAATACTGGATGGTTATATTGATGCCAGTCAGCCGGATTTTGCAGTATTGCAGCAAATCAGTATGCCGGTTCACAGCATTATTTCAACTAATGACCCATATGTTCCCGAAGCAGCCAGTAACGATATTGCCCATGCCTTGCATAGCAGTATTCAGTATATCCCTGATGGCGGCCATCTGATGGCAGAAGACGGCTTCAGAAAACTGGAACCTGCCCGGGACAGCCTGCAACAGATGCTGGCACAGGCGGCAACCTTAAAAAAGTGAGACACCGATGAGTACTGATTCTGTATTGCGTTTTATTACTGCCGGCAGCGTAGATGATGGTAAATCCACACTGATAGGACGACTGCTGTTTGACAGTCAGTCCTTACTGGCTGATCAGGTTGCTTCGCTGTATCACGGCAAGCACAAACGTACCGCCGACGGCATTCCTGATTTTGCTCAGCTAACTGACGGACTTGCCGCTGAGCGTGAGCAGGGTATTACTATAGATGTAGCCTATCGTTATTTTGCCACACCGGCGCGTAAATTTATTATTGCTGACACGCCGGGGCATGAGCAGTACACACGCAATATGGTTACAGGTGCATCTACTGCTGATGCAGCCATTATTCTCATAGATGCAACCCGGCTGGATTACACTGAACATACACCAGCCTTACTGCCGCAAACCCGCCGCCATAGCGCAATTCTGAAACTGCTGGGTACGCCGCATATCATTGTGGCTGTAAACAAACTGGATTTACTGGATTACAGTGAAGAAAAATTTAATGCCATTAAGCGTGCCTATGCTGAACTGGCTGTTGCTCTGGATTTGCACAATATCAGCTACGTACCCATATCAGCTTTGAATGGTGACAATATAGTGACTGCCAGCGCGCATATGCCATGGTATCAGGGGCAGCCTCTGTTGCCTTTGCTGGAAAGCCTGCCCGCTGCCAACCGCAGCAGCCAGTTACTGTCTGCTCCTGCATTATTCCCTGTTCAGCGGGTTGCCCGGCTGGATGGCAGCAGCGCAGATGATTTTCGCGGTTATCAGGGGCGTCTGGAACAAGGTACCCTGAAAGTGGGCGACCGTATACGCATTGAACCGGCAGGGCAGACCAGTACCATAGCGGCCATTTATACGCCTGATGGTCAGGTGGAGCAGGCACAGTCAGGAGCTGTGCTGACTGTGGTACTAGCAGATGATGTTGATGTTTCCCGGGGCGACAGTCTGGTGGCAGCAGATAGTGCATTACAGCCTGTAAAAACCATCAGTGCTTCCGTGTGCTGGTTTGACAGCAAACCCTTAAACTCAGCCCGCCGCTACTGGCTCAAGCATACTACTCAGACGGTATACGCCAAAATCAGACAGGTTGATTATCTGCTGGATGTACAAAGCCTGAACCATCGCGAAGACAGCGACAGCCTGCAGCTAAACGATATTGGCCGTGTACAGCTTAGTATTCAGAAACCTGTGGTAGCAACTACTTATGAGGATAATCCTGCTGCCGGAGCCTTTATTCTGATTGATGAAGCCACCAACCATACTGTTGCCGCCGGTATGATTGTTTCTGTTGCTTAAAACCGCATTCAATAATAATTAATCTATTGAAAATAAGCAGACAGAATTAATATTCTGTCTGTCTGGTATCAGCCTGATAATCAGGCTGATATTGTTTTGGCATATATTAACTTGTAGATAATATTTATTAAATTTATTCGTCGTTTCAGATTATTTATCCGGCAAAATTCAGATATATTTAATATCTAACAGGTAAATATCTGATGCTTTGAATGCAAACATACAATGTCAGAATAAGATTTATATCAAACTTTTGTGTAAAAAATATGTAAAAATGACGTTAAACTGAAAGTTTAAAAAGTCAAATTGTTAATGTAATATGATATTGATTAAAGTTTATGATGAATTATCATATTAATATTATTGAATAATTTATATAGGGTAAATAATATTAACTTTTTTTGGATAAATTTCCATATTTTATATATTAAAAATGATTATTCGTATAAACAAAACATAACACGATTTACGTTAACATCATTCTGTATTTGAGTCAGGAGATAACTGATGTTAAGCGATCGGATTAAACAGGCGCGTAAGCATGTGGCTCTGTCACAGCAACAGGTGGCTGATAGAATGGGGGTTTCTAAAACTGCCGTATTTAAATGGGAGAATGGTCATTACGAACCGAAAAATCTGGATATACTGGCCAATATACTGGGTGTCAGTTTATCCTGGTTACGTGAAGGCCGTGGTAGTCCTTTTCCGGCTACAACCACAACATTGGCTGCAGAAGTAAATATTATTGCAGAAAATCAGGATCAAACGCTCGTTCCATTTTATTCTTCAATAGAACAGGCCGGCAGTGTGCAGTCAAACCAACTGCATATTCAGCACGGTAAAAGAATCAGTTTAAGAACTGAGCTTCTGGAGCGTAAAAAAATCAATCCGCAAATGGTGGTGTGCTTTTCGGTAAATGATAATAGTATGGAACCTATTATTCCTTACGGTACTATTTTTGCAGTAGATTTAAACCGCACCAATATTATTGATGGTAATTTATATCTGATTAAACAAAATCACCAGTATCGCATCAGGAAACTATATTCAATGCCCTATGAAGAAGTACGTTTGCATGCTTTTAATACAAAGGAATATAGTGATGTCTGTATACCAGCTAATCACATTATTATCATTGGCCGGATATTTTATTACGCTGTAGAGTTGTAATTGGTGTCATTATCATGCTATTTTTTAATTAAACTGGATACTTTTACTTTTAATTCAGTTAGTTGTTTACTAATGCTCTGCTGGTTTCAAGGGAAACAGATCTGACTGTTTTCAAATAAGTATTACTTAGTCTGAAACTGGCATTATCGCTTTTTAATCTTATATAGTTATTATTGAATTTTCTATTTAACCATTGCATGTTTTCAATTGTACTCAACTACATCCTGAGATATTACTTTTTTTGTGCCAGTAAAGTGGCAAATCGCAGTTTTATTCGATTCCCATCACTATCGGTTTTATGCAGTTCACCAACATCTTCATTGTATTTCAGAATATTCCAGTCCTGATAATAATTACGCAATTCATTCTTTTTAAAAGTAAACGAAAACCCGACTGTACAAGGGAAATCGTCAGTGGACATCGCACTGACAATTAAATTATACCCCCCCGGTTTTGTTATCATTTGCATATTGCGAATGATATCGGGAATTCTGTCTGCCTGTAGAAACATCATTACCACTGTTGAAATAATTAAATCGTAATTACCTGTTAAATCAGCCTGATTTATATCATAAACAGATGCATTAATATGGTCTAAATGTTCATTAGCAATAATGCTTTGTAGATTATTAATACTCACCTCTGATTTATCAACGGAATCAACATCAAAACCCAGTAGCTGTAAATAGAGTGAGTTACGACCGGAACCACAGCCTAAATCCAAAACTTTCCCTGCCGGAATGAACTGACTAACAGCCAGTACTTCAGAGTGCGTTTTGGTCATTTGATATCTTTTCTGAGTGTAATCTTCCGGCAGACAATAAAAAGCCAGCTGGCATTGCAGATCATCCGATACCTGAGCTATCCGGTGCCATTGCTGCGGTAAAATCAACGGTGGTTGCTGCTGAGTATTGAAAACATGCTCAGAAATGATGTCTCCCTGTTCGGTTAATATATCGAAATTCACATAACCTTTAATAATATTTAATTTTGCCCAGGTACCTGTTTGTGTATTATGCTGTTCACGAAACTGTTTCGGTAAGGTTTGTGCATTCCAGACTGGTAATGTTTTATAGCAAATTAAATTTTTCATCACATCACTATTAATAAAATAACTTATTGATACCATAGTATATGGCTTTTCTGATTAGTTAAGGTTTTCAAATATAAAATCTGATCCTGAACAATAAATTATTGATAATACCTTCTGTCCAATAATATATTTTAAAAAACAGAATAAAATTATTTAATTAAATGAAAAGTATAAATTTTTTTGCTAAAAATAACTCTGACAATAAGATTACTTTATTTTATAAGTAAAAGTATAAAAATATTTATTCCATTGAAAAAATACCTTCATTAATATGATACTCACGATACTTGGGAGTAAACCTTCTTTTCCATGATATCTTTGCTAATTCGATTCCTGTTTCGTCAATTAGATAGTCATATCCGATAGTTTGATATTTATGATCTGCATCTAACTTTTCATAAATGTCTCTCCGATGTTGACGTAAAGCCGGATTAATATGCTTAAGATGATAAATATTCAGGTCAGTATTGATAATTTCATAATCAGAATTAAGAGGATGCTTTGGCATATGAAGGGCTGCATCAGAGTAAATATTTTCTTCTAAAAGAGGAAAAACAACTACTCTTTCTTTATTATTCCAAATTCCATCACAGCGATATTCATTAGAAGTATACATTTCTCTATAGTTAAATTTAAAAATCCTTTTGACATTTTCTTTTTCTGCTTGCCTGATGAGTTTCTTTAAAATTTTTCCTGCTCTTTTTTCTAATCGTTCATCCGGATCTAAAACAACAGCCCATTTAGTTCCTTGCTCATATGCCTGTTGATATAAACGCTGTCTATATTCTCCTTCAGCATGCATTAATCCTCCCTCAATATCCTTAATGATAAGGTAATCATCACATAAATTTTTAAGATTTTTTCGATAATCTTCTAAATAATCTTCATCGAATCTATAGTATGTCAGTGCAGTTATTTTTCCCATGAATTTTCCATATACTATATTTTAAATATAAAAAACAGTTATTTATTAAGATAATTAATTTGTTTAATTTTGAATGTTTTAAAATTGTACTGTTAATTTGCTATATATTGAAATATTAAATTAAAACACTATATTCCGTAAATATAATGCTAGCTTAAAATCAAAGTATAAAATCGAATTTGCAAGCTAAAAAATTTATTTAATATTAAACATAAATATACGAAAAAATAAAAATATAAATATAATTAATAAAAAAATATACATAAAATTATATTTATAGGTCTGATATACCAAAATTTGTAATGAATAATGAATATAAATAAATAAAAAAAATGGCATATGGTAATCTGTTACAATTTATGCATAAATTCACATAGTTTTGTATTTATCCATAGAAACGAGGTTGATTTATGTTACAGCCTACTAATGCCAAAAATCACCAGAAAATTGTTCTGGTCGGCGCCGGTGCAGTTGGTTCCACTTTTGCCTATGCTGCTACCCTGCAAGGTATCGGTCAGGAACTGGTTATCGTCGATGTTGCCCGGGATAAGGCGCATGGTGATGCTAAAGATATTGCTGATGCATTACTGTTTACTTATCCGAAAAACATTTACGCCGGTGATTACAGTGATGCTGCTGATGCCGATATCGTAGTCATTACTGCTGGTGCTGCTCAAAAACCCGGTGAATCACGTCTGGATTTGGTTAATCGTAATCTGCATATCATTAAAAGCATTGTCACTCATATAGTAGAGTCTGGCTTTAACGGTATCTTTCTGGTGGCTTCGAATCCGGTTGACATTCTGACTTATGCTACATGGAAAATTTCCGGTTTTCCGGCAGAACGGGTAATTGGTTCCGGTACATCTTTGGATTCCGCCCGTTTGTGTAAATATGTAGGGTATTTACTGAATGTCGATCCGCGCACAGTAAGCGGATATATTCTGGGTGAACACGGAGATACCGAGTTTCCAGCCTGGTCTCACCTGAGTGTAGGCGGACTGACCATGGAAGAATGGATTAAAGGTGACCCGCGCTTTACCGAAGCAGATCTGGATATTATTGCTGATCGTGTGGTCAATGCCGCTTACGATATTATTCGCCTTAAAGGTGCTACTTACTATGGTGTCGGTGCTGCTCTGGCACGTATCTGCCGCGCATTATTGGATGATGAAAATACCATTTTACCTGTTTCTGCCTATCTGAATGGTCAGTATGGCGTTAATGATATGTATATTGGTACACCGGCAGTGTTAGACCGGCACGGCATACGTCAGGTAATTGAAATTCCGCTGAATGAAAAAGAGCAGGGTTTAATGCGTGCTTCAGCCAGCCATCTGGATGAAGTAATGCGTAAATCTTTTCCGGAAATCGGTATTAAACGCTAATCCGGACAGTCTGGAGGCAAGCCAGACCATCCGATTCAAGGCAATCCGAAGGGTTGCCTTTTTATATATTCTTACTGCTTCTATCTAAATAAGCGTCATTTCTTTCTCAAAAAACTTTGTGCTTGCTAGTATGGCTGACTATCTATTGCAGTCTGAAAATTACATTAATCATAACCTTATCGAGCACAAGCCATGAGCATACCCATTTCCCCTGAATTGCTGCAATCGCTTGCCAGCCTTTCACCAACACAACTGGCCTGGCTGTCCGGCTATGCATGGGCAAACAGTCAGCAGCAAAATACGGTTTCTCCGGCAGCGTTGCCGGTATCTGGTGTTGCAGAACCGGTTGCAGCACGCAAGGTACTGGTTTTATCTGCTTCACAAACCGGTAACGCACGTCGTGTGGCAGAAAGTCTGCAACTGAAACTTGAAGCTGCCGGTATTAATGCAGCTTTAATCGCCAGCGGCGACTATAAAATCAAGCAGCTCTCCAGTGAAGATATTCTTTTGCTGGTAACTTCAACGCAGGGCGAAGGCGAACCCCCGGAAGAAGCTTTACCACTATATAAATATCTGTTTGGTAAAAAAGCACCGGCTCTTAATCAGCTTCACTTTGCGGTACTGGGACTGGGAGACAGCAGTTATCCGCAATTTTGTCAGTGTGCTAAGGATTTTGATAATCAACTGGCTCATCTGGGTGCGCAGCGCCTTGCTGAACGGACTGACTGTGATGTCGACTATCAGAGTAGTGCCGCAGCATGGCAGGATAAAATTATTACTCTTATCAGTGAGCTGAATAACACTAATAGCGCAAGCATAAGTAATGAGGTTCAGCAAAGTGTAGTCGCTGCACAAACTGCGGTATTTACCAAAGCAGCACCATTCAGTGCCACCTTAAGTTTGCGCCAGCGGATCACCACACCTGAAGCCAACAAAGATGTCGAACACATCGAAATTGATTTAACCGGTTCCGGTATCCGTTATCAGCCTGGGGATGCACTGGGTGTGTTTTATCAGAATGCAGCCACATTGGTAGAAGAAATTTTGCAACATACTCAGGTAAACAGGGATGTACTGGTTCGACTGGCTGATGGACGTGAAATAAGTATCGGAGAAGCGTTACAGAATGAGCTGGATATTACTCAGAATACACCTGCTCTGGTACAAAACTATGCCCGGCAGATACAAAATGCCGAACTGGATGAAATCGTGGCTGACAGTACAGCCTTGAAACAGTTTATTGCCACCACTCCGCCAGTTAGTGTGCTGGCAGCCTATCCGCATTTAATTGATGCACAGGCATTACATGATTTATTTCGTCCGCTTACACCGCGCCTGTATTCAATTGCTTCAAGTCAGGATGAAGTTGGCGAGGAAGTTCATCTGACCGTGGGTGTGGTGCGTTTTATTCAGCGTCAACAGCAATATACAGGGGGTGCGTCCGGTTTTCTCGGTGAGCGTTTGCCGGAAGGGGAAGCAGTACGCGTATTTATTGAAGAAAATCACCGTTTCCGCTTACCTGAAGATGGTAATACCCCCATTATCATGATTGGTGCCGGTACAGGTATTGCACCGTTTCGCGCATTCATGCAACAGCGTGATGCCAATGGTGACGCAGGTGAAAACTGGCTGTTTTTCGGTAATCAGAAATTTACTGATGATTTTCTTTATCAGGCCGAATGGCTGCAATACCGCAAAAGCGGTTTACTGACACGTTACGATTTTGCCTGGAGCCGTCAGGAAAACGAAAAGGTTTATGTACAGCATAAATTGCGGGAGCGTGCACAGGATATCTGGGAATGGTTACAGCGCGGAGCGCATATTTATGTTTGCGGCGATGCCGGCAAAATGGCTCGTGACGTTGAGCAGGCACTGCTGGATATTGTTACTGAGCAGGGTAAACTCAGCTTTGAAGATGCTGATGAATATCTAAGCGAGCTGCGTCAGCAGCAACGCTATCAGCGTGACGTATACTAACAGCAGGCCTGATTCTTAAAACCGGATTCACAGATACCGTAAAAAAAACATTAATATCAGGTTGTGTTTACTACTGATTGTTAATATTTTTATGCTTTTTTCATACCAAATGTTTGGCTGGATGCTGGGATTATTAATACTGTGCTGGGCAGTATTTCGAACCAGGCTGTTTGCATTTATGGATAATCCCGGTAGCCGGCGGATAGAGCGACTGGATGGTCTGCGCTTTATATTAGCTTTCAGTGTAGCCATGCATCATTATGTTTACAGCTATTATTATTTGCACGGTCAGCCATGGACACCGGCTGTATTTGTCCATAATCTGCTCAATCTGCGTCTTGGTGCATTTGCTGTTACTTTGTTTTTCATGCTTTCAGGTTATCTGTTTGCGCATTCTGGCCCCGTTTCGTGGATACAGTTTTATCAGAAGCGTCTGCTGCGCATTGCACCGGTATTTTGTTTATCTTCTGCCTTCTGTATATTACTTGCACTGTATTTTCAAAGATATACACTGGTTACACGTGATATGCTGCTTAATCTGTATTACTGGTTTGATGCCGGTATTACTGGCATTAAACCAGGATTATTCGGTATGCAGGACGCCCGATTGATTAATGCAGGTGTATATTGGACGTTATACTGGGAATGGGCATTTTATTTTTCCCTGCCACTGATATGTATTCTGCGCCCGAAAACCGGTTTACTGCCTCTGGCAATAATCGTAATATTTATTGCCGTTTATCTGATTGCCCCATTTAATCAGCAAAAAGCTTACTTTATTGCCTGTTTTGCCATAGGCGCACTGGCCAGAATATTGTCAGAAACTGTACAGATATCTAAAAAATTCTGTGATATCGGTATCGTGCTGTTACTGGTACTGATTTTTTGTATTACTAATGGTAACTATGACATTAATTTTTTACCACTGTTTGCAATGCTGTTTGGTCTGATTGCGCTCGGTGGCGATATATTCGGGCTGTTACGGCTAAAAGCTTTTATACGGCTCGGTGATGCCAGCTACAGTATTTATTTATTACATGGTATTGGCTGGTTCTGTATGAATAAATATATAGTTTCCCATCATTTAATTTTGAATCGCACACAATACACATTAGTATCTACAACAGTATTGTTGATTTTACTAACTATCTGTACCCTGACTTTTCAGTATATTGAAAAACCATTTATTGCTTTAGGCCGGCGTAAATTTTCATGGCTGAAAGAATAAACGTTCAAACAAATTTTTCTAGAGTGCGACAAATGGTTGTATCACTTTCAGAAAACTAATGCTTAGTACAGATACAGATAATTCAGGATTTAATACCACCATAATTCTGCCCGGAACAATTCAGTGATCCGGGCAGTATGGTTTGCAATATATTGCTTACTTTGCAAATAGTTATTTATCCGGCTGATCCTGAGTATCAGTATTCTGCAAAGTTTCATGAATATGCTGTTCTGCACTTTGGGCATCATACGGAGTGTCAGTAGCATTATTGTTGCGCGGGTCAAGCTCGGCAGTCATCGGTCCAACATTACCGGATACCGGTACATAAACACTGCGTTCTGAAACAGGGACAGCCGGCTGCATATACGCATATACTGCCAGAATGGTTGCGATAATGGCGTATACACTATAGAAGCCGAAATGATTGAACAGCTGCATAACTGAACCCAGAATCAGTGGTGCCACCAGTGAGCCCAAACCATAAACAAACAGCAGACAGCGATTTACTTCCACTGTATTCATATTGGCAGGTAAAACATCATTGGCGCGTGCCAGCCCCAGTGCATACATCGGAAAGCCGCTACAACCGATAGCCAGTGCAATCACGCACTGAGCCCAGATATTACCCGGCAACACCAATAACAACAGCATGCCACTGATTGCTGCTACCGCAGCCACACAGGCACAGCCGAAAATAGTACGCGGGCGCCCGAATTTATTTGACAGCCAGGCAATAAATAATTGGATGGTAAACCCTCCAATCATTGCAGAACCCAGAAACAGAGAGACTTTAGGCAGACTGTAGCCCAGTTTCAGCATAAATACCGAGCCCATGGTGAAAAAGCCATTAATAAAAATCCCTGCCATAAAACAAGCTATCCATGCCAATGGTACGATGGAAAAGACATGCGGCAGGCTGATACGTTCACGTCTAGGAATTTCCGGTTGCTGCATACGGGTCAGCCCTACCGGTAACGTGGCGGCAATCACCAGAATAGCAGCCAGTGTAAAAATGTTATTACTGGTCATATTCAGACTTAGCAGCAGAACGCTGGTTGCTGACGACATGTAATATACTACTTCGTACAGAGCCAGAATCTTGGCGCGGTTCTGAGGAACGCTGCGTGCTGTAAACCAGCTTTCCACTACCATTAATAAGCTGTAGTGACAAAAACCCAGTACTGCACGCAAAATCCCCCACATCCACAACTGTTCTACCATCAGATGGGCGAGAGCGGCAATAGCAAACAATGCACCAAATACGCTGAAGCTGCGGATATGTCCTACGCGTGAAATAATCCGGTGAGAAACAATAGCAGAAATCGTACCACCAATAAAAAAGGCAGCATTCAGCACACCGATGGTAATATTACTGACTCCCATTTGGGTCAGCTTTACCCCGGCAGAATTCAGAAAAAGCCCGTAACCGGAAAACAGAAAAAAAATAGAACCATATAAAGACAAAAACTGGCGCGTGTGCATGCTGATACCGTTAATTAAACAATAGCCAAGCCTGACATAAAACTACTATTAATGTAAAGTCTGTTACTGAACGGACAAATAATTAAATTATATCTACATTGATTATTCAGGTTTTGCAAAATACTCCTTCTGAGTTGATGTAACCTGAGATTTAACAGTATTTAGTAGTGATTATTCGGCATAAAATTTTCTCTGGCGATGTAAAATAAACAACCAAAATTTTCACTTCATCTGAATAAATTTTATTCGGATAAAGAGATTAAACACAATTAGCAGTACAAATTGCAGGTATAAAACTGTCTGTATATTTTAAATCTGTTAATAAAATCAGATTCAGTTTAAAAATATACTGTATACGGATAAAAACCATATTCCATTTTCAAAATTAAGTTTTAAGTTAGAAATGTAATGCCAATATATAAATTATTTGCATACCAGTATGTCTTATATTGCTAAATGCTCATTCTGAGTTGATGTATCTTAATATTCAGATATATAAGAAGATTGTCTGTATGTAGAAATGGTAAAGCGTAATTAATAACATAGCTGGCATAGTATTGAACAAGTTTTAAGGACATCAGATCTGATTCAGATTTTGTTGGGTAATCTGATTCATCCTCACTAAACGGATAAATGATAAAGCGTAAAGTTTGTGTGTCTTGTTCATTTTCCAGAGTGTACTTAACATGATTGAACTCATAGGAACATGAGTTTGTCTCGTCTGTAGATGTGCATACTTTATTATCTTCGAAGTCACTAAGCTCAAAATCAGGATCAAATGCTTTACTAATAAGCTGAATAGATTGCTGGCATTTTTTCATGCCGGCTGATTTATTATTTGAGAATTGTTCACAGGTAAGTTCAAGTCGGCCTACTAACTCAAAAACGCTATTCATGTCGAGATAGATATTAGGTTTAAAGAGATAAATGATTTTAGATTGAAAGTTTTCATCTTTTTTAATAGGTTTCAGATTATATCGATATTGTTTATTTAAATTATTGAATTTTTCTATAAAATCAGATGCTTCGATTTGATAGATGGGTCGGCTTATCACCACGGTTGCTAATGCTGAGTAAGAGATTAGCTGACAGACAACAAAAATAATGGTTATAAATATTTTTTGCATTTGGCTATCTCTGGGTTTAAAAAAGTAAGAATTCAATAGTTATCCGGCATTAGGCGTTACTGGAGAGTATAAGAATGTAAATATCTGTTTTATTTTATAGATATTATGTTGTTTCTATGAAAAATAGAATGATATAAATCAAAATTTAAGGATTTTGACTAGTGATATTATCAATCCGGCCGGAATAAATATCAGATCATAACTCTGTACCTGTTTAGATAATTTCTGCGCTTATTTAGTGGTAACTATATCGGTAAGGCACTATTCAGATGTGCGGACATGCAGGCTGCAGCAGTAAAAATCCATACAGACGTATTCAGTTCACAGCAGATGGTTTATTAACTGACTTAACCGGTTAATAATGGTTCGGATAGTGATAGTAAACTTAATATGATATTAAATTTTTTAAACTGATTGATGCTGATAACAAAAATAGTCAATCTGATACTGGTGAGTATCAAGTGGTGTAAGTTTATCCTGCGCAAAGAATACGGGTAATAGTGCTATTGCCTGCCCCTTTTCAACAAGATTTAACAGCTGGCTGAGAGAATCAATGGTAATAATATTAGTCAGCTGCGGATATATGGCTAAAGTTTTGGCACGTAAGGGACAATCTGCATCGTTGTTAATCAAGACAGGTAAATGCAGATGAGTAGTAACTTCGGAACTTTTTAAAAAGGCAACAGGTAAATATCCGGTTTCTGTTAAATCATAATCTTTATGCTTAAATTTTTTAAAAGTAATAACTTTATCATAACTGTGCTGATTAATTTCATTTTCTATTTCACAGGTTTTTTTAATAACAATATCTGTTGATTCTATTTGATATGCAGTCTTTTCAATAACAATAAACTGAAACAGAAGTTCTGAAATTAATAATAAAGGTTTGACAGATTTAAATGATAATTTTATTTGTGCAAATTTTTCCAGTGTTGAATTGCTAAAAGCATAAAACTGATGGCCTTGTGCTGTTGGTTTCATTCCATCAAAACTACGGATAAAAAGCGTTGCCCGTAATTCATGTTCCATCTTTTTCAGATGTGCGGTCAGATTAGATTGTGAATAGCCTAAAATTTTTGCTGCTTTATTAAGACTTTTAACGTCATAAACTGTTTTAAAAATCAATAATCCTTTGAAATCCATATGTTGTATATGCCTATCATTTTTTCTGATAACTCAATCGCAGATTGGAATTATTCAAAATTTAATTAAATTTATAAACTGAATTACATTGTTTAAAGCGAGAATTCAGTATGCAGGCTATGCAATATAAAATTAGTTTACCAGCCGATTATGATATGAATATTATCAAAGATCGTATTCAAAATAATGGTTTTAAAACAGATGGCTTTGAAGATTTATTATTTAAGGCTTATATAATTTCTGATAAAAAGAGTGGCAACACAGGCAATGGATATTGTCCTCTTTATCTTTGGAAACAAACCAAAGGAATGAACAAATTTATTTTCGAAGGCTATTTTGACAATATTATTAATTCTTTTGGCTGGCAAAAAATCAATATTGGTATTACAGCAGAAGTAGAATTGACAAATGATTTCTCACAAAGCCGGTATGTATCAGAAGAAAATTTTTCTATAGCAGAACAAGTACGGTTAAGAGATTTTTCTTTTCAAGGTGCTGAGTATAAAAATAAAACTGGTAAAGTGATTATTTATAATCCGGATAAATGGCGTTATGCCGCATTTACTTTTTTTAAAGACAAACCAGCCATAAATAATCAGAATCTGTATCAGATTCTCCATCTTTCGCTTGATGCAAGGCATGGTCAAAAATAAATTAATCAGATTGTTCAATGAATGATAACAATAGATAACTAACTTGTTTTTACTTTTTGTTTTTCTTTGATATCCGTTGCCATGGGAATGCCGAATAATCAATGAGTGCTAAAGAGCCGGAAAAACGGCTACAACTGTGTGAATAACAATTATGCTGAGGGGCACATCAGACAACCGATAAGCCGGGTTCTGTCTTGGACAGTCATTCATCTGGGCGGCACATTACTGTGCCGCTCTAGCAACCTACCCGAATGCTCGGCGAGCAGCGTCAGTGCATTCTGTTTGGTCTTGCTCCGAATGGGGTTTAGCCTGCTACACGTTGTTACCAACGGCAC
Source organism: Snodgrassella sp. ESL0324 (assembly GCF_013344955.1). NCBI lineage: Bacteria > Pseudomonadati > Pseudomonadota > Betaproteobacteria > Neisseriales > Neisseriaceae > Snodgrassella > Snodgrassella sp. ESL0324. The sequence continues at coordinate 36,087 of NZ_JAAEDS010000017.1, read as the reverse complement.
GGTGCGCTCTTACCGCACCATTTCACCCTTACCTGTGCTGTGGTTTCCCACAGCCATCGGCGGTTATGCTTTCTGTTCCACTTTCCGTCGCCTCACGACGCCCGGCTGTTAGCCGGCATTCTGCTCTGTGGAGCCCGGACTTTCCTCCATGCATGTATATTATGCACAGCGACTGTCTGGTATGCTGATGTGCCTGCAGGATTCTAACACAAACCGCTGAAAGCTGATTTATATTTCAGATTATGTATAATGATTTGTCTTGTTATTTTTCTGGCTGCCGTATTTGCTGGTACAGCCGCTATGGCTCACCTATGCAGAAAGCCCACGCAATATGTTACTGAACCGATTTTTCAGCTGGTTTGAAAACCGCATTGATACTTATCCGGATACGCTTCCACAACCGCCGAAAAAAGGTGTGTTGCCGTTTATCTGGAGCTGTCTGGAGGGAGCACGCCTCTGGCTGCTGCTGATGGTTGTCATGACAATAGGTACCGGTATTCTGGAGGCACTGGTATTTCGTTTCCTTGGTACGGTAATCGACTGGCTTGGTGCTTATTCACCAGACAAGTTATGGCCGGAAAAAGGACATGAGCTGCTGCTGATGGCTGCTGTGCTGATATTCAGTATTATTTGGTCATTTCTTTCTTCCAATGTACAGTTTCAGACTCTTCAGGGCGCCTTTCCGATGCGTCTGCGCTGGAATTTCCACCGCCTGATGCTCGGGCAGAGTATGGGTTTTTATCAGGATGAATTTGCTGGCAGGGTCTCTGCCAAGGTGATGCAAACCGCGCTTGCGGTACGTGATACGGTAATGTCTGTGTCCAATATGCTGGTTTATGTACTGGTTTATTTTGTTACCAGCGGGGTAATACTTGCCGGTATGGACAGCTGGTTATTGCTGCCTTTTATTCTGTGGATAGTGCTGTTTGTCATGGTACTCAGATTTCTGATTCCTAGGCTGTCTAAAACTGCTCAGAGGCAGGCAGATGCCCGCAGTCTGATGACCGGTCGTATTACTGATGCCTACACCAATATTGCTACGGTGAAGCTGTTTTCTCACAGTGCGCGTGAAGCTGCCTATGCTAAAGCATCAATGCAGGAATTTCTGGTAACCGTGAATGCGCAGATGCGTCTGGCAACCCTGCTGGATAGTCTGAGCACCATGATTAATACTTTACTGGTAGTCGGTTCTGCCGGTCTGGGTATCTGGCTGTGGATGCAGGGGCAGGTGGGTGTCGGTGCTATTGCCACAGCGACAGCCATGGCCTCACGGATTAATGGTCTTTCACGCTGGGTAATGTGGGAAAGTGCGCGTCTGTTTGAAAATATCGGTACGGTTGAAGATGGCATGAAGATACTATCCCGTCCGCATGCTATTGTTGATAAACCTAAGGCACTGCCGTTAAAAGTTAATCAGGGTGCGATTGATTTTGAGCATGTAAACTTTTCTTACAGTGAGGATAAACCGCTGCTGCGCGATTTTAACCTGCATATCCGCGCGGGTGAAAAAGTGGGGCTGGTCGGACGCAGCGGCGCCGGTAAAACGACACTGACCAATCTGTTGCTGCGTTTTTATGATGTACAGGGCGGGCGTATTCTGATTGACGGGCAGGATATCCGCGATGTAACGCAGGACAGTCTGCGTGCAGCACTGGGGCTGGTGACACAGGATACTTCTCTGCTGCACCGTTCGGTACGTGACAATATAGTTTACGGGCGTCCGGATGCCTCTGATGAAGAAATGATACGGGCAGCACAGCAGGCAGCAGCGGATGGATTCATTCCGTCACTGGAAGATTCCAAAGCAAGACATGGATATGATGCACATGTGGGTGAGCGCGGTGTGAAGCTGTCTGGCGGACAGCGCCAGCGGATTGCCATAGCCCGTGTAATTCTGAAAGATGCGCCGATTCTGCTGCTGGATGAAGCCACCAGTGCTCTGGATTCAGAAGTAGAGGCCGCCATTCAGGAAAATCTCACCCGGTTAATGCAGGGTAAAACGGTTGTGGCAATTGCTCACCGGCTGTCTACGATTGCCGCAATGGATCGGCTGATTGTGATGGATAAAGGGCAGATAGTCGAGCAGGGCACACATAGTGAGCTGCTGGCGAAAAATGGTGTTTATGCTATGCTGTGGCAACGGCAGAGCGGTGGTTTTTTGCCTGAAGCCTGATATACATCAGATATGTTAAAAATCTTTCCGTTAATATATAACTGTTCTAAAATGGTTTGTATTGATTAGGAATAAGTCACTACATAATAAAGGGAGAAGCAGTATGGGTATTAATACACATACCGACCTCGTTCACACATTACAGGGAATTGTCGGGCATGAATATACTCTGACTGATCCCGCACGTACTCTGCCTTACCGTCAGGGTATCCGTTTCGGAGTTGGTGATGCGCTGGCTGTTGTGATACCGGGTACACTGGTGGAGCAGTGGCGGGTGTTAAAAGCCTGTGTTGAAGCGGATGTGATAGTCATTACTCAGTCTGCCAATACCGGTCTGACAGGTGGTTCGACACCGGATGGTAATGATTATGATCGCCCGATTGTTATTGTCAGCACACGCCGGCTGGATGGCATTCAGGTGATTGAAAATGGCGAACAGGTAGTCTGTCTGCCCGGCAGCACACTGTTCCGTCTGGAAAAAGAGCTGAAACAATATCAGCGTGGTCCGCATTCGGTTATCGGTTCATCCTGTATTGGTGCCTCCGTGATGGGCGGAGTATGTAACAATTCAGGCGGTGCGCTGATTCAGCGCGGTCCGGCTTATACTCAGATGGCAGTGTTTGCTCAACTGGATGAAAACGGTCAGTTGCATCTGGTAAATCATCTTGGTATCGAACTGGGCGATGAACCGGAAACTATTTTACAGAATCTGCAAAATCATAAATACAGCGATCAGGATATCAAACATGATGCCGGTATGGGACATGACCACGAATACCGCAACCATGTACGCGAAATAGATGCAGATACGCCGGCACGTTTTAATGCCGATCCGGCACGGCATTATGAGGCTTCCGGCAGCGCCGGACGTCTGATGGTCTTTGCTGTTCGTCTGGATACTTTCCCGCTGGAGAAAAAATCTGCGGTTTTCTATATCGGCAGTAATGATACCCACGAGCTGGATGATATTCGCCGCCATATTCTCAGCAAGTTTAAAAATTTGCCGGTTTCCGGTGAGTACATGCACCGTGAGGCTTTTGATATTGCTGCGGCGTATGGTAAAGATATTTTTGTTGCCATTCAGAAATTCGGTACGGATGCTATGCCGCGTCTGTTTGCCTTCAAGAATTTTGTTGATCGTATCATGGCGAAAATTCCGTTTTTTCCGAAGAATTTTTCTGACCATTTTGCGGTATTTATGTGTAAATTTCTGCCGCAGCATTTACCTCAGTCCATTCGCGATTACCGCGACCGTTACGAACACCATCTGATTCTGAAAATGGCTGATGACGGTATTGAGGAAGCAGAAGCATTTCTGAATACTTTTTTCCAGCAGAAAACCGGTAGTTATTTCCGCTGTAATGAAAAAGAGGCCGAAGCGGCAATGCTGCATCGTTTTGCCGCAGCCGGCGCAGCCACTACCTATCGTAATGTGCATAGCGATACGGTAGAAAATATTGTTGCACTGGATGTGGCTTTACGGCGTAATGACAGCGAATGGTTTGAAACCCTGCCTGACAGTATTAATCAGCATTTCATCCATAAAATGTATTATGGCCACTTTTTCTGTCATGTTTTCCATCAGGATTATATTGCCCGTAAAGGTACCGATTGCAACAAAGTTGAAGATGAGATGCTGGTATTACTTGATCAGCGTGGAGCTCAGTATCCGGCTGAGCACAATGTTGGTCACTTGTATCATGCCAAACCGGCTTTAAAGCAATTTTACCGGCAGCTGGATCCTACCAATAGCTTTAATCCGGGTATTGGTAAAACTTCAAAGAAAAAATACTGGGCTGATTAAGCTGACAAATAAATCAGTATTTTCTGAAAATCATTGCTGATAAAGGTATTTGGAAAAGATAGTATTTACGTCTGAAATATACCGCTGAGCGCCTGCTGATTTGTCAGGCGCTTTTTTTTTGACTGATGAAAAGGCAGGTTGATTATTTATGAATAGTATTAATTAACCTTAGTAATTCAGACCTCTTAATCCTGTTGCCTGCAAAGACTATGCTGTTTCTGCGATTAATCACAAAAGGAATAGTACGATGCAACAACGTTATTTAGGCAGTAGCCGTCTGGCTGTTTCTGCTTTGGGGCTGGGATGTATGGGGCTGAGTTTCGGATATGGTGCGGCAACAGAAACCGGAAAAGCCATTGAGCTGATTCGTTCTGCTGTGGCACAGGGTGTGACTTTTTTTGATACGGCAGAAGTCTATGGTCCTTATCTGAACGAAGAATTAGTCGGCGAGGCTTTGAAACCTTACCGGCAACAGGTAGTGATCGCCACTAAGTTTGGTTTTACGTTTGGTGATGATAATAAGCAGCAGATTTTAAACAGCCGTCCGGAGCATATTCGCCAGGCAGTCGAAGGTTCATTGCGGCGGCTGCAAACAGATGTGATTGATTTATTGTATCAGCATCGGGTCGACCCTGATGTACCGATTGAAGATGTTGCTGGAACAGTTAAAGATTTGATTGCTGAGGGAAAGGTAAAACATTTTGGTTTGTCTGAAGCCGGTGCTGCTACCATTCGCCGGGCTCATGCAGTACAGCCTCTGACTGCGTTGCAAAGTGAATACTCAATGTGGTGGCGCGAGCCGGAAAAAGAAATTTTGCCATTGTTGCAGGAGCTGGGCATTGGTCTGGTACCGTTCAGCCCGCTGGGTAAAGGCTTTTTAACCGGTACCATTAATTCAGCTACTGTATTTACTGCTGATGATTTCCGCCAGCGTGTACCGCGCTTTACTCCTGAAGCACGGGCAGCGAATGAAAATCTGACCACTCTGATCAATAAACTGGCTCAGGCTCATCAGGTTACTCCGGCTCAGATTGCGCTGGCATGGCTGCTGGCACAAAAACCATGGATTGTTCCGATTCCGGGCACTACCAGACCAGACAGACTTCAGGAAAATCTGGCTGCGGCCGATATTCAGCTAACTGCCAGTGATGTTGCTGAAATTAATCAGGCTCTGGAGCGTGTTTCTATTGTGGGTGAGCGTTATCCTGCTGACCAGCAGGCACGTGTAGGGCGTTAATCAGGAAAGGATAAGGGAGGCTTATATGGTTTCCCTTATTCAACTAGTCGTAAAGCATCAATCATCATAGCAAAGGCACGGGGGTGCTGTTTGCGGCTGGGATAATAGAGGTAATAGCCCGGAAAAGCAGGGCACCATTCTTTCAGTACTTGTATCAGCTGACCGGATGCTACCAGTGCTGTGACCATATCCTCAGGTACGTAGCCAATACCAAAACCCGATAACACGGCGTCTATGCGCTCAGGTAACTGATTGAAAGTGAGTTGTCCGTTTACTTTAATGCGCAGTGGTTTGCCGTCTTTTTCAAACTCCCACTGGTAAAGTGCGTTGGCACTGGGTAAGCGTACATTGATACACTGATGATGCTGTAAATCATATGGGGTGGCCGGTATAGCATGAGTCTTGAAATAATCTGCTGATGCCACAACGGCCAGACGTATTTCAGAGCTCAGTTTAATGGCTACCATGTCTTGTTCGAGGCTCTCTCCAAGGCGTACTCCGGCATCAAAACCATCCTGCACGATATCTACAAAATGGTTATCGATAAATAACTCAACATTAATTTTCGGATGTTCTTTCAGAAATGGTTTCAGTTTCGGCCAGAGTACCGTATTTGCCGCATGTTCACTAACAGACAGCCGAATATTGCCGCTGGCTGTACCGTTTTGTTCAACCAGATTCTGTAATGTAAATTCAAGCTCATTTAATCGTGGTTCCAGATAAGCAATAATCTGTTCACCTATATCAGTAGGCGCCACACTGCGTGTTGTCCGAGTCAGTAAACGTGTTTGCAGTTTTTGCTCCAGAACTTTAATCGCGTGGCTGAGCGCAGACTGTGTCATTCCCAGTTTACGGGCTGCTCTGGTAAAACTTCGCTCTTTGGCTATTGTCAGTAAATACTGAAATTCATTGAAATTTTCTCTGAGCATATTGCTATTCCCCCTGCTGAATTTAATCATGATTTGCAGCAGTAATGTAATTTATACATTAAAACAATGTGGTGTTATCAGCAACCTTATTCTGTGACAGAGAATATATAAACCTTGCCGTGAAATACACTGATTATGCAGCTTAGCAATATAGTTTGTGGTGATAAACGCAAAGAAGGAGAGGCGCGAACAGGTAAAATCCGTGTACAATATTATTAAAGACAGCCTGCTCAAGCAGGCTTTAATTTATCATAACAGGCAAAATGCTGTTTTATCAGGATATACTGCTGGCATTGCGGCGGTAACATTCCGGTTTGGATGATGCAACACACAGGATAACAATACAATGGATAGCCACAGCAATCTCAGCGAACTGGAACGCCTGCATCTGGATACTGATCACATATGTGAGCTGGTTGCTATTCTTTTGCCGGTCGCCGAGCATATCCATTCGCATACTCAGTCATACCTGCAAACACCGGAGCAGGAACAGGCACTGACTGAACTGATTGCTGCTCTGCACGAGCTGCATCCTGCCGATATGGCTACCCTGCTGGAGTCACTGCCGCTACAGGAACGTATGCTGGTGTGGAAGCTGGCTACACCTACTGAAGATGGTGAGGTATTACTGGAGGTTTCTGATCCGGTACGTGAAACCCTGATTGAAAGCATGGCGCAGCAGGAACTGCTGGCCGCTGTGGATAATCTGGATGCAGACGAACTGGCCGAGCTGGCTCCGGATTTGCCTAAAGAAGTTGTTTATGAAGCCATCAGCAGCCGTGATGAAGAAGAGCGGGCACAAATTACTGCGGCAATGTCATTTGAAGACAATCAGGTTGGCGCACTGATGGATTTTGAGCTGGTGAGTATTCGGGCAGATGTAACCTGTGAAGTGGTTTTGCGTTATTTACGCCGCTTTGAACGTTTGCCCGACCATACTGATAAAATCTTTGTAGTCGATAATTACGATGTTCTGCAAGGCGTTTTACCCATACGCAGTCTGCTGGTTGCCGATCCGGATTTACTGGTCTCGACAGTTATGGCCGATGATGTGGTTACCTTCCGTCCTGAAGACGATGCAGAAGAAGCAGCAGCGGCATTTGAGCGCTATGATCTGGTCACTGCACCAGTAGTAGACAGTAACCGTAAACTGATCGGACGTATTACCGTTGATGAAATGGTGGATGTGATTCGTGAAGAATCAGAAACAGATATGCTGAATATGGCCGGTTTACGTGAAGAGGAAGACCTGTTTGCGCCGGTAGTGGATTCAGTAAAAAACCGCTGGATATGGCTGGCAGTCAATTTGTGTACGGCTTTTGTTGCCAGCCGTGTAATTGGTATGTTTGAAAACTCAATTGAAAAAATTGTTGCGCTGGCAACACTGATGCCGATTGTGGCCGGTATTGGCGGTAATTCCGGTAATCAGACCATTACCATGATTGTGCGCGCCATGACCTCCGGACAAATCAGTAACAGTCAGGCATGGCGGTTACTGCGCAAAGAAGAGGGTGTTGCTCTTGTAAATGGTATTATCTGGGGTTCTGTGATGGGGCTTGTTTCCTATTTCCTGTATCACAGCGTAGGTATTGGTCTGGTTATGGTGGCTGCAATGACACTGAATCTGTTACTGGCTGCCACGGTCGGCGTACTGATACCGGTAATTATGCAAAAATCCGGCCGCGATCCGGCACTTGGCAGCAGTGTGCTGATTACTGCTGTTACAGATTCCGGCGGCTTTTTTATTTTTCTCGGTCTGGCCACCCTGTTTTTGTTATAAACCTGTCTTAAAGAATAGATAATGAATACAGATACGCCAATCACTCTTGATAGCTGGTTACACAACTGCGGTTTGCCGCGACTGGAAGCACGAATGCTGCTTCAGCAGGTACTGGATATCAGTCATGGCTATATTATCGCCCATGGTCAGCAGCTAATCGGCAGCAGTGATCAGACCAGACTGAATCAACTGGCACAACGGCGGCTGGCTGGTGAGCCATTGGCCTATCTGCTCGGATGGCGTGAATTTTACAGCAGGCGTTTTCAAGTTACAGAGGCTGTACTGATTCCGCGGCCGGAAACGGAACATCTCGTAGAATCGGTTTTAGCACATTTACCTGAGCACGGAGTTGTGTGGGATTTAGGTACAGGCAGCGGAGCCATTGCGATTACCGTAGCCTGTGAACGTCCTGATGCACAGGTATGGGCAGCTGATATCAGTGCAGAAGCACTGGCAGTTGCGCGTACTAATGCTGCTGCCCTGCAGGCAGACGTATCTTTCGGACAAGGTTCATGGTATCAGGCTCAGCCGCAGCCGGCTGTTAACAGTGTGGACGTAATTGTATCCAATCCTCCTTATATTGCCGTACATGATCAACACTTGCAGCAGGGGGATTTGCGCTTTGAACCACAGCATGCGCTCACCGATAATTACAACGGTCTGACTGCATTTCAAACCATTATTACTGGCGCTGCACATTTTCTGCGTCCTGATGGCTGGTTATTACTGGAACATGGCTTTGATCAGGGGGAAACAATCCGCACAATGTTAGCTCAGAATAATTTCAGTCAGATTTACACACAGCCTGATCTGGCAGGTTTGGAAAGAGTAACACAGGGACAAAGAAAATAATTTCCAGGTAAATCAATGAGCCAATCATTTATTCACCAGAATTAATTTTAAATTGATGTAATCAGTATAATTCGGCAAGAATATAAAAATATTCTTGCCGAATTAAATATTTCAATAGAATTTTGAATAATGAAAACTACATCTGATCTCAGAAGAGATTAATCACTGAAGATATCAATTATTGATGACATCAGCGATACAATAATATCGGTAAACGGCCACAAAATAGTCGACATTATGCCACTTACAATCAAAAGCAGAATAATCCATGTTCCATATGGTTCGAGTTTACGGTATTCCATCGAAGCTTTTGGTGACAGAAAACTGTCAACAAAACGTGCACCCGGTTGCGGAGGAATCGGCAGGAGACTGAAAAAGCAGAACATAGCATTAACATAGATACCTATTATTCCCATCATTGCCATTGGTTCCTCAAAATATTCCGGCACCCACTGACTGATAATCACAACAATGGTCCAGCACAGACATAAGAGCAGGTTAGCCAGAGGGCTGGCAATGGCTACCAGACGCTCTCCCTGACGTCTGTTTTTAAAATTTCGCGGGTCAATTGGTACTGGTTTGGCCCAGCCAACCATGAGAAAGCCTGACAAAAGAATCATAGTTGCCAGCGGGATAATAATTGTTCCGACAATATCAATGTATTTAGCCGGATTCAGACTCAGCCGACCCATCGTTTCAGCTGTACGGTCACCGCAAAAGCGTGCCACATAACCACAAACTGCTTCCGGGAGCGTAAGCCCAAGCAGAATCGGCAAGATTGCCAGAAGTAAGAAAGCCAGATCAAATTTCTGCAAAGTAAAATCCTTAAAATACAAATAGAAAATTCTATATCAAAACAGTTATGATACCAGTGAAAATTTTACAAACCAAATAGTGCAGCATCCCCTTTACCCTGCCGTATCAGCGTAATATCCTCGGTCATATCAATGACGGTTGTAGGTTCAGTACCGCACCAGCCACCATCTATAACCAGATCCACTTCATGTTCGAGATGATCCCGGATATCATAAGGGTCAGTTAACGGTTCATCATCATGAGGCAGCATCAGTGTACATGACAGCATCGGTTCATTCAGATTCTGCAATAAAGCCAGAGCTATACGATTGTCCGGAACACGTAAACCGATGGTTTTTCGTTTAGGGTGAAGAGTACGTGCTGGTACTTCTTTGGTGGCCTGCAAAATAAATGTATAACTTCCGGGTGTTGCTGCCTTGAGGAGCCGGAACTGGCTATTATCTACACGCGCATAAACGCCCAGCTGGCTGAGATCATGACACATCAGAGTTAGATGATGTTTCTGATCAATGCCGCGTATACGTAAAATTCGCTCCATTGCCTGTTTATTGCCCGGCAGACAGCCCAGTGCATAGCAGGAATCCGTCGGATAAACAATCACTCCGCCACCACGAACAATATCTGCTGCCTGATTAATCAGTCGTTCCTGAGGATCAGTGGGATGGATAGCAAAAAACTGTGCCATAAAAAATTCCTCATTTTGTATTTATCAATCCAATCAGTTATTGTAAACATAAGCCTGCCATACCAACAGAGAATAATATGTCCGACTAACTATTTATTTAGAAGTATTACCGGCAGTAAACATCCAGCACATATTCAGACAGGTATCAGCACAAATAGAAAATTGCTGAAAAATTCAGCATTCAGCCTGAAATTCGCTACCAGTGCCGGTAAATTGTCTTATCAGAGCACATGATTTCTGTCCGGTATCAATATGTTGCGGCGTTACTGTTCCATTTCTGCCTGAGTTACTGCGACCATAAATATCGTTAATCCCCATCACTATGCTTCTACTGCCGTTCCGCTGACGGGCAGCAGTTCTGGAAGTTTTAATTCGGCGCAGATTTTTGAATTAATGCAGGAAACGAGGTTACCGATTAATATCAGAGTGTGAATTATTATTAATGATTAATTTTTATTATTTTTAATTGAAAATAATTGTGTCAAAAGTACCGGATTAGTGTATTAGTGGTGAAATAACTACAAAACACTAATTATAATCAGCTCATTGACATAAAAGTCGCTGATTATTTTTGACTACCTGTAAAACCTGATTTACAGTACGCCACTCTGTCAAATTATCAACATTGCAACGGAAAGGAATAATTATGTTTGTACTACCTATCCTTTGCAGGTCAATCCAGGGCTGATTACATCCTGATCCTTGGCTACGGCCTGCCAATTTATTACTCAGCATGCAAATCCTGTTCATTTATGATGAACATGGCTGACTATTGCTTGCTTATTACCAAATAAAATAATTGGAATGGATCAGAATGGGCAATTCTATTCAGCAGCTGGCGGACAATATTACCCTGATAACATCACCAGAACTCTGGTTAGAGGGCGAAGCCATCCGGCAGCTAGAGACAACTGCAAAACTTCACGATATTAAATACGTTGCCGGTATGCCGGATTTACATCCCGGCCGTGGTTATCCGGTAGGTGCAGCTTTTTTTACTACCCAATATCTTTATCCGGCACTGATTGGCGGGGATATTGGCTGCGGAATGGCATTATGGCAAACCACAGTCAAAATCCGGGCAATGAATCAGGCGAAGCTGATTAAGCGTCTGGGTAATATTGATCAGCCGCTATCAATCACAGAATGTACAGCGTTATGGCCGGAAATTCTGCCATTAAATAATCATACCTATGCTTCAGGAACCATTGGCAGCGGTAACCATTTTGCAGAACTGCAAATGCTGGAAACAGTTTATGCACCGGAAATCATCCGGGAGACAGGACTGGATAAACAGCACCTACAACTGATGGTACATAGCGGTTCACGCGGGCTGGGCGGCATGATTCTGGATAAACATACCCGCCAGTACGGGCATCAGGGATTAATCGCCGATAGTACTGCAGGTAAAGAATATCTGATGCAACACAATCTGGCTCTGGATTATGCACAGCAGAACCGCGAGCTGATTGGCAGACGTATTCTGGCTAACCTGCGTGAGCAGGGGCAAAAACTGCTGGATATCAGCCATAACTTTATAGAACCGGTAACAATCAATAAGGAGTATGGCTGGTTGCACCGAAAAGGTGCTGCGCCTGCCAACAGGGGATTAGTGATTATTCCTGGTTCACGTGGTGATTTCAGCTATCTGGTACAACCACTGGAGACCGTTTCCTCACTATATTCTCTGGCACACGGTGCAGGGCGTAAATGGCAGCGCTCTGCCTGTAAGGGCAGGCTGGCAGAACGCTATACAGCAGAACAGCTAACCCGTACAGCACATGGCAGCAGAGTAATCTGCTGTGATCGTGAACTGTTATATGAAGAAGCCCCTCAGGCATATAAATCAATTGAAAGTGTAATCGCAGCCATGGTTCAGGCTCAGCTAATCAGACCGGTAGCACGCCTTAAACCAGTAATTACTTATAAAGTTCAGACGGAGAAGAAATAATGCAACTTTTGCAATTATCTGCTGCTTACGGACCGGCTGAATGTTGTCTTGCTGTTGTCAAAGCATTAGCACGTTTACAATATGAAGCTAAACAGAAACAGGTTGAAGTACAAATTCTGGAACAGGAACCGGCTAAACACGGGCTGCATTCAGTACTGGTGAGTTTAGAGGGCACTCAGGCCAAAGCACTGGCTGATATGTGGCAGGGTACTATTCAATGGGTTTGTACCAGCCCTTATCGCCCGCAGCACAAACGAAAAAACTGGTTTATCGGAGCGAGTTGTTTTAATCCTGTTGTTCAGCAGTACTCTGATGAAATTGTATTTGAAACCATGCGTTCATCCGGAGCAGGCGGACAGCATGTTAATAAAACAGAATCAGCTGTCAGAGCAACACATACAGCCAGTGGTATTAGTGTTAAAGTGCAATCAGAGCGTAGCCAGCATGCTAATAAAAAACTAGCTGTGCTGTTGCTTCAGCATAAACTGTTACAGCAGGAACAGCGATTGCAGGCAAGAAATAAGGCGGTTCATCATAAACACCATCATCAGATAGTCCGTGGCAATCCGGTACGAATATTTACCGGCATGGATTTCAAAGCTTTGTAGTGGTAAGCAGGCAACCAGATATCTTCATAGTTGCCTGTTTTATTTTCAACATTAATCTACCGAGTATCCGTTTAGAATAAATTTACCAAAAAAGTGAATATTGACATATATCATATAAATAAATCTGGTTTTTGATAAAATAAATTAATTTACATAATTAATTAAATGTCATAATGAAAAAATATATATTAGAGCCTTATGTTGCTTTCGATCCTGATACGGCAACATATTTATTTACCAGGAATATTAAATTAGAAGAAAATCAATCACCGGCGCCTCAAATATCCCGGAATATATTTAAAATATATTTTCCTAAAAAAATTTTTTCTGTCGGCGTAATTATTTATATTATCGATATTGCATGTTTTTATTTGCAGAAATTTTTTTTAGAGGAAAATACAATACCTAGAACAGCTATAGAATCTATTCAGATACTCGCGGTTATATTTTTACTGATATCTATAGCACAAATTGTCGGAATAATTCGTGAAATCAGAAGATTAAAAAAATTATACCAAGAAATTAACTGGCCTGCTGAATATCATTATGTGTTTTTTGAAGAAGGAATCTTAATCAAATCAGTTGACATGGAAGGTATTTTTTATTGGGATGATTTTATGAGCATTATTTTAACGTCGAATACATTAGCGTTTAATTTATGCCCGGCCGGAACCCAAAAAGGCAATATATTTATCAAACACTATCCGCGTTTACATAATTTCTATCTTTTTACTGATATAGATGAGCAAATAAAAACATTAATTACTTCAATAAGTCAGAGATATAAAAAATTAGTTGTATTTAGATAGCATTTGTTTCATTAACTGATAATGAAAACTTTTCCGTAAATTCTTAGCTGCTTTAATGCCATGATAGCTATTGGTAATCTTATCAGTGCCGTTATATAACCTGATGCGGGTAACTAAGTCTGGTTTTCTCCGCATCAGAATTCAAATTTTTAAAACCTTCGTCTGAAAATATCCGGCAAGAACGATAAAAATATAACTAAAATAATCCAGCCAAAAACAATATTGCCTTATCAAGACCAAATTTCAACCAAAAGCATTCTTAATTAATTACATAATTTTAAACAAATTAAACATTGAAATTTACCTTAAAATTGCAATATAAACCATTGATAATAAATATATATTTTATTATTGTGTTTCTAATATTATAAATATTAATTACTTTAGGATATTGAGCGATATTCAGAATAATATCTTTTATTGATTTCATGATACATTTATTAAAATCAATAATTTATGTTTATTTATCTGAAGCTGCGGTTATTATTGTTTAAAAGGAACCGTTAATGAATCCCATCTATCTCAATATCATTTTCAAAATGCTGGTCGCATTTTGTATTCTGTTAGTGTACATCAACTTATCCGGTAAAGGATCTCTGGCGCCCATTTCTGCTATTGATCAGGTAGGTAACGTGGTTTTAGGGGCAATTATTGGCGGTCCGCTATATAACCCGTCCATAAGTATCACCCTACTTATGAGTGCTTCCATTTTTTGGGCAGGATTACTGTTACTGGTACGTTACACCACATTTAAGCGCAATATTGCTAAAGATTTTGTTGACGGTACCTCTATACGCTTAATGGAAAACGGAATCGTGCTTTCACAGAATTTTCGTAAAGCAAAACTGTCTATCCGTGATTTTATTATGTTACTGCATCAGCGCGGCTACAACAGTCTGGAAGCGCTCAGTGATGTCTGGTTTGAATATAATGGTCAGATGACCGTAGTAAAAAAAGGTGATCCCTCCATGGCCGTTGTTGTAGTAGAAAATGGAGTAGTGAATTACCCAAGTTTAAAATCTCTGGGGCATGACGAAAAATGGCTGGAAAATGAGCTGAACCGGTTAGGAGAAAAACTGGATGATGTTTTTCTGGCAGAAGTGCATGATAATAAGCTTTGGGTTTATCCGGATGTGCAAAAAAGTAGCGGAAACTAGTCTGATTAAACTTAGTTTGTAAATTTTATGCTATTTATCATGTGGTATCGTATTAAGATAAAAAGTTTTTCTGATTTTTAGCTGGCTGTTACCGGCAGCAATACCCGGTATTTTGCAGTGATAATGAATTTCTCAGCAAATATGCGATAACATATCAATGTTGGTGATAATGAAGTGCAAAGTCTTGCTGGAACAAATCATAATGAAAATAGAAAACAAGTTGGGTAATGCTGCATCTGAAATCGAAGTAAAACCATACTCTCCACTCTATGCCACTGAAATATGCGATTTGTTTCATTCGACTATTCATGCTATTGATACTGATATTTATAGCAAAGCAGAGCAAGAAGCATGGTGCCCAACACCACCAGATTATCAGATGTGGTTAAAACGTTTAGATAACACTCAGCCTTGGATGGCTATCTTTGGCTCACGCCTTGCGGGGTTTATAGAACTTAAAGATGATGGTTACATAGACTGTTTTTACGTGCATCCTGATTTTCAAAAGCGTGGCATAGCCAGAAAACTCTATGACCATGTGCTTAACTTGGCCCACCAGAAAAAGCTTTCACAATTAAGTGTAGATGCTTCAAAAGTGGCCATGCCAATTTTCAAAAAATGGGGTTTTATAATAAAGCGGGCTAACAAAATATTCAGAGAAAATCAGGTACTGATAAATTACCATATGTATAAACCACTTTGATTTTTATTGAGATCTCTGTTAAGTAGAAAACTTTATAAAGATAGCAGAAAATGAAATACACATCTGGTTTACCTATGATGAGGAAATAAATCCCGAATTTGCTTTGACCAATTATGTCCAATTTTTGAATCATCAGGAATTGGAGCAGTGGCAAAAATTATACTTTGACAAGTATAAACACAAATATTTGGTAACCCGAATGTTAGTGCGTGATGTTCTGAGCAGATATCTACAAAGTATTCCTGCCGAAAATATAGAATTCATAACTAATAATTATAAGAAGCCCTATAGCTATATTGTCTCAGAAATTAAAAGCTATAACGGGAAATAATAAAAATCATTTTATATTGATGAGAATATTTATAACTTGGAAATATTTTTAATGAATTCTACATCCATTAAAAAATCATAAAGCGGTAATAACTGTTTAAAACCTTGGGTCAGTTTATTTGGTAAATCCCTGTCAAGTATATCTTCGATATGATGACTGGTTGCCATTACAGCAATACTTTTCCGGTTGTACCATGTTGCAATCTTTTTATCCTGCTCTTTAATTAAAGGACGTTTATAACTATCACCAACAAGCTCAAACGGTTTCTTCACGCACCTCATCACTTTTAAAAACACTTCCGGTTTATTCAGTATTTCTTCACGGAAAATGTCCATAGTTTGTTTGGGTGCACAATAATAACCAAGCCCATATCGATAAGTATCGGGACTAATTTCAAAAAAATAGGCAGGAGCCTCTTTCCAGTCGCGGCTTGGACGTTTGAATGTCAGCCATAAACGGCTGCGATAAAGAGATTTATCTTTTGAGAAACGGGTATCACGATGAATACGTGATATCGTTTTACCAATAGCCGGGCGAGTTTCAAATTCTTTGTCGATTTTCAACATTTCAGGGGTTAACTGCTCAACCAGTGCCCGAAATGGATGTATCAATTTATGGTCATAAATTGAACGATGCTCATCAAACCACGGCTTACTATTATTAATCCGGATATCTTGTAAAAAATTGAGTCCAGCTTGCGTAAATCCGTTGAATTTATACATTAATCACCCTTTAAATATTCCAGAAAACGCACGGGATTTCCAGATTACTTACTTCATTTTTATCTTACCTAAGTAGTTAGAGTTAATCCAGTATTCAGGCAGAGTAAATAAACTGGTTGAAAATTAATTTTTAATATAATTTCTGATTTCCGAGCTTATCTGACATAACACTGCTGTTTACATTCCAGTGTTTCCGTGTCGAATCTCATATAATTAATCTAAAGTTTTACGGATATCTGATATTAATCATGGAAGCTTTGAACCGATAACCAATATTACTGAGACTTTGAAAGATTTAATAAAATATATACCGTGCAGTGATGCATGTGAAAATAATATTGTTAATTTTACAGGTTTACATGTGACTGATATGAGTAATTAAGATATTTTTCGATATCTGAAAATATTCTCAGTACAGAAAGATTTTGCATATCTTTTCTGCCTTCAAAGCTATTAAACCTGAATCCTTGATATTGTCGTTTTACATTTATTAGTCAGATATTGAATCTGGTTGTATCAATCAGCTTGTTATGAAAAGGATAATTAAGATAAATCGCAAAGACTAATAAAAATAAATAAGTAAAATCGGCAATCGAAAACCAGAAATATCTATTTTTGAAAAGATGTTCAGAGAATGAATAAAACAAAATGTCCTGTTTAAAACAGGACATTTTAGAAATCTGGATGCGGGGGCAGGATTCGAACCTACGACCTTCGGGTTATGAGCCCGACGAGCTACCGTGCTGCTCCACCCCGCGTCTGGTAAGGGAGCTATTATACGGATAATCAGCCTTATGTCAACTAAAAAACCGATTTTCTATGCATTTTTTATGATGACTGATGATTTTGCCAGCAGTTCACCAGATCATAAATAGCAGCCAGTGCTGCTTTAGGTGTCAGTTCATCAGGCTTTAGTGCATTTAGCTGAGCGCATAAATCAGCAGGAATTGCCGATATAGCAACATGATTAATATCAATATCCATCATGGTTTCTTCTTCGCTGTCTGCTGCCTGAGCCTGAAACATATCCAGTTGCGGCTGCTCGGAAGCTGCATGCTGTTCAAGTGTTTGTAAATGGCGGTAGGCGGCATTTAGTGCCCGCGCCGGCAGGCCAGCCAGTTTCGCTACTGCTATCCCATAACTTTTACTTGCCGGTCCGGATTCAATATGATGCAGAAAAACAATATCCTGTCCTTGTTCCAAAGCTGCCAGATGCATGTTGAATGCGTGTGCATGCTGCTCAGGTAAGCGGGTTAACTCAAAATAATGGGTAGCAAAAAGTGTGTAACTGCGATTTCTTTGCAGTAAATGTTCTGCAATGGCCTGCGCCAGAGCCAGACCATCAAAGGTAGATGTGCCACGGCCAACTTCATCCATTAATACCAGCGATTGTTCTGTTGCATGATGCAGAATATAGGCCGTTTCCGACATTTCTACCATAAAGGTAGAGCGGTTACCTGCCAGATCATCCGAAGCACCAATACGGGTAAATATCTGGTCAAATTCTCCCAGTGTACAGCTGTCTGCAGGTACCGGAGCACCAATATGCGCCAGTAACACAATTAAGGCTACTTGTCGCATATAAGTAGATTTACCCCCCATATTCGGGCCGGTTAAGAGCATTAGGCGCCGTTTTTCATCAAGACGTGTATCATTGGCAGTAAACTGTTTAACTTGCGCAGCCACTACCGGATGACGGCCATTTTTAATCTGTAAACACGGATAGTTTACCAATTCCGGAAAACAATAATGTTCGGTGCATACATATCTGGCCAGTGTATTTAATACATCCAGACTGGCTGCCGCACGGGCGCAGCGCTGTAATACCGGCAGTTCACTTTGTAATTGCAGTAACAGCGTGTCATATATCTGTTTTTCCCGTTCCAGTGCATTTTGCTGTGCACTTAATACTTTTTCTTCGAAATCTTTTAATTCAGGCGTGATATAACGTTCTGCATTTTTCAGAGTCTGGCGTCGCTGATAGTCTGCCGGAGCCTGTTCAGACTGTACCTTACTCAATTCAATATAAAAACCATGCACACGGTTGAATTCAACTTTCAAACTGGATAAACCTGTGCGTTCCCGCTCCCGGTTTTCCAATTGCAGCAAAAACTCATCTGCATGATTCTGTAAACGGCGTAATTCATCCAGTTCCGCATCAAAGCCATCATTAATCACCCCACCGTCGCGCAACCATATTGACGGTTCAGGCATAATCGCCATATTTAACTGTTCGGCAATAGGTGCGGCAGGTGGAAACTGTTCCAGCAGAGTTTGTATCAGGCTGCTACTCTGGCCGGATTCTTCTAAACGAAATTCTGCCAGAAGAGTCAGACTATCCCGTAAAGCAGATAAATCACGAGGGCGGGCACTGCCAATAGCAATTCGTGCGGCAATACGTTCAATATCTGCTACCTGATTTAGCATGGATGTTACTTGTGCCTGCTGAGAGGCCAGCTCTGCAACGGCCTGTTGCCGGGCTATAATTTGCTGACGCTGACGCAATGGCTGATGTAACCATTGTGCCAGCAGACGGCTGCCCATATGAGTTGCACACTGGTCTAAAACAGAAAATAGTGTCGGTGCTTTTAAACCGCTTAAAGTCTGAGTTAGTTCCAGATTGCGGCGGGTTGCCGCATCCATACCAATATAAGCAGATTCCTGTTCCAGTGACAGGCTGTCTAAATGTTTAGGTAACTGCATTTGGGTTTGCTGCACATAGTTCAGCAAAGCACCCGCAGCACCGATTGCTGCATCATGCACTCCCTGTTGTAAACCGAAAGCACGTAAATCCTGACTGCCAAAATAACGCTCAATCATACGGGCACCGGTATCAGCAGCAAATTGCCATGCGTGTAACCGGGTTAGCTGCCGGTCATAGCCACTAAGATTCAATTTTTCCTGAGTTTGATCAGAAAGCAGTATTTCTGCAGCCTGCAAACGTGCCAGTTCATTAGGCAATGCTTCAGGAGTAATGATTTTGCATCTGAATTCTCCGCTTTGCAGCGAAAGCCACGCTATGCCAAGCTGTTTTTTCAATAAAGAAATGGCCACAATACGGTTGGTCTCTTTATCTTCAAGTAACGCCGTATCAGTTACTGTACCCGGTGTAACAATACGCACAACCTGCCGTTCTACCGGTCCCTTATTTGCCCCCACTTCACCCGTTTGTTCACAAATAGCTACACTTTTACCCAGTTTTACTAGCTTAGCCAGATATTGTTCGGCTGCATGATAAGGTACACCGGCCATTCTGACCGGTTCCCCGTTAATCTGTCCGCGAGTAGTCAGCGTTATATCCAGCAGACGGGCTGCTTCAACGGCATCTTCCAGAAACAGTTCATAGAAATCCCCCATCCGGTAAAACAGTAATTTGTCCTGATGTTCAGCCTTAATAGACAGGTATTGCGTCATCATCGGTGTGAGGGCGGGTTTACTCATAATGTGGAGAATATTTGAATTGATTAAAAAAACGCTATTGTAACAGAGTGTTTACATTCAGTTTATACAACGCCAGATATCACTGCCTAAAATCAGTTATTCAGTAGTTCATTGTTTAAAAGCGTGACGGACTGTCATAATGATGTAAAAATAGAGTTTATATTATCTGTATCGATCTCAATTCCTATTAAAAAAATGTCAAAAATCTTGCCATCAAAGAAATTCAGCCTAATTCGCTGCTGGATACTGTGCTTCTGTGTTTTATTTCTGAGTGCCTGTCCTCATGTCCGTAAACCTACAGATAAAATTCTTCCAGGCGAAACCGGTTCAGTAACACCGGATAAACCGTTACCCCGGAATTATGTCTTTACTCCGGGGAAAGCTGGTGTCAGTTATCGGGTTGTTTCTTATCAGGAATTGCCACAATGGCCGATTCAGTCGTTTGTTGAAAGTCTGGATGCATTCAAAACCAGTTGCACCAAACTGCAAATGCAGCCAGCCTGGCAGCCAGTATGTCAGCAGGCAGCACGCACATCCAGACATAATCAGCATGCCAGAGTATTTTTTGAAACTTATTTCACGCCATGGGAAGTCAGCCAGAACGGACAGCTGGCCGGTACTGTAACCGGCTACTATGAACCAATGCTGCCTGGCGATACCAGACAGACTGCACAGGCGCGCTTTCCTATTTATGGTATTCCCAGCGATTTTATCGTCGTTCCGCTAAATGCCGGACAGCGTCAGGGTGTTGTACGTATCCGACTTACCGGAGCAAATAGCGGCGTCATTACACCTAACGGAGATTACACTGCTAATCTGGCTTCCTTTCCCCTGAATGAGAAAACACGGGCACTAAAAGGCCGCATCAGTGGTAACCAATTGATTCCGTATTACACCCGTGCACAGATTAATGCAGGCGCACTTAATGGCAAAGCCCCTGTTCTGGGTTATGCTAATGATCCGGTAGAATTATTTTTTCTGCATGTACAGGGGTCGGGGCAGTTAAGAACACCTGACGGCCGGATGCTGCGCCTCAGTTTTGCTGATAAAAATGACTACCCTTATGTATCAATTGGAAAATATATGGCTAACAAAGGCTATCTGCCACTTGCACAAACCTCAATGCAGGGTATTAAAGCCTGGCTACAGCAGCATCCGCAGCAATTGGCTGAAGTCTTAGGGCAAAATCCAAGCTATGTCTTTTTTCGCGCATCTGCAGAACCAGCCAGCGGACCAACCGGTGCATTGGGTGTACCCCTTACCAAAGGATATTCTGCTGCTGTCGACAGCCACTTTATGAATCTGGGTGCCCCGTTATTTGTTGCTACTACCCATCCCGCTAATGGTTCTGGTTTAAACCGGTTAATGATGGCGCAGGATACCGGCAGTGCCATTAACGGTGCAGTAAGAGTAGATTATTTCTGGGGTTATGGCGATGAAGCCGGTGCTTTGGCGGGTAAAATGAAATACCCCGGATACGTCTGGCAACTATTACCTAACGGAATGTTGCCCCAGGTTAAATAAAAATCTGGCGAACAAATGCAAGCTAAGGTAAAATAGTTACAGTATTGACAATTGTATGTGAAGCGTTACCGTAAATGAAAAACATGCATTTAACCATGCGCTCATGCATCTGGCAGCTAATTATAAAAGGGATGTAAATTATGGAATTATATTTACCTATTGCCCTTTTGGTTATCTTGCTGGCTGTATTGCTCGTGCTGAAAAAGCGGCAGAAAGCGGCAGGACAAGGCAAAAGTAAAGGTTCGGTCCGCAAAAAGCAATCCGCATCTAAACAAAATAAAAAGACAGATAAACAGGCTGCTGAAGCCCAGAATACATCCGAAAATGAGGATGCTTCAGCTTCTCTGGAGGATGAGGATTGGGACTGGCAGTTAACCACCAGTCCGGATAAATCCACGGTTTCTGTCGCTACTGTAGATCATCTTACTGAATATAAAGTTTATAAACAGTTTGGTTATTTTCAGAAAGCAGCTGATTCACTCGGTGCATATCTGGAGCAGAATATTGCCCAGCAGAGTCCTGCAATGGCAAATACTCTGGTCAACGAACTGGCTGCATTATGCTTAGATGCCAAAAATTCAGATAAACTTGCTGAAGTAATTGATCAATATCGTAATTATTTCCAGCGGCCTGAATTAGAAAATCTGATTCGCCAGGGGCTTGCACTTGATGAAAATCATCTGGGTCTGCGCGTGCTTGCAGAAGATCTGCTGCAATGGGATGTCAAGGAAACAGAAAAAGAAGTAGGCATCAATCAGGATAAAAAACCTGAAGATATCCGGCCTGAAGCAGAATCCTCTGCTAATAAACAAAATGCTGAGGAGCAGCCGCACGAACTGCTGGTAGAAGGTAATCTAGGTAACTTTAAAATTCGCGGTGATGAGCGTGATGTTCTGCTGAGTTTTTCCAAACCCGAAAACAGCTACGTGTTGCTGAAAGAACAGCTGCCCTATGATGCAGCCATTCGCTGTCTAAATAAAGCAATTAAAACATCCAGAAAACCAGCAGGTATGATTATTGATGCTCTGGTGCTGGATTACAGACATAATAATATCAATGTATTTGCACAGCATTTATGGCGTTTGTATTATACTTTGGGCCAATATGGTAACGTCGTAAAAGAACGTATGCTGGGTTGGGGATACAGTCTCGGTAACCATCCAATGTTTGAACAGCTGGAGACTAAGCCTAGCGAAACGATATTACGTGATATCGGCGTGACTCAGGGCTATCTGCCTATGAACAGCAGTGCCCTTAAAGCTAAACGCCTGTCATTGGTTGATAAAGCCTCTTCAGAGAATGACGTGGCCGAAACACCTGCAGAACTTGTATTGCGGGATGTGGAGTCGTTGCTTACCTTTGGTCAGTTTGATGAAGCAATGGATTTACTGGAAAAATCAGTCCTGCTTTATCCGCAAGAGTCACAGCTTTACATTACTTTATTTGACTTATATGAGCGTGCAGAAGAATGGTCACGTCTGGAAAAAATGTTACAGGTAATTCGCGCTGAAATTCAGACGCCACCTGAAGAAGTTGTACTTGCTATGAGTCAATTATTGAAACGTATTAACCACGGTGGTGTGCAAAATCAATGATGAACAATTCAATACCCAAAGTAAAAACTGCCTATGTTTTGCTCGTCAATGTGGATGATCGCCAGACAGCCATGTTGCGCATGGCATTTAAAATGTACAATAGTGTTAATTACCAGCTGATTCAGCCTGAAGATAATCTGCAGCCTGAACTAATTCTGGTGGATGGTGATGCTGATGATGGTGAAGAGCTCTGGCATAAGGCAAAAAAGAAATTTCCTGATGCTGTAGTAGTCTTTTTTGGTCGTAACTCTCCTTCATTTACGGCTCCTTATCTGATGAAACCTATCAGATTCGATACTTTGTTTCAGCATTTGCGCAATTTGCAGCAAGGTAACGGGGTCTGGCTTGCTGATAAAGCTGCTGCACAGAAAGAAACAGCTAATGAAAAGGCTGAATCTGCTATACATCAGACAAACAATACCGCAGAGCATGCACATCAGTCAGTAACCGTAGCGCGCTTTCATACTCAGGGAACACTACTGGGCATGGTACAGAAGCTCGCGCAGCAATCTGAAGATACAGCAATTCTTTTTGACAATAAGCCAGTATTAATTGTATTTCCGAGTGTTGAAAAAGTATTACTGGCTGTTGAAAGTGATGCTTTGCAGCAACTATGTATGCAAACAGATGCCGAATGGCAGACTAAAGCAGTACCTGCTTCTGCACCAACGGCACAGTTGCATGATAAAGCTAAACTGACTTTGCAATCCTGTATATGGCAGCTGTCAATCTGGACAGCGCGCGGTCGTCTGATTGAGCCTATTACGCCGGATACAGTGATCAGACTGAAAGCATGGCCAAACATGACTCGGTTGGCTTATTTGCCTGAAGCCATGCGTCTGTCTGCTTTTCTGGTGCGAACTCCTGTGGCACTGAATACTTTATACAAGCTATTACCAGTTTCTCTAGAAGATGTTTTAAACTATATAGCTGCTACTTATTCAATTGGTGCCTTGATTGTTGAGCAACAGTTGACTTCTCCTGCTGCACAACAGGAGAAAGAAATGGTTCTGACCAGAAAAGCACCACAAGCAGCTACTACTAAACCGGCAAGTGGTACACAAACAACAGAACATGAAGAAAGCGATGAAGACAGGCCGAAGGGTTTACTGGCACGTTTGATGGGTCGCTTACGTGGCAACTAATACCTAAACAGGGAGTAATCATGGTTGAAAATAAAATTATATTTACCGGCCCGGTTGGGGTGGGAAAAACAACTGCCATTGCTGCATTATCGGATGATCCTCCGGTACAGACGGATGCCAGTGCTTCAGATATGACTCAGGATAGAAAAGGTCATACTACCGTTGCCATGGATTATGGTGTTATTCGGCTGGATGAGCATACTAAAGTTCATTTATACGGTACACCAGGTCAGGAACGCTTCGATTTCATGTGGAGCATTTTGAGTAAGGGGAGTATGGGTTTAATTCTGCTGCTGGATAATACCAGACAGAATCCCTTGAAAGACTTGAAGTTTTTTCTTACTTCATTTCATGATTTACTAGAAGATGCCCCGGTTGTGGTTGGTGTAACTAAAATGGATATCAATCCTCAGCCGGGTGTGGATGTTTATCAGCAGTATCTGGCACAGCATAAGCTCAATGTACCTGTTTTTGAAGTTGATGCTCGTAATGAAGATGATGTAAAACAACTTGTTACTGCTATGCTGTACTCTATTGATCCAGGTTTAGAAGGGTAGTCAGTATGGAATCTACATTACAGCTACATCATGATCTATATCCAAAAGTGATGCCGGCCGGTGCATTCTATGCAGTATCCAGCCCAAGTCACAGCGCCAGCCGTATGTTACTGGCCAATATTCTTCAGGCGGATATTAATTCGAGGTTAACCGAAGATCGTTTGAAGCAATGGGCTGAAACAGATGATGTTCATACAGCATTGAATTTGTTATATCGCTTACAGCGTCTGGAGTTTTTATACGGAGAAGCTAAACCCAGCTCTCAACTGGTTAAAGTAACTTCAGACGGATTTGAGAATATTCTGGGTCAGTTATCAGACAGTCATAAAGCTCTGTTAGTTGATCAGGACGGTTTTTATTTTGCTAATGTCGGTTTTAATCACGAAACTGCTGAAGAAGTGGCCAACCTTGCCAGTGAGGCAACGCGACTGACCGAAAAGCACAGCCTGCTGATTAAAAATAACCTCAATATATACAACAACGCTATCGGGATCTGTGATCCTGCCGGTCAGAGTGAATTAACATTCTTCCCTCTATACATAGGGAATACCAAAAATATTTTGGTAACGGCCGGATTACCACTACTTAATAGTGAAGCTTTTGTCACTATGGTGCGTGGTCTGTACGTATTGGCGGGTGAAGACATTCATGTGGTAAATGAATAACATCAATAGAAAGACATCAAGATGCAAGAACAATTACTGGTTTCGGTATTAAGTGATTTAAACAGCTCTTCGGCTGATATTACTGCATCTGCTGTAATTTCCTCCGATGGTCTGCCGGTAGCAACCTTGTTACCGAATGGTGTTGATCCAGACCGCGTTGGTGCAATGGCAGCAGCTCTGCTTGCTTTGGGTAACCGTACCTCCCGTGAGTTACAGTGTGATGAACTCGAACAGGTTATGGTAAAGGGTAAACATGGTTATATTCTGCTAATTCAGGCAGGTGAGACCAATGTGCTGGCAGTTACAGCTAACGAAGGCGCTAAACTTGGCCTCATTTTATTGGATGCCCGCCGCGCAGCACGTAGTATTGTAGATATTTTACGCTAACTTATCATATATAATGAAAGCCCTGTTTTCATATATTTAAGCAGGGTGAGTAATTTTATATCAAAGAGGTAAATTGATAAGTGGCTTAGAATAGCAGTGTATTTTAAATTATTTGAAGCAATCAATTTACCAGATGTCTTTTGCCATAAGTATATTCATATTTGAATAAAATATTGAATTTGCTTATGGATTTTGTTTATTGGCAAAAGAAACAGCTATTTTAATTATTATTGAATTAGCCTAATCAGTTTCACAATGTATTAGAATATTGTTTTTTAATATCTGTATTCACTTATATAATTTAAATAATAAATATATTAAGAAAATAAAATAATTTTATATAAAAATAGTGAATCAGTAATTTATACTTTTAGCAAAGAACAAGCAAATTATTGAAACAATAAATATTGGAAAGATGTTTAATTCTATTTTTTTCTTAGGGGTACAATGAAATTTAAATTAGTAATGTTTATATTATTAGGTGTAGTTTTTACCCTGCAAAATGTTTATGCTAATTCTGATGTGGATTTAGATACCATTCCGGAAGAATATCGATTTCCCAAATATAATAACATTGCTCATCCGCCAATTAATGTTGAATATAAAGGCCATAAAGGAACAGCGATGTTTCTTAGTAATACTCTTGAAAAAGGAAAGCGTAATTTAGAGGTTTATTTCTTAACAAATAATAATAAAGAATTAAATAAAGCATACGAACTTGATACATATCAATATGGTGATGCAGAACTAGTAAGTGCTTTTGAATATACTGATAAAAAAACAGGCGACAAATACATTTACATTTTACTTAAAGATACTTTAGAGCCAAACATATCATACAGTTATGGCTTTATTGAATTACCTTTATTTATAGAAGATGATGGTATATTAAGGGCATTATTTTTTTGGGGGGATAATAGAGTCATATCAAAAACGATTTGTATCGATAATTTTCAAACCGACGAACGCTGTGAATTTTCAACGAAAGAGGGATTGATAAAATATCTTAATAAAGTGAATGAATGATAAATGGGACTGAATTATTATTTTTTATTAATCAATTAAGTAAAAGATTAAAAAATGGGATGAAGTAAATTTACTGAATTGTATTAAATCTTAAAAGATAAATCGGTTAATCAAGAATAATATATTGATTAAATTTAGATTAATACATTTATTTGTTTTGCTGAGAATCTTAAACAGATATAAATGTACACCACCAAAAATAATTCTTCAAAATACATTATTAAATTACTTTATTGTTGAGAAAAGATAGAATTAGATGGTAATAAAGTTTATTGTGAAGAAACAATAAAAGTGCTTGTGTTACTGAAAGGAAAGACAATAAATTTTTATTCATCACATTGATTTATAGGTTATAAATTTCAGGGTAATAACCATTTGTATGTTATTCGTAATGATATTTTGGGAATCTTGCATAATAAAGAATTATTATAGCAAATTTCATTATGTTCATTAATCATAGTAGGGCTTAGTTTTTTATTCACTTTGTTCCTTACATTGGCGGTTTTGTATTACTCATTTTATGTACCTGAACGGAACTCTTGGCAGTGATCGTTTTGGCGAAGATTCACTTGCAAGTTCTAACAGCAGTTTAATATAATATTTTAGTTATATCGTCTAATCAAAAGAAAGGTTTAATTAATAAAGTAGGCTCTTTTTTATATTCAACACACACTATATAAATAAATTATGCTTATCAGTATCACGATGCAGATATTTGATGAGCCGGCAAATTTTCTCCGCCTATTTGAAAAAAAGATAACTGATAACTAATTATATCTTCTTTATTTTCAGGAATATAAAATTGAACTTCACACGGATGCTCTGGAAACTGTAATTTTAGCTTTGCAGTATAAATTTCTTTAAGCACTTTACCTAAAGCAACTACTTTGTCACTCGTTACTTGTTCATTACAATGAATATCGGCGATGTGAAGGTGGTTAACAAGACACTCTACAGAGTAGCGCGTAGCCCCTTCCTTTTTTGCCCAACTATTGAGATAATCTGCTGTGAGCCCTTCTCGCACAATATAGCCATCAATCCATTGAAATGTTGGCCAAAATAATGTGCAATAACCCACGGCTAAATCATAACTCCCCATACAGCCAATCCAACTTTCTAAATCAATGCCTGCTCCATTATTCCATGCGCCTAGCTCTTGCTGCATACTTTCAGGAATGTCCATTATGAGCTCCATCTACTGGTAAAATAATATAATCATATCATAGCAAAGTGCTTGTTTAATTAAAGGTGCTCTTAGTACTCTCTCAAAAAAGACACTAACCACATTAATAGTCGGTGCCTTTTTGGTTAATAACACATCAAATCTTAAGAGAGCAGTGGATTAATGAAGATTAATTTAAAAATAAGATTTTAGCATTTTAAATGCGGGATAATAAAATTTGTACAGTTAAAACTATATGTAAGAAATTGATGAAAAAATATGATGTTAAAATGGAAAATAACAAACAGGATAATGGGTGATGATACAAAAAATGAACGATTATGTGCAATATAGCTGTATAGATCAAAATTTTAATATAAATATTATCAAATTGAAATATAAACTTTAATAGTAAAATCCAGATAAAAGTATTATTTCCAGAATCAGTGATGTAGTGCATTTATCAATAGTACTTGTTAAAATATACCTATTAGGATTAAAAATAAATTAGATGAAAATTGCCAAAAAAAAGCCGGTTTTACAGCATTTGAATCAAATATTCAGTTTAAATGTCGATAATCGCAGTAATGCCAGCCTTGTTCCAACTTACAGGCAGTGGCGGCAATGGATATGGCAAACGTGTAAGAATAGTTATAAACGAGCCAATATTGCCATATTACTATGTAATGAAGATGAGGCATGCCAATTTAATCATAATTATCGAAACAAAAATTATGCAACTAACGTTCTGAGTTTTGCACTCAATGAAGGTGAGAGTATGTATTTACCCAACTGCTCAGAACTCAATGGTGATCTGGTTTTTTGTCCGCAGGTGATAGAAAAAGAAGCAGCTGATCAGCATAAATCAGTAATAGCGCATTATGCTCATCTGACTGTCCATGGTGTTTTACACCTGATGGGCTATGATCATATTGATGATGATGAAGCAGAAATTATGGAAGCGCTTGAAATTCGTATTCTGCATCAGTTAGGATATACTAATCCCTATATACAGGATGAATATTGATTATGGACGAAAGTTCATCGAAACCCGGATTTTTTGAGCGACTGGTTAATCGTATATCTGGAGAGACGCCGGATACTGAAGAAGACGTACTGCAAACCTTGCGGGAAGCCCATGAACGACAGGTTTTTGATGCAGATACCTTACAATGTCTGGAAAATGTACTGGACTTTGCTGATCTGGAAGTACGCGACGCGATGATAACGCGCAGCCAGATGGATGTGATTAAGATTGATGATTCATTAGACAAAATTATTACTTATATCATTGATACTGCTCATTCTCGTTTTCCGGTAATTGGTGAGGATAAAGATGAAATTCTGGGTATCCTGCATGCAAAAGATTTACTCAAATACTGGAATAAAACAGAGTATTTTCAGCTAGAACAAATATTGCGTCCTGCTGTATTTGTTCCCGAGGGTAAATCACTGAATACATTGCTGAAAGAATTCCGTGAGCAACGTAATCATATGGCTATTGTTGTTGATGAATATGGCGGTACTTCCGGACTGGTGACATTTGAAGATGTAATAGAGCCTATCATTGGTGATATCGAAGATGAATTTGATGAAGATGATAGTGCTGATAATATTTTTGCAGTGTCTGCTGAGAGGTTTCGCGTTAATGCTGTGACAGAAATAGAAGATATCAATGCATTCTTCGGTACCGATTATTCTGATGAAGAAGTAGACACTATTGGCGGTCTGGTTATTCAGGAAATAGGACACATGCCAGTACGAGGTGAAAAAATTACCATTGGTAAATTAAATTTCACAATAGCCCGGGCTGATGCACGGCGCTTACAGACACTAATGGTAACTGTTAAACATGATGTAGATTAGTATACTTAATGCGGTTGCGCATTGAAAATTTTTTTATTTACATTGTTTTAGCTATAGAAACATAGAGATAGCTTATCAATCCGTATTTTATAGAAGGCAATATTTATGGTAATTAATAATATATTGTATTGAAAATATATTATTAAAATATAATGAATATTGATGTTTGCCATTTATGGCTAATGTAATTATTAAATTTTAATTTAGCTGTCTAAAAGCTGCGGAGATTTATGTGACTGCTCAACCGGAGATAGCTGCACAACATTCTTCTGCTATGAAATGTCATGCTATTTTAGCTAAAGCATGGGTGTACTGGCCGTTATTATTCATATCTGCGGTTCTGGTACCATTTACCTTTGCTCCTTATTATCATTATTGGCTATTACCAGTTTTACTGGCGTTATTGCTGATTTTGCAGAGTGTACGGCCACAATGGCGTATCAGGACAGTCTATCTGTGGGCATTAACCGCATATACATCATTACTCTACTGGATAGATATTGCTTTACATGATATTGCCGGATTAGCGCAAATTTGGGCTTGGCCGCTGACATTGATATTACCTGCTTATTTGGCCATTTATCCTGCTATAGTATTCTGGTTACTGGGTAAGTTCAGGTTTTCAGGCACTATTTGCCATACTATTGTATTACCTTTGATATGGTGTCTGGCTGAATTTGTCCGTGAACGTGCACTAACAGGTTTTGGCTGGGGCATCTGGGGTTATAGCCAAATAGCAGATTCGGCTCTGGCCGGTTATGCACCAGTAGGTGGTATTTTTCTGGTTACACTGGTTACTGTAGCCAGTGGTGCCTGGTTGGCTGAGTTGGTACTGGCAAAAAGCTGGAGAGCAAAGATTAGCTGTGGTGTTGCATTAATAGGTGTATGGTTGGTTGGAGCGATATTATTACAGTTTCACTTTACACAGTCAGATGGCACTCACGCCAGGATTGCTCTGGCACAAGGCAATATTCCACAGTCATTAAAATGGGATGAGCGGTCACTACAGCCAACCTTACAACGTTATCTTGAGCAGATAGCCAGTACCCATGCAGATATTGTTATTTTGCCAGAAACAGCGATTCCGGTAATGCGTCAGGATATGCCTGCTGAACTATTAGATGAATTTACTCAGCTTGCGCGCAGCCATGGTTCTGCACTCGCCGTGGGTATTCCGCAATATACGGCAGATGGAACCGGTTATCAAAATGCAGTGATTAATTTTACAGCTACTCCTGTAACAGCCGGATTGCCTTTCTATGCAAAAAATCATCTGGTTCCGTTTGGTGAGTATATTCCTTTTCCGGCTTTACTGGGCTGGCTGTATAGTAAGATGGACATGCCACTCGTCGGTTTTTCTGGTGGTGGCATAGGACAAATGCCTTTACAACTGGCTAATCAGCATATTGCATTTAATATCTGTTATGAAGATGGTTTTGGAGATGAACTAATTGCTACAGCCAAACAGGCGAGTTTACTGGCAAACGTAAGCAATATGGCTTGGTATGGAAAGTCACATGCTATGCAGCAGCAATTACAGCAATCTCAGGCACGTGCATTAGAAACAGGGCGCTATATGGTTCGTGCAACCAATACAGGAATGACTGCAATTATTAATCCTAAAGGGAAAGTTGTGGCACAACTTAAACCTGATACTGCATCTGTATTAGAAGGTGAAATATCCGGTTATAAAGGTAGTACACCTTATATGCGACTCGGAAGCAGCTGGCCTTTGGCTTTGATCAGTCTGTTTTTACTGTTAATGCTAGGTATTTATGGACATTATCGCCATTGAATAAACTAAACTAATGTGTATAATGATAAATTTATACAATCAAAATTTTAAATATACATTATTTTTCCTATAATGAACAAATCATAAATAGTAATTGAAGTACATTAATATTTTAATTACAATGATAAATTATTAACTCAGTTATTAATTGGTTTTCCTGCAATAAACAATGTGTTATTGTAGGGAACGAAAAATAATTAAATAGCTGGGCACACAGAGAAAGGACAGGCATGAATACCGCTTTTGCATTACCCGTGCTGACCGGGCATGGTAGTTTGGAGCAATACATTCATACCGTAAACAATATTCCTATGCTTTCTCCCGAGGAAGAACAGGATTTAGCGGTACGCCAGACCGAAGGGGATTTAGAGGCTGCAAAAAAACTGATTTTGTCCCACTTGCGTGTAGTGGTTTCTATTGCTCGTGGTTATGATGGTTATGGTCTGAATCAGGCTGATTTGATTCAGGAAGGCAATATTGGTTTGATGAAAGCGGTAAAACGCTTTCAGCCAAGTCGTGGTGTACGTTTATTTTCGTTTGCGGTACATTGGATTAAAGCTGAAATACACGAATTTATTTTACGTAACTGGCGTTTGGTACGTGTAGCTACTACTAAACCACAGCGTAAATTATTCTTCAATTTACGCAGTATGCGCAAATCTATGGCTGCGTTAAGTAACAAAGAAGCACAGTCGATTGCTGATGATTTAGGTGTGAAACTGTCTGAAGTTCTGGAAATGGAACAGCGGATGACAGGTAAGGACATGTCGCTGCTGGCAGAAAATGATGATGAGGATAATTTTGCACCGATAGACTGGCTGACTGACAGTACTACAGAACCAACACAAGTACTGGCGCAGCAGGCACATTATACTTTACAGACAGAAGGTTTGCAGAATGCACTGGCCAAACTGGATGATCGCAGCCGGCATATTGTTGAAAGTCGCTGGCTGGCAGATGATGGTGGATTAACCTTGCATGACCTGGCTGGTGAATATGGTGTATCTGCAGAGCGTATCCGCCAGATTGAAGCCAAAGCTATGCAGAAATTGCGTGGCTATCTGGCAGAATCTGAATAATTTTAGTTAGAATAAAAAACTGCATAGATCACACTTCCCTGATCTATGCAGTTTTTTTATAGACGTAGTAAATTTACTTATACTCAAGTGATATGGCTACAAAGCATAAATATTTTTAATGGGTTGATACTAGTACTATTTTTATGAAACGATTGTTCTAATTACATAGTATTTACAATAATTTATAATGAATTAATTATACTCATAAGATTTTGATAACTATCTACATCGTGATATCTTACTCTACTCGTTGACAGTTCGTTAAAAAGCTTTTTAGCACACGAAATTTTGGCTTGTTCAATCGCTCTTAAATTCAAACTATCCATCGAACCTTTGGTTTCAGCAATAAAAAAGATATGTTTGACAGCTCCATTATGAAAAGTAATTGCCCAATCAGGAGAATAATTACCAACTGGTGTTGGAATATGAAAACCTTTTGGTAATTTTGCATACACACATACTTCATTTGCTGCATCAAGATCTTCAACAAATTTGCGTTCAACACTTTTTTCGTTTAAACCATCAGTAAATACATAATTTTGAATTGCTTTTTTTGATAAAAACGCTTTATTGTAACTGTGTGAGCTTTTTTCCTGAGTAAAAATTGTACTATCATATTTACCAGAAGTTTTATTATAAGTAACATGTTCTATTATTGTAGTTGCTTTTTGTTCTTTAATTAATTTAATGATTTTAGCGATAAATTCCTCAGGATTATATTTGAACATATCTAGTTTCTCAGTACTTAATCCTTTTAATATGGCCACTATTGTTTTACGAGTCAAGGTGGTTTCTTGTGCAATCTGCCCAATCAAATCATATTTAATTTGCCCGGAATGGATATGATCCAGTGTGGTAGTATGTGTTCGTTTGGTTTTAAATGCTTCATTTTGCTCAATCCCTTGTGTTGTTATTCGTTCTTTAAGTTCACCTACGGTAGTAACGTATTGTAGCTGTGAGACAAATAATTTATCGTTAATATGAGCAATTGCTTTATTGATTAATTCATAGCTATCAAAATCAACAGTATAAGCATATTGTTGATTAATTTGTTGCCATAATGCCTGAAATTCGGCCTTGTTGAAATTGTTATTAAGCGGGTTATCTTTTATTTTTGTTTCATGGCCATTAATAAACATCGAATTCAAAAGGGAATCATCGTAAATAGCCTGAATTAAGTTATGAATTCCTACACTCAATGGTTTTAATTCATCTGGTAATTGTGCTACTGAATCAGTTGCAATCTCACTGCGATACTTATCAGTTATCTTACGATTGATATCGACATAGCCATGATTAATCAAATAAAATTCAATTTTATCAGCTGCTGTTTTATCAATAATGGTTGATATACCGTTACCATCAACATATTTACCGATGAAGTATTCACTGGAGGCAATTGTTGGCCTGTCATAAATTACTGTTTTAATGTCAGCTTGAAGATCATTAACAAAGTTCCTATAACTTTCGCTGGCGATAACCGTTAATATGTTGATATCGTGGACTTGTTCACCGCAACTTTCTATATCCATACGATTACCATCCTGATTAACGCATAAACGGAGTCCACGACCAACTTCTTGCCGTTTGCCTGTTTGGTTATCAGAATGTTTTAATGTACAAATTTGGAAAACATTGGGATTATCCCAACCTTCACGCAGGGCTGAGTGTGAAAAGATGAATCTTGTCGGCTCATCAAAACTTAGGAGTTGTTCTTTATTTTTTAGAATTAAATCATAGGCAGAAATATCATCTGAAGATTCACTTCCACGTTTTAGCTGACTATTAATACTGTGGCCGGTTTTTTTATCAATGCTAAAGTAGCCTTTGTGTACTTGGCTTGAGTCATTACCCTTAGTCTGTAAATATTGCTGATAGGGTGTCTGTTGTGTTTGTTTTAAGTATTGTTGTAAAACCTTTAAATATTCTTGCTCAAAAATCTGACCATATTCACCAAGTACTTCATTATTGTCGTCATCATATTGACGATATTTAGCAACTTCATCAATAAAAAACAATGATAGTGATTTAATACCCATGTTGAACAATTTTTCTTCTTTTTCAAAATGGGATAATATGGTTTCTCTAATTTGAATACGGCGCATATTTTCTTCAGATATATCACCCAACACTTCGCCAGTCTTAATTGAAACACCATTGGTGAAAGTGACTGTTTCAGTCAGTGGGTTAATTTCAGAAACAGTATATCCCTTGTATTGTTGCATCTGTTTTGAAACAGAATAAAGTTTATCACCTTCAGTGAAATGACGAATTTCCCGTTTGATTCCAAGATTGTGATTTATTTCCAGTTCAATTTTTGCTAGCGGTGGTTTATTGCTGGATAATACGATTTGTTCTAAATATAAGTAACTATTTGTGCCTTTTAGATTTTTAACTTCAAAGCCTTTTACTTCGATTTTTTTTACCAGTCGCTTATTGTATGCATCTAATGCATCAAGAACATAAATCAGATTATTCTGTTTTTTATGCGTGGCAGAGTAATTTAATGAAAATAATGGCTTAAAATTTTGTAAGGCTTTCTGTGTTACTTCACCACCCATTTTTTGTGGTTCATCTAAAATAATAATAGGATTATTAGCTGCTATCACATCAATTGGCCGGCGAGACGCAAACGTATCACGTTTTGAATAAATAATACGTGCTTCTGGGTTTTTACCACCTTCTTTTAGTGAAGAAGCAAAAGCCTGGGTATTAATGATCATTACATTAATTCCTGAGTTTGCAGCAAAACTATCTAATAAACTTAGATTTTTACTGTCATAGACAAAAAAACGAGCTTTTTGACCGTAATGTTCCATAAAGTGATCGGTGGTTATTTCAAAGGTTTTCTTTACACCTTCACGAATGGCAATAGATGGTACAATAACAATAAACTTACTCCAACCATAGTGTTTGTTAAGTTCAAACATGGTTTTAAGATAAACATAGGTTTTACCGGTACCGGTTTCCATTTCAATATCAAGACTGCATCGACCTAAATTTTTAACTAAGTCAATGGAGTGCTTAATATTATTTAGATTTTGAACTTTTTTGATATTAGAGAGTAAATCGTCATCGGTTAATGAAATTATTTCATTTTTAAAACCGATATCAATTCCGTTGTTATCTGTTGTGTTATCGGAATCAGTTTCATAAGTTATTTTTGTCTGAATAGGTGCGTTACCTAAATCACGCATATAACTTAGCTTATTTTGATAACCTTGCCCATTAAATACCTGAATCACTGCATTTACAGCATCGGTTTGATATTGCTGAATTTTAAAATTT
>NZ_JAAEDS010000016.1:0-188733 GCF_013344955.1 Snodgrassella sp. ESL0324 | reverse complement strand
TTTTGTCTGAATAGGTCCGTTACCTAAATCACGCATATAACTTAGCTTATTTTGATAACCTTGCCCATTAAATACCTGAATCACTGCATTTACAGCATCGGTTTGATATTGCTGAATTTTAAAATTTAATTTCATTACAACACCTTTCTCTTGGTTTCAGGGCTATAGGTATTGAAAATTTGTTGAAAATTTGTGGCAACACTGTCATTTGCCATAGAGCTGTCACGCATAACAAAATAATAAGGTTTTTGTTTAGCGATAACAGTGATGATTTCTTCATTAATGTCTGTATCGAAACAAGCCATTAAAAAGCTATCTGCAACATTAAATACGGTTTTGCCGGCAATAGTGGTTTGTTTGATATCACTGGAGAGTAAAACACCTAAATCCAGCATAACCTGAAACAGCAAATCCTCTGGCGTTCTGTCAGCTTTAATATTATCAATCAGTACGTCAAGAAGATCAGCATTGTACTCAGCAGGGTTGTAATAAACCTCTTTCATATTAGTGCTATCACATTTTAAAACGCGAAAGCCTTTATCGAATTTAGCCTGAGGGTTTTCTTTGGCAATTTTGTTACCCGCACGACGAATACGCTCTTTGCCAATTTCGCAGATATTTTTATAACCGGCTTTATAAGCTTCGCTTTTTTCATCGGTTGGTTCCGGGAGCTGCACCATGATAAATTTGCGGTTGCCGCCGTCTTCTGCGTTGAGTTGCATAACAGCATGGGCACTGGTTGCTGAGCCCGAGAAAAAATCTAAGACGATATCATCACACGTTATATTAGCTAATATACACAAATCATGAATAAGTTCCACAGGCTTTGAATAATCAAATATTGCTAGGTTTGTTTCAAATAGTTTTTTTAAGATTTCCGTTCCTCGAGAATTTACATATTTTTCAATAAATAAAGTTGTTAACTGTTTTATGCCATTTTCATTATTTCTTATTTTTTCATAAACAATATATGTGCTATCGTTCCGTTTTTCAAAAATTACATCCCCATTAGCAACCTTTTTCAGCATATTTGCTTTTCCTAAGCGCCAGCGTCCTTCTGAACCATCATTTCGAATAGGATAAACTAGTGAATCATCAGGCCCAGGTATCGGAAACCACATACCAGGAGCATCTTCTCTTCTAGAACCCGCTCCCCATTTATTTAATTCCCTACCTTTCGCATACTTACCTTTTTCATCTTCAAGATTTAATACAATTTTTTCTTTTTCAAATCCTGAAAAAGTTGCACTATTATAGTTTTTTGTGAAGCAAACTATATAATCATTTACATGCCGTATATCTGCAGACTGACTACCTCCACGAATCGCTTCTCTTGCTATTATTGCTACAAAATTACTTGAACCAAAAACTTCATCGCAAATTTTTTTTAAATTATCAACTTCATTATCATCAATACTAATAAAAATCACACCATCATCAGTTAATAGATCTCTGGCGAGTTTTAAACGTGGATAAATCATATTGAGCCAATCGGTATGAAAGCGACCATTGGTTTCCATATTTTTTATTAGTCGATTGCCTTCATCATCAAATTGCCCACTGTTTTCAAGGTATTCTGATGAGCTTTGCGCAAAATCATCTTCATAAACAAAATCATTACCGGTATTATAAGGCGGGTCGATATAGATCATTTTGACTTTGCCAAGGTAAGTTTCCTGCAATAGTTTTAATACCTCAAGATTATCACCTTCAATATATAAATTTTCGGTATCATCAAAATCAACACTTTCCTCACGGCAAGGCCGTAAGGTTTTAGCAATTGGGGCATTAGCCAGTAGAATCGATTCTTTTTTATCTGGCCAGGTAAACTGATAACGTTCTTCTCTACCTGCAACGATTACGGAAGAAAGCTCCTGTTTGAGCATATCAAAATCAATAGCGTACTCCACTTCACCTAGTTGGTTTAAGCGTTCAGTAATACAGTTCGGGAATTGAGTACCGATTTTTTTGATATTTTCATTAACCTTATTGAGTGAGTGCATTTTTAATTTATCCATTTATCAATTCTCTAGCTATTTTTAATACAACGATTTTTTACTAATGCAAATTTTTTTAAATGTTTAATATCGAACTGACTAATTAACAGGATAAAAATTTGCCATACACTGTCAAAATGACATCACTTTAGTTTAATAATTAAATGAAGGAACGAGCTGCTCACCCATTTGTATTAAAATATGTTAATTAAACGTTAATTTTATTTCAATAGCACATTTTTTATTAATTATATTGTTGGGTTGAAAATATCTATCTGATTCAAATGGTATTTTTAGTTGCACTAATACTACAAAGTCTTTGGTTATTTTCTCCATATAAGATTTATTATTACAAGCAAATGCCGTTAACTATCGATATTTGAGCTATATCACACATCGATTTCTTTATGGATTCATTTAGTTGAATTTTTATATAGATCAATTTTAAAACCGATATCAATTCCGTTGTTATCTGTCGTATTACCGGAATCAGTTTCATAAGTTATTTTGTCTGAATAGGTGCGTTACCTAAATCACGCATATAACTTAGCTTATTTTGATAACCTTGCCCATTAAATACCTGAATCACTGCATTTATAGCATCGGTTTGATATTGCTGAATTTTAAAATTAAATTTCATTACAACACCTTTTTCTTGGTTTCAGGGCTATAGGTATTGAAGATTTGTTGAAAATTTGTGGCAACACTGTCATTTGCCATAGAGCTGTCACGCATAACAAAATAATAAGGTTTTTGTTTAGCGATAACAGTGATGATTTCTTCATTAATGTCTGTATCGAAACAAGCCATTAAAAAGCTATCTGCAACATTAAATACGGTTTTGCCGGCAATAGTGGTTTGTTTGATATCACTGGAGAGTAAAACACCTAAATCCAGCATAACCTGGAACAGTAAATCTTCTGGCGTTCTGTCGGCTTTAATATTATCAATCAGTACGTCAAGAAGATCAGCATTGTACTCAGCAGGGTTGTAATAAACCTCTTTCATATTAGTGCTATCACATTTTAAAACGCGAAAGCCTTTATCGAATTTAGCCTGAGGGTTTTCCTTGGCAATTTTGTTACCCGCACGACGAATACGCTCTTTGCCAATTTCGCAGATATTTTTATAACCGGCTTTATAAGCTTCGCTTTTTTCATCGGTTGGTTCCGGGAGCTGCACCATGATAAATTTACGATTGCCTCCATCCTCTGCATTGAGTTGCATCATGGCGTGAGCTGTACTGGCAGAGCCTGAAAAAAAGTCTAAAATGATATCGTTATCTTCAAGAAAGCCAAGTATCATTAACTTTGTCAAAAAGCTTATCGGTTTAGGAGTGTCAAAAGGTATTTTTTTAAATAGCATCTGCAGCTCTTTTGTTGCCGTTGTAGATGTACCTATTTTTTCACCAGAAAACCAACTATTATCTATAGAACCGAAATCTTTTTTTTCATCATAAAATGATTTCATTTGAGGACGTCCAGTTCCAAGCTTTCCAAAAATTATTCTTCCATCAGCTAAAGCACTAGAAAATTTTTCTGGAGAAATTCTCCAATGTCTACCTGCCGGAGGTAGGTGTTGTTCGCCCGTATTTGGGTTAATTATTGGATAAGTAAGATTAGGACGTACATTTGGTGCATCAAAGGGATCAGCTTTCCATGGTCCTCGTGCGTCATTATCAGGATTATCAAATTTGCTTTTATCTAAGGGGAGAGGGCGGAAAACAAAAGAATTTTTTTGATACCAGATTGTTTCATTATTTTTTTTTAATCTTCTGTTTTCAAAACGACGATTTTTAGCATAAACTAGAACATATTCATGGTTTATACTAAAATCAGTATCATTTTGAATAGATAAACGAGATTGCCAAGGAATACAAGCTGCAAAATTTTGAGCTCCAAAAATTTCATCGCAAATTTTCTTTAAATTTTCATGTTCATTGTCATCAATACTTATGAAAATCACCCCATCATCAGTTAACAGGTCTCTGGCAAGTTTTAAACGCGGATAAATCATATTGAGCCAATCAGTATGAAATCGACCGTTGGTGTCCAGATTTTTTACCAGTCGATTGCCTTCATCATCAAATTGTCCGCTATTTTCAAGGTATTCTGAGGTGTTTTGTGCAAAGTCATCTTCATAGACAAAATCATGACCAGTATTATATGGAGGATCGATATAGATCATTTTGACTTTGCCAAGGTAAGTCTCTTGTAAAAGTTTTAGTACTTCTAAATTATCACCTTCAATATATAAATTTTGGGTATCATCAAAATCAACACTTTCTTCACGGCAAGGCCGTAAGGTTTTAGCAATTGGGGCATTAGCCAGTAGAATCGATTCTTTTTTATCTGGCCAGGTAAACTGATAACGTTCATCTCTACCTGTAACAATAACGGAAGAAAGCTCCTGTTTGAGGATATCAAAATCAATAGCGTATTCGACTTCACCCTGTTGGTTTAAGCGTTCAGTAATACAGTTCGGGAATTGTGTACCGATTTTTTTTATATTTTCATTAACCTTATTGAGTGAGTGCATTTTTAATTTATCCATTTATCAATTCTCTAACTCTTTTTAATACAACAATTCTTTACCAACCCAAGTTTTTTTGGTTTTTGATCTTTTGTGAGCTGTTTTTTTTAGATGTTCAATGGAACTAATCAACTAACAGGATAAAAATTTAATATATGCTGTCAAAATGTAATCCCCTTAATTTAATAATGAAAGAGTGATCAAACTATTCTTCATTATTATTAATTTATGTTAATAAAAGGAGCATTTTGCCTTATTAGCATATTCTATGGTATTAATTTTGATAATCTAATTATATTTAGTTTATTAAAATTACTTTTTAGTTGTACTAATGCTACATTAATACTTATCTTACATCTTTAAAAAATACTTAATTTTATTCTAGAATAAATGTAAACGATATTTAGTCATGTACACTTTTATTTTTATTTCTTAAGTGAAGATAAGACTTCATAATTTTGAGCTAGATAGTGTTTGCATAAAAGATAATTTTATCGAATAAGTTAATTTATTCTTTTTATAAATAGTTTTGATTAAAGCCGCTTTGTAAATTAAAAAAGACAAAACCAATTTAGGAGTTGTCTTTTTTAATTTAGAGTGTATTTGAGATTTTGATGTTCAAGTTAATTGATAAGTAAATTGGTGGCTATCTAATGTGAAACCGTGTTTTAGATATAAATGATGTTTATTGTTGTTGTCTGTTGTTACGCTGGAAACCGCATGAATACTAGTACAATGCTCTTGATGAGCAATTATTTTCAGTTCGTTTAATATCATATGAATATGATTGTCAGCGTTAAGTTGATGGTAACTGCTCAGGTCTTCAATATTCAAATGTTTTCCAGCTATCAGAGTTGTTTGTATGCGGAAGCCACAAATAGTAACGGCATTTTGTTTGCCTTCTTCAAATATACCTAATAGACGATAGCCTTCTGCTCGTTGTGTCTGTATCCGTTCTAAAAATTGTTCAATACCACGAATATAAGAATGAAGGTGGTGTAGTGCTGGGAATGCTACCGTATCTTCTTCTGGTGTAAGTTCTCGTAATGATGTAATGATATTTTTTGATGTGTTTGCTATTGTCTGGTTGGTATTAACTGTTTGCTGTGTAGAATTTTCCTGTTTTATTGCATTTTTTAATGGAATTTGGGAATGCTCCTGTTCTTCTAATAAGGCTTTGCAATCCAGAATACGTAAATCGTTGTCACGGGCAAAATCCATCAGGAAATTAAAAGCAGTAGCGCTGATCTGCTCTAATTTTCGATCTACTGCAACACAGCGGATATTGTCTACCAGAATCGGACGAACCCATTGATGATAAGACAGACGATGTCCCTGATCAAAAGAGGACAATATCCCGCATAAACGCTCAGCCCAGTCACTGGGACGAAAACGTTTATTATTATTAGTCATACCCTGGATAACGATTTCATACGGATTGCAAATTAGCATGTTGACCTCTTGATAGAAACATGAAGTTTCAATAATGCATATATTTATTTTTACTGTCGTGATTAATTATACCTGATACGGCATATTTAATGTATGTCACATGTGTGTGTTTTCTATTGAAATTATTTATGCAAAAAGAATAATAAATGTAATTTTATTTCATCTGCTACTTTTATTCTGTCAGATATAATTTCTGATAAAGATATCATCTGGAGTTGATATGTATTTATATCTATTGAACTGATTAGTTTATATGCAGAATTGAAATATAAATGGTTTATATAACTATTTTATTTGTTCTATAGGCGATATCAACCAGATTGATTATGTCATTTGTCTGAGGGATTCATTAGCAAAAAATAAGATAAATACCTCAGTAATTTTGATACATCTTTGCAGATTTAAAATAAAGATGTATGGTGTTATTAAAATTTTTGCTTGCTGCAAATTGCAGAATTAACAATTTGGATTTGATGAATGTCATTAAGACTGTCTTGATGAGTAACATTCAAAAATTCTGAAAAGAGGAGAGTTATATGAAAAAAATCACAGCGATGATTAAACCATTCAAGCTGGATGATGTACGTGAAGCACTGGCTGAAATAGGTGTGCAAGGAATGACTGTCAGTGAGGTAAAAGGTTTTGGCAGGCAAAAAGGACATACTGAAATCTATCGGGGTGCAGAATATGAAGTCGATTTCTTACCTAAAATTAAAATAGAAATTGTACTCGTGGATGATCTGGTAGAGCGGGCTGTTGAAGCGATAATGACATGTGCCAGTACAGGTAAAGTGGGTGACGGCAAAATTTTTGTTTCAGCGGTTGAGCAGGTGGTGCGAATACGTACAGGTGAGTCCGGATCGGATGCTGTATAAATAATCTGAATAATTATTAAGGGAAATACAATGAAGTTGATTGATAAATGTGTAGTAACGACAGCTCTGTTATTACCATTGCCGCTACTGGCTGCT
This sequence comes from Snodgrassella sp. ESL0324, assembly GCF_013344955.1. Taxonomy (NCBI): domain Bacteria; kingdom Pseudomonadati; phylum Pseudomonadota; class Betaproteobacteria; order Neisseriales; family Neisseriaceae; genus Snodgrassella; species Snodgrassella sp. ESL0324. The sequence goes on along the minus strand of NZ_JAAEDS010000016.1, from coordinate 181,781 downwards.
GATTTGTCCGGATGGTGGCGACCGCTGTCAGAGATAAATGCAGGTAATACAGCATGGGTAATGACTTCTGCTGTACTGGTTTTGCTGATGACTGTTCCGGGTCTGGCATTGTTTTATGGCGGAATGGTACGAAAAAAAAATGTATTGGGTACCATGATGCACAGCTTTGCCGTTGCCGCTCTGGTGAGTGTGCTGTGGATGATAATAGGCTATTCGTTAGCTTTTACCCCGGGTAATTCATTTATTGGTGGTTTGGATCGATTTATGCTTGGTGGTATGGGGCTGGATAAAACCAGAGAAATGACTACTATTGTTAATGGAGATGGTACTGTTCCTGAATCAGTATTCATGTTTTTTCAAATGACCTTCGCCATTATATCTACGGCTATTGTGACAGGTGCTTTTGCCGAACGTCTGAAATTTTCAGCCTTATTGTTATTTTCCGGTTTTTGGGTTACTTGTGTTTATGCGCCGATATGTCACTGGGTCTGGGGCGGGGGCTTTATGAGTGATACACAAACTCCGGTTCTGGATTTTGCCGGCGGAACGGTTGTGCATATTAATGCCGGTGTTGCCGGACTGGTAGCTGCACTGGTGATTGGTAAACGTCTGGGATACGGTAAGGATGTAATGGCACCACATAATATGGTACTTACTCTAACCGGTGCTGCGATGCTATGGGTTGGCTGGTTTGGCTTTAATGCCGGTTCAGCTGGTGCTGCGGATGCTTCTGCCGGTATGGCTATGGCTGTGACTCAGATAGCAGCAGCTTCAGCAGCATTAACGTGGATGTTATGTGAAAAACTGGCAGGACATAAACCTTCTGCATTGGGTATGGCTTCTGGTGCGGTGTCCGGTCTGGTAGGCATTACACCTGCTGCCGGGTTTGTCGGTCCGCAGGCTGCATTGGTAATCGGAGTATTGACGGCTGTTGCTGCCTATTTTGCCGCAGTGTATTTAAAACGCAGATTTGGTTATGATGATTCGCTTGATGCTTTTGGTATTCATGGCTTTGGCGGTATCGTTGGTTCAATTTTAACTGGTTTGCTATTCAGTAACGCCATTTTTGGCGGTGAGGCGACTATAGGTAGTCAACTGCTGGCTCAGATTAAAGATGTGGCTATTACAATTGTATACAGCGTAATTATGACTTATCTGATTCTTAAAATTGTGGCAATTGTATGTCGCGGTTTACGTATTGATCATGATTCAGAACGCGAAGGAATGGATGTGAGTATCCATGGTGAACGTATTGAATAAGTATGGTTGATTCTCAATTCTGTTTGAAATGAAAAACTGACCGGCTGTGAAAAACCGGTCAGTTTTATTTTATCTGCTGGATTCTGATAACGTATACAGTCTGGTTTAACGGTATAAATATTGACGTAAAAAACGCAAAGCATATTCCACAGCCTGAGTGCGGATTGTATCTCTATTACCGTTAAACTGATAATTTTTAGCCCAGATACGCTGTTTGGTTGCCAGCCCGAACCATACTGTACCAACTGGTTTTTCGGCACTTCCTCCAGTTGGTCCGGCAATACCGGAAATCGAAATAGCATAATTTGCTTTCGAATTAATCAGAGCACCCAGTGCCATTTCGCGTACACATTCCTCACTAACAGCTCCATAATGGCGCAAAGTTGTTTCGTTAACATTAAGTAACTGTTTTTTTGCCTGATTGCTATAAGTGACATAGCCCATATTAAACCAATTTGAACTACCCGGCAGGCGAGTTAGTTCTGCTGCCAACAAGCCCCCAGTACATGATTCGGCACAGGTTACCGTATGTCCCAGTTCATCCAGTTTGGTGGTAATGTCAATTAAGGTTTGTGTCATGATGATGTTTTCTGAAATAGTCAATGAGGCCGTTAGTTGAAGCATCATGGTGTAGCGAATCATTAGTACTTAATTCCGGTTCAATATTTTTAGCCAGAACTTTTCCGTACTCTACACCCCACTGATCGAATGAATTAATTCCCCAGATTACACCCTGTACAAATACTTTATGTTCATACATGGCCAGCAGCATACCCAGATTAAACGGGTTAATTTCATCTATTAAGAGAGTATTAGATGGCTGATTACCCGGAAATACTTTTTGCGGAGCCATAATATCGCGTGATTTGTTATCCAGATCAATTAATTCGGCATAAGCTTCCGCCAGCGTTTTGCCACGCATCAGTGCTTCAGTTTGAGCAAAGGCATTAGCAACAAGAACTTTATGCTGGGTACTGACATGATAAAAACTGTTAACTGGAACAATAAAATCGGAAGAAATCAGTCGTGGTCCCTGATGCAGTAATTGAAAAAAAGCATGCTGGCAGTTAACACCTTCCTCACCCCAGATTATCGGACCAGTATCAAAGTCCAGCCGTTCTCCATAACGGCTTACCTGTTTTCCATTACTTTCCATGTCCAGCTGCTGCAAGTGCGCAGCCAGACGGCGCAGTCCGTGGTCATAAGGAATGATTGCATGGCTGGTTGTGGTATAAAAGGTGTGATACCACAATCCGATCAGTCCGAGTAAAACCGGAATATTATGTCTTAGCGGTGCATGAAAAAAATGTTCATCCATCGCTCTGCCGCCAGCAAGAAAATCCTGAAAGTTTTCTTTACCAATGGCGCAAATAACTGATAATCCAATAGTTGACCAAACAGAGTAGCGGCCGCCTACCCAGTCAAACATGGAGAATGTATGATCCGAAGTGATACCAAAAGCCTGTGCTTTATCAACAGCACTGGTTATAGCTATAAAATGGCGGCTGATATCAGCTTCACTCATTCCCTGTTGTAAAAACCAGTTACGTGCAGTTTGTGCATTCAGCAAAGTTTCAGGTGTAGTGAAAGATTTGCTGGCAATGATAAAAATGGTTGTGGCTGGATTAACTTTATTTAACACCTGAATCAGGTTGGCACCGTCAACATTGGCAACATAATGAATATTCAGACCAGTTTGCTGAAACGGACGTAAGGCCAGTGTCACCATTTCCGGACCAAGATGAGATCCGCCAATACCTATATTAATAATATCCGTAATACGCTCATTACCAGCTCCGGTATATTCACCATTGCGCACTGATTCGGCAAAGTGGTAGGCTCGTTCCAGTTCCCGATGGATATCCGGTACGATATTATGATCATCAACATACACTTCAGCATGCGGCGGTAGCCTGAGTGCTGTATGTAATACGGCACGATTTTCGCTAACATTAATTTTATCACCGCGGCGCATTTTGTCAGTCCAGCCACGTACATCTGCAATATTGGCCAGCTCAATCAGTAATGCAAGCGTATCTTCAGTAATACGGTTTTTGCTGTAATCCAGTAACAGACCATTTAATTGTTCATGCATTTGTGCAAAACGATCCGGCTGCTGACGGAATAAGTCGCGCATATGCAAGAAACGGGTGCTGCGCTGATGCTGATGCAATTGTGCCCAAATGGCTGTCTGATTAATGGGGCAGGACGGATTGATCATAACCGGAATTAATTTCAGCAAAGATAAATAGGGCAGTATACAAAATCAGCTAGGTATTGTTAAGAAGTGTTCGCGATAATAAGCCATTTCCTCAATGCTTTCCTTAATGTCATCCAGAGCCTGATGTGCACCTTTTTTACTTATACCTTTGACAATGGCAGGATTCCAGCGTCTGGCTAATTCTTTAAGAGTAGAAACATCCAGATTGCGGTAATGGAAGTAAGCTTCCAGTCGCGGCATGTAGCGCACCATAAAGCGGCGATCCTGATGAATGGAATTGCCACACATTGGTGAGGCTTTTTCCGGTATCCACTCACTGATAAAAGCCAGCAATTTTTCTTCAGCCTCAGCTTCTGTTAGCGTTGAAGCTTTTACTTTATCTACCAGACCAGTACGGGTATGCGTAGTGGTATTCCATTTATCCATATGATCGATAATGCTGTCTGGCTGATGAATTACCAGTACTTCAGACTGTGCGAGTATATTCAGGTCACTATCGGTAATGATCATGGCAACCTCTATAATACGGTCTGTATCCGGATTTAATCCGGTCATTTCCATATCCAGCCACGCAAGATTTTTAGCGTTTTGCATATCTTAATCTTGATTAATAATAAAATATGATTTTAGCTTCTTTCTGGTAAGGCTGATAGGTTAAGCTGATTTTTTTACCTATATATAGAGCTAAAATCAGGCAAAAGTAATTGTTTTAGGAGAACACAGAACAGACTGAATTTCAATTATTCTAATTGAATATAATTTGTGTAATGCTGTAAGTAGTTTCGGATATTATCACAAGACAACATACAGTAATAATATATTATTCAGTCAAATAATCATGTTAATTTTAAATAGAAGGATGTTTATTCAGTCACTTTTTAGCCAGTAACAGATAAACTCCGTTAAAATGATTATTTTCAGGTACAAAGTATTTTTATGGTGTTTTATCTTTCTGCCCAAACGATTTATATATTGTTTTTATTATTTTTCATCTGCAGCATATGTGGTCAGTTATATCTTTCTGTTCGCCAAAGTAAGGCTGTACTGGCACATCGTAGCCATGTTCCAGCGGCTTTTGTGCAAAGTGTGTCTCTGGCAGAGCATCAAAAAGCAGCGGATTATACTTTGGCCAAGCAGCGTCTGGCTCGTTATGAAATTCTGTTTCAGGCATTCTTATTGCTAATATTCACACTTGGTGGCGGTCTTGATCTATTAGCGCATTTAAGTCAGAAATGGGTGCAGCACGATATTGCACAGGGAATTGTGCTTATTGGTCTGTTTGCTTTGGTTAATATGATTCTTGGCTGGCCGATCGCCTGGTACCGCAGTTTTTGTCTGGAGGCAAAATTTGGCTTTAACAAAATGACCATGGCTACTTTTATTGCTGATCAGTTTAAAGGTAGTCTTTTAGCCATTATTGTTGGCTTGCCCTTAGTGTATATTATTCTGTGGCTTATGCGGATTCTGATTGCCGCACACTGGTTTGGTGGCGCATGGTGGCTGGCTGTATGGCTGGTATGGGTCAGTTTTTCCTTGTTGCTGATGTGGGCTTTTCCAAAGTGGATTGCGCCGTTTTTCAATAAATTTGAACTATTGAAAGATGATGCATTGCGAACCCGGATTGAAAACTTGTTGCAGCGTACTGGTTTTCAGAGTGATGGTATTTTTGTAATGGATGGCTCCAGACGCAGCGGGCACGGTAATGCTTATTTTACCGGTCTGGGGAAACATAAGCGCATTGTATTTTTTGATACCTTGTTGAAAGATATGCAGATAAGTGAGGTTGAGGCTGTGCTGGCTCATGAGTTAGGTCATTTTGCTCATAAACATGTATTCAAACAAATGATTGTTACTTTTATACTGGCTCTGATTATTTTTGCTATTTTGGGCTGGCTATTACCTCAGACTGGTTTTTATACTGGTCTGGGTGTGCATGAAGTCAGTCATGCTATGGCTTTATTATTATTTATGCTGGTGCTACCCGTATTTACTTTTCCGTTTTCACCATTGTCGAGTGTTTTGTCCCGTAAAAATGAATTTGAAGCAGACCGTTTTGCGGCAAAATATGCAAATGCCGATGATCTGATTCATGCTTTAACTAAACTTTATCGTACTAATGCCTCCAGTCTGGTTAGCGATATCTGGTATTCGCGGTTTTATGATTCGCATCCGGGAGCACGGGAACGTATTGCGGCATTACAAACAGCCGTAAAGGCAGACTGAGAATGGCACAGCCTGCGAATGAATTATTAACAGCACAGATTATTACCAGTTTCGGGCGCCGCTTCATGGTGCGCACACATGCGGGTAAAACTTATGAAGCCACTACGCGAAAGAAAAGAGTTGATTTTGCCTGTGGTGATGAAGTCCATATTAATCATGTCAATCAGCAGCAGGCTGTAATTGAGGATTATTTACCCCGGCGCAGCCTTCTTTACCGGCAGGATGCTACGCGCAGTAAACTCATTGCGGCCAATGTTACCCTTATGCTAATCGTACTGGCTGCTGTACCGACTCCCAGTGAATTATTATTGCAGCGTGCATTACTGGCTGCAGAGGCTGCGGATATACCGCCACTGATTGTATTAAATAAGGCAGATTTACCACAAAATAAGCTTTGGCTCGAAAAATTGACGTTTTATCAGAGTCTGGGTTATCAGGTAATCAATATTAGTGCCTTATATAATGCAGCTGAGTTGCGTCAGTATTTACAGGGAGAGCGGGCAATCCTGTTAGGTCAGTCAGGTATGGGTAAATCAACTTTAACCAATGCATTGCTGGGTAATGAACAGGCACGGGTAGGTGATATCTCAGCGGCACTGGATTCGGGTCGTCACACCACGACTCATGCGCAATTATATGATCTGGATGCACACAGTCAGCTTATTGATTCGCCCGGATTGCAGGCATTTGGCTTACATCATTTGTCAGTTAGTAATCTGCTGCATTATTTCCCTGATATGCGTCAGTATATCGGGGAGTGCCGTTTTCATAATTGTACTCATCGTCAGGAACCGGGCTGTGCACTGAAACAGGCTGCGGCTGACGGGAAACTGAAGCCTGAACGACTTCAGTTTCTGCAAAGTATTACTGATGAATTAACCAGATAATATTTATATTCAGGCAGAGTAAAAATACCCGAAATCCAGACTAATAGTCATGTATAAGGCATAAACGTTGTTTTTTTATCTAAAAATCCGTGCTTTACTTGCATAAAAAATTGATTCATGCAGAGTAAACATGATACTATCGCCATCTTGCCGATTTTACGTCGGCAAGATTCTTTATTTGTGCGAGGCCAATCAATCGTAATTGGTCCCTTTATAAAAGGAAATAACTATGACTTTAGGTCTGGTTGGGCGCAAAGTAGGCATGACGCGCGTGTTCGATGAGAACGGCGCATCAGTTCCGGTAACTGTACTGGATATGTCTGCTAATCGCGTCACTCAACTCAAATCCGAAGCTACTGACGGCTACACTGCCGTACAGGTAACTTTTGGTCAGAAAAAAGCCAATCGCGTAAGCAAGGCACAGGCAGGTCATTTTGCCAAGGCAGGTGTTGAAGCCGGTCGTGGCTTGGTTGAATTTGCTGTTTCTGAAGAAAAACTGGCTGAATTGTCTGCCGGTGCTGAAATCAATGTCGGCATTTTTGCAGCAGGTCAGTTAATTGATGTTACAGGTACCAGTAAAGGTAAAGGTTTTTCTGGCACCATCAAACGTCACAATTTTGGTTCTCAGCGTGCTTCTCACGGTAACTCACGCTCTCATCGTGTGCCTGGTTCAACCGGTATGGCACAGGATCCGGGTCGCGTATTCCGTGGTAAACGTATGGCCGGACAGTACGGTAACGTTAAGTCCACCATTCAGAATCTGGAAATCGTACGCGTAGACACCGAACGTCAGTTATTGCTGGTAAAAGGTGCGGTGCCCGGTGCGGTTAACAGCGACGTTGTCGTGCGTCCGAGCGTGAAGGTAGGTGCGTAATGGAACTGAAATTAATTGATGCTCAGGGTCAGGTTGCAGGTGCAGTTGCTGCGTCTGACGCATTGTTTGCACGTGAATACAATGAAGATCTGGTTCACCAGCTGGTTACAGCTTTTCTGGCTAATGCCCGTTCCGGTAACCGTTCACAGTTAACCCGTGCCGAAGTAAAACACTCCACTAAAAAACCATGGCGTCAGAAAGGAACCGGCCGTGCCCGTTCCGGTATGACATCTTCTCCGCTGTGGCGCAGTGGTGGTCGTGCGTTCCCGAATAAACCAGATGAAAACTTTACCCAGAAAGTAAATCGTAAGATGTACCGTGCGGGTATGGCAGCCATTCTGTCTCAGCTGGTACGCGATGAACGCCTGTTTGTAATTGATGAATTATCTGCTGCTACTCCTAAAACCAAAGCATTTGCTGAACAGGTTAAAAATCTGGGTATGGAGCAGGTATTGTTCATTACCAAACAGCTGGATGAAAACGTTTACTTGTCTAGCCGCAACCTGCCGAATGTACTGGTTCTGGAAGCACAGCAAACTGATCCGTACAATCTGTTACGCTTTAAGAAAGTGGTGCTTACCAAAGCAGCAGTTGCACAACTTGAGGAGCAATGGGTATGAATCAACAACGTTTAATGCAAGTGCTCTTGGCTCCTGTTGTTTCCGAAAAAAGCAACATGCTGGCTGAAAAACGCAACCAGATGACGTTTAGAGTATTGCCGAATGCCACTAAACCTGAAATTAAGGCAGCAGTGGAACTATTATTTAATGTGAAAGTGGATTCTGTAGCCACAACCATCATTAAAGGCAAAAACAAACGTTTTGGCCGTACCATCGGTAAGCGCAGCGATGTTAAGAAAGCTTATGTCAGCCTGGCGGCTGGACAGGAGCTGGATATTGAATCTGCTGCCGCTTCTGCAGATAAGGAATAAGCACTATGGCTATTGTTAAAATGAAGCCGACTTCTGCTGGCCGTCGCGGCATGGTACGCGTGGTTGCGGAAGGCTTGCATAAAGGTGCACCCTATGCACCATTATTAGAAAAACAGTCTTCAACTGCCGGTCGTAATCACGGCGGACGCATTACAACCCGTCATAAAGGTGGTGGTCACAAACACCATTACCGTATTGTTGACTTTAAACGTAATGATAAAGACGGTATCGCTGCTAAAGTAGAACGTATTGAGTACGATCCGAACCGTACCGCTCATATTGCGTTATTGTGTTTTGCAGATGGTGAACGCCGTTACATTATTGCGCCGCGTAATGTTCAGGTAGGTGCCGTATTGGTTTCCGGTTCTGAAGCTGCAATTAAAGCTGGTAATAATCTGCCAATCCGCAATATTCCGGTAGGTACAACTCTTCATTGTATCGAAATGAAACCGGGTAAAGGCGCACAGATTGCCCGTTCAGCCGGTGCATCTGCTGTATTGCTGGCAAAAGAAGGCGTATATGCACAGCTGCGTCTGCGTTCAGGTGAAGTACGTAAAATTCATGTTGACTGCCGTGCCACCATTGGTGAAGTAGGCAATGAAGAACAAAGCCTGCAAAAACTGGGTAAAGCCGGTGCTAAACGCTGGCGTGGCATTCGTCCGACCGTACGCGGTGTTGTGATGAACCCGGTTGACCACCCGCATGGTGGTGGTGAAGGTCGTACAGGTGAAGCTCGTGAACCGGTTAGCCCATGGGGTACACCGACTAAAGGCTATCGTACTCGTCGTAATAAACGCACGAACAATATGATTGTTCGCCGCCGTTACTCAAATAAAGGTTAACTGATATGGCTCGTTCATTAAAAAAAGGCCCATATGTCGACCTGCATTTACTGAAAAAGGTCGATGCGGCTCGTGCTAATAACGACAAACGCCCGATTAAAACCTGGTCACGTCGTTCCACTATTCTGCCTGATTTTATCGGTCTGACCATTGCTGTACACAACGGCCGTACCCACGTGCCTGTATTTATCAGCGATAATATGGTTGGTCATAAGTTGGGTGAGTTCTCATTGACCCGTACCTTCAAGGGCCATTTGGCTGATAAGAAGGCTAAAAAATAAGGGATAAAACATGAGAGTTAGTGCACAACACAAAAATGCCCGTATTTCAGCACAAAAAGCCCGTCTGGTAGCTGATTTGGTACGTGGTAAAGATATTGCCCAAGCGTTGAATATTTTGACATTCAGCCCGAAAAAAGGTGCTGAACTGATTAAAAAGGTACTGGAATCTGCAGTAGCCAATGCCGAACACAACGAAGGTGCTGATATCGATGAACTGAAAGTGGTTACTATTTATATCGATAAAGGTCCGAGTCTGAAACGTTTTCAGGCACGTGCTAAAGGTCGTGGTAACCGCATCGAAAAACAAACTTGTCACATCAACGTGATTGTAGGCAACTAAGGAAAAGCGATGGGACAAAAAATTAACCCTACAGGCTTTCGCCTGGCAGTGAATAAAGATTGGTCTTCCAAGTGGTTTGCCAAAAGCGGCGACTTTTCCAAAGTGCTGAAAGAAGATATCGACGTACGTCATTTTTTACGCAAACGTCTTGCAAATGCTTCTGTTGGTCGCGTGGTAATTGAACGTCCGGCAAAATCTGCACGTATTACCATTTACAGTGCCCGTCCTGGTATTGTAATCGGTAAAAAAGGTGAAGACATTGAAGTATTAAAACGTGATTTGCAGAAAATCATGGGCGTGCCGGTGCATGTAAACATCGAAGAAATCCGTAAACCGGAAATCGATGCGCAAATTATTGCGGACAATATTGCCGGACAACTGGAAAAACGCGTTATGTTCCGTCGTGCCATGAAACGTGCTATGCAGAATGCTATGCGCGTTGGCGCCAAAGGCATCAAAATTATGTCTTCAGGTCGTCTGAACGGTATCGAAATTGCGCGTACCGAATGGTATCGTGAAGGTCGTGTGCCTTTGCATACCCTGCGTGCCAATGTTGACTACGCTACCAGCGAAGCCAAAACTACATATGGCATTATCGGTATCAAAGTCTGGGTTTACAAAGGTGAACTGACACCGGGTGAAATTCAGGCTAAGCCGGAACAGGACAAGAAACACAGCAGAAAGGCAGGTGGTCGAAATGCTGCAGCCAACTAGAATGAAATACCGCAAACAGCAAAAAGGCCGCAACACCGGTATTGCTACTCGTGGCAATAAAGTTAGCTTTGGTGATTTTGGTCTGAAAGCTGTGGGTCGCGGTCGTTTGACTGCACGCCAGATTGAGGCAGCACGTCGTGCAATGACCCGTCATATTAAACGTGGCGGTCGTATCTGGATCCGCGTATTCCCGGATAAACCTATTACTGAAAAACCAATTCAGGTTCGTATGGGTGGCGGTAAAGGTAATGTGGAATATTACATTGCTGAAATCCAGCCGGGCAAAATGCTCTACGAAATGGACGGTGTTGATGAAACATTGGCTCGTCAGGCTTTTGAACTGGCTGCAGCCAAATTGCCGATTCAGACTGTATTTGTTAAACGCCAGGTAGGTCAATAATGAAAACCAGTGAATTGAAAGACAAATCTGTTGAGCAGTTAAACGAAGAACTGGTTGGTCTGTTGAAAGCGCAGTTTGGTTTGCGTATGCAGCACGCCACCGGCCAGCTGGGTAAAAACAGTGAGCTGAAAAAAGTGCGTCGTAATATTGCTCGTGTAAAAACCATTTTGCATCAGAAGGATGGTGAATAATGACTGAAGCTAAAAACGTACGTACTTTGCAGGGCAAAGTCGTGAGCGACAAAATGGATAAAACTGTAACAGTATTGGTGGAACGTAAAGTGAAACACCCGCTGTATGGTAAAGTAATCCGTCGTTCTACTAAAATCCATGCGCACGATGAGCAAAACCAATACGGTATTGGTGACGTTGTTGTCATTTCCGAGGGTCGCCCGTTGTCAAAAACCAAAAGCTGGGTTGTAACTGAGCTGATTGAGAAAGCACGTAATGTGTAATTAACACAACAATGTGCTGCAATTAGGGAACGAAGTCTTGCGACAATCAGATATTGTCTGTAAACTTCGTTCCTTAACTTTCAGTTTCTTGAAAGTCTCCGGCAGTCGCCGGAACTCTCCCTTCGGGACCCAAGACTGGTTTACTAGAACCGTTAATGGTTTCAGACAGCTATTAAGTGGTAACAGGCTGACTGAAAGCGGTAAATTAAGTTGGATTTTTAAAGGTAATAACATGATTCAAATGCAGACCATCTTAGATGTGGCTGACAACTCTGGTGCGCGTCGCGTAATGTGCATCAAAGTATTAGGTGGATCTAAGCGTCGCTACGCATCTGTAGGCGACATTATTAAAGTGGCCGTAAAAGACGCAGCTCCCCGTGGTCGCGTTAAAAAGGGCGATGTATATAACGCTGTGGTAGTGCGTACAGCTAAAGGTGTGCGTCGTAATGACGGAGCACTGATCAAATTTGATAACAATGCAGCCGTGCTGTTGAATACCAAACTGGAACCAATTGGTACCCGTATTTTTGGCCCGGTAACCCGTGAGCTACGTACTGAGCGATTCATGAAAATCGTTTCATTGGCTCCTGAAGTACTGTAAGTGAGGTTGCAATGAAAAAGATTAAAACTGGTGATCAGGTGATCATTATTGCCGGTAAAGATAAGGGCAAACAGGGTAAAGTAGTGCGTGTTTTGGGTGATAAAGTGATTGTTGACGGCGTAAATCGTGTTAAACGTCACCAGAAACCTAACCCCATGCGTGGGATTGAAGGTGGTGTAATCACCAAAGATGCGCCATTGGCTATTTCCAATGTAGCGATTTTCAATCCGGAAACCCAAAAAGCTGACCGCGTAGGTATCAAAGTAGAAACTGTAGACGGCAAAGTAGTGCGTACCCGTGTATATAAATCTACCGGTGCCGCCGTGGGAGCTTAAGGAGTAATCAATGGCTCGTTTAAAAGACTTTTATAACACTACTGTTGTTCCTGAGTTGACCAAACAGTTCGGTTACAAATCTATCATGGAAGTACCGCGTATTGAAAAAATTACCCTCAACATGGGTGTTGGTGAAGCGGTTGCCGATAAAAAAGTAATGGAACATGCAGTTGGTGATCTGGAAAAGATTGCTGGTCAGAAACCAGTAGTAACTGTAGCACGCAAGTCAATTGCAGGCTTTAAAATCCGTGATAATTACCCGATTGGCTGCAAAGTAACTTTGCGCCGTGATCGTATGTATGAATTTCTGGATCGTCTGATTGCAATCGCTTTGCCGCGTGTACGTGACTTCCGCGGTGTAAATGGTAAATCATTCGACGGTCGTGGTAATTACAACATGGGCGTGCGTGAACAAATTATTTTCCCGGAAATTGAATACGATAAAATTGATGCTTTGCGTGGTTTAAATATTACTATTACCACTACTGCCAAAACTGACGCAGAAGCCAAAGCACTGCTGTCTCTGTTCAAATTTCCGTTTAAGGGTTAATTATGGCTAAGAAAGCACTTATTAATCGTGAGCTGAAGCGTGAAGCTTTGGCAAAAAAATATGCTGCAAAGCGTGAAGCCATTTTCGCCATCATCAATGATGCTAACGCGACTGATGAAGAACATTTTCAGGCACGTCTGAAACTGCAGGCTATTCCGCGTAATGCTGCTCCGATTCGTCAACGTCGTCGCTGCGCTTTGACCGGTCGTCCGCGTGGTAATTTCCGTAAATTCGGCTTGGCCCGTACCAAAATCCGTGAAATCGCCATGCGTGGTGAAATTCCGGGTGTCATCAAAGCCAGCTGGTAATAGGAGTATAAAATATGAGTATGCATGATCCTATTTCCGATATGTTGACCCGTATTCGCAACGCTCAGCGTGCGAATAAAGTCTCTGTAAGTATGCCTTCTTCAAAACTGAAAGTAGCAATTGCCAAAGTTTTGAAAGAAGAAGGCTACGTAGAAGATTTCGCCGTATCTGCTGAAACCAAGGCGACATTGGAAATACAATTGAAATACTATGCTGGTCAGCCGGTAATTGAGCGCATTCAGCGCGTATCACGTCCTGGTCTGCGTGTGTATAAAGGTTCCAACGACATTCCTTCTGTAATGAATGGTTTGGGCGTTGTGATTGTGAGCACTTCTAAAGGCGTAATGACTGACCGTAAAGCCCGTGCCAATGGTATTGGCGGTGAGTTATTGTGCGTAGTTGCCTAAGGAGAAAACATGTCTCGAATTGCAAAACATCCGGTAGTGGTTCCGGCTGGCGTTGACGTTAAGTTTTCTCCAGAGGCTATCATTGTTAAAGGTAAAAACGGCGAATTGTCTCTGCATCAGCACGCTGAAGTGAATGTAGCATTGAATGATGGTCAGCTGGTTGTTACCGCCAATGATAACAGTACAAAAGCAAATGCTTTATCCGGTACAGTTCGTGCTTTATTGCACAATATGGTTGTGGGCGTGAGCAATGGTTTTGAGAAAAAGCTGCAACTGATTGGTGTGGGTTATCGCGCTCAGGCTCAGGGTAAAGTATTGAATCTTTCTTTAGGTTACTCTCATCCGATTAATTACGAATTGCCTGAAGGTATTACTGCTACTACTCCTTCTGCTACCGAGGTAATCATTGCCGGTGCAGATAAACAGGTAGTAGGGCAGGTGGCCGCTGAAATTCGTGGATTCCGTCCGCCGGAACCTTATAAAGGTAAAGGTGTACGTTATGCTGATGAGCGTGTCGTTATTAAAGAAACCAAGAAAAAATAATTGAGGCTCACTGATGGATAAAAATGTAGCAAGACTGCGTCGAGCACGTAAAACCCGTGCCAAAATTGCAGCCCTGAACAAAGTGAGATTGTGCGTTTTCCGTACCAATAATCACATTTATGCCCAGGTTATTAGCGCTGAAGGTGACCGAGTACTGGCTCAGGCCTCTACTCTTGAGGCTGATGTTCGTGCCAGCATTAAATATGGTAGCAATGTAGATGCTGCTGTTGTAGTTGGCAAACGCATTGCTGAAAAAGCCAAAGCGGCCGGCATTGATGCAGTGGCTTTTGACCGTTCTGGTTTTCAATACCATGGTCGCGTTAAAGCCTTGGCTGAGGCAGCCCGTGAAAACGGTTTGAGCTTCTAATAAACTGGAGACCAGAAATATGGCAAAACACGAAACTGAAGAACGCGGTGACGGCCTGATTGAAAAAATGGTTGCCGTAAACCGTGTGACCAAAGTGGTTAAGGGTGGCCGCATTATGGCCTTCTCGGCTTTAACCGTAGTAGGTGATGGCGATGGTCGCATTGGTATGGGCAAAGGTAAATCTAAAGAAGTACCTGTGGCTGTACAGAAAGCTATGGATCAAGCCCGCCGCAATATGATCAAAGTGCCTTTAAATGGACGTACCATTCATCACGAAGTAATTGGTCGCCATGGTGCAACACGTGTATTCATGCAACCGGCCAAAGAAGGTAATGGTGTGAAAGCTGGTGGTCCAATGCGTTTGGTATTTGATGCAATGGGTATTCATAATATCTCTGCTAAAGTACATGGTTCAACCAATCCATACAACATTGTTCGCGCAACTCTGGACGGATTGTCTAAGCTGTATACGCCGGCTGAGATTGCTGCTAAACGTGGCCTGACCGTAGAAGAAATTTTAGGAGCAGATCATGAGTGAGCAAAAAACCATACGCATTACACTGGTTAAAAGCCTGATTGGCACTATTGCTGCTCATCGTGCCTGTGCACGCGGTTTAGGCTTACGTCACCGCGAGCATACTGTTGAAGTGCTTGATACCCCCGAAAATCGTGGCATGATCAATAAAATCAGCTACCTTTTGAAAGTGGAGAAGTAACATGCTTTTGAATACCATTCAACCTGCTGAAGGTGCTAAACACGCGGCTCGCCGTGTAGGTCGTGGCATTGGCAGCGGTTTAGGCAAAACTTGTGGCCGAGGCCATAAGGGTCAGAAAAGCCGTAAAGGTGGTTATCATAAAGTCGGTTTCGAAGGCGGTCAGATGCCTTTGCAACGCCGGCTGCCGAAACGCGGTTTTAAATCTCTGACTGCTAATCTGAATGCAGAAGTGCGTTTAGATGAACTGGCTAAAATTGCAGTTGATGAAATTGATGTTTTAGTTCTGAAACAGGCAGGACTGGTGCCTGCTACTGCTCTGAATGTTAAAATTATTGCATCAGGCAGTATTGATAAGGCGGTAACTTTAAATGGTATTAAGGCCACCAAAGGTGCGCAACAGGCCATTGAAGCTGCCGGTGGTAAAGTAGCAGAATAAGGCAAGGACTCAAGTGGCTAATCCGCAATCCGCAACAGGACTTTCAAAGTTCGGTGATTTAAAAAATCGTCTGTTATTTTTACTTGGTGCGTTGGTTGTATTCCGCATCGGTTCACATATTCCAGTGCCCGGTGTGGATGGTGCTGCTTTGACCAAATTGTATGAAAGTGCCGGCGGGGGCATATTAAGTATGCTTAATATGTTTTCCGGCGGTTCTCTGCAACGGTTCAGTATTTTTGCAATAGGTGTGATGCCCTATATTTCAGCCTCAATTATTATTCAGCTTGCTTCTGAAATTATTCCTTCATTGAAGGCTCTAAAAAAAGAAGGTGAGGCGGGGCGCCGTACTTTGACCAAATATACCCGTTACGGTACTGTTTTGCTGGCCACTTTGCAAAGCTTTGGTGCTGCTGCATTTGTTTACCAGCAAAATGTAGTAGTTTCCGGTCAGATTGAGTTTTATTTCTCAACTATGGTTTGTCTGGTTACAGGAACCATGTTTCTGATGTGGCTGGGTGAACAAATTACTGAACGTGGTATAGGTAATGGTATTTCGCTGATTATTACCGCCGGTATTGCAGCCAGTCTGCCTGCCGGTATTGGTCGTTTGCTGACATTAACCAGTCAGGGATCAATTAGTTATCTGATGGCTGTTGCACTGATTGTTGGTGCGCTGGCATTGATATATGCTGTTGTATATATTGAAAGTGCACAACGTAAAGTACCCGTGCAATATGCCAAACGTCAGGTAGGTAATCGTATTATGCAGGCGCAAAACTCTCATCTGCCGTTCAAACTGAATATGGCCGGGGTTATTCCGCCAATTTTTGCATCCAGTATTATTTTGTTTCCTTCTACTCTGTTAAGCTGGTTTGGTTCGGCAAATCCGGATAGTTGGTTACAGAAACTGGCTACATTATTGCAGCATGGTCAGCCTGTTTATATTTTGTTATTTGCAGCTACTATTATCTTCTTTTGTTATTTCTATACGGCTTTGGTGTTCAGTCCAAGGGAAATGGCAGAAAATCTGAAGAAAAGTGGTGCTTTCGTTCCGGGTATCCGGCCTGGTGAGCAAACCAGTCGTTATCTGGAGAAAGTTGTATTGCGTTTGACCTTTTGGGGCGCAATTTATATTGCTATCGTGTGCCTGATTCCGGAAGTGCTGACTTCTGCGATGAATGTACCTTTCTACCTAGGTGGCACCTCACTACTTATTCTGGTGGTGGTGACCATGGATTTTAAAACGCAAATCGCTTCTTACGTAATGAGCAGTCAGTATGAACATCTGATGAAGCGTTCTGCGATGAAATCATTATCATCACGTCGTTAAGTATTATGGCTAAAGAAGATACCATACAAATGCAGGGTGAAATTCTTGAAACCCTGCCCAACGCAACTTTTAAAGTTAAACTTGAAAACGATCACGTCGTTTTAGGTCATATCTCCGGAAAAATGCGCATGCATTACATTCGTATTTCACCCGGTGATAAAGTGACTGTGGAATTGACTCCGTACGATTTGACTCGTGCCCGCATCGTTTTCCGCGCCCGCTAAGAGTAGAAAGGAAATAATATGCGCGTTCAGCCATCGGTAAAGAAAATTTGCCGTAATTGTAAAATCATTCGTCGTAATCGTGTCGTACGCGTGATTTGTACTGACCCTCGTCATAAACAACGCCAAGGCTAATGGATAACCATAAGTCTTTGTGTTATAGTGACAGACTTTTGCCCTAAGGAAAAAATATGGCTCGTATTGCAGGGGTAAATATCCCTAACAATGCCCATATCGTAATTGGCCTTCAGGCTATTTATGGTATTGGTTCGTCTCGCGCTAAACTGGTTTGCGAAGCTGCCGGCGTTGTGCCGAGCACTAAAGTAAAAGATTTAGACGAGACTCAGCTTGATGCTTTGCGTGAACAGATTGCCAAATACCATGTGGAAGGTGATCTGCGCCGTGAAGTAACCATGAACATCAAACGTCTGATGGACATGGGCTGTTATCGTGGTCTGCGTCATCGTCGTGGTTTACCGTGCCGTGGTCAGCGTACCCGTACCAATGCGCGTACGCGTAAAGGTCCGCGTAAAGCGATCGCAGGCAAGAAATAATTGATAAGGAATAATAATGGCTAAAGCAAACACAGCTCGTGTGCGCAAGAAAGTACGTAAATCCGTAAGTGAAGGTATTGTGCATGTACATGCATCTTTCAATAATACCATCATTACTATCACTGACCGTCAGGGCAATGCATTATCTTGGGCTACCTCTGGCGGTGCTGGTTTTAAAGGTTCACGTAAGAGCACACCATTTGCCGCTCAGGTTGCGGCAGAAGCAGCTGGTAAAGTTGCCCAAGAGTATGGCGTAAAAAATCTGGAAGTTCGCATTAAAGGGCCGGGTCCTGGTCGCGAATCTTCTGTGCGTGCGCTCAACGCTCTTGGTTTCAAGATTACCAGTATTACAGACGTTACTCCATTGCCACACAATGGTTGTCGGCCACCTAAAAAACGTCGTATCTAACAGGAGTATTTGAGTATGGCACGTTATACCGGCCCGAAATGTAAATTAGCCCGTCGTGAGGGCACAGATCTGTTTCTGAAGAGTGCACGTCGCTCTCTGGATTCAAAATGTAAACTAGACTCTGCTCCCGGCCAGCATGGCGCAAAAAAACCGCGTTTGTCCGGCTATGGTCTGCAATTACGTGAAAAACAGAAAATCCGCCGTATTTACGGTGTGTTAGAACGTCAGTTCCGCCGTTATTTTGCTGAAGCAGCCCGTCGTAAAGGTTCGACTGGTGAATTGCTGCTTCAGTTGTTGGAATCTCGTTTAGACAACGTGGTATACCGTATGGGGTTTGGCTCTACTCGTGCCGAAGCCCGTCAGTTGGTATCTCACAAAGCCATTACCGTGAACGGTCAGGTTGTAAACATCCCTTCTTTTCAGGTGAAAGCTGGTGATGTGGTTGCTGTTCGCGAAAAAGCCAAAAAACAGGTGCGAATTCAGGAAGCATTCAGTCTTGCCAGTCAGATTGGTTTACCAAGCTGGGTTTCTGTTGAAGAAGGCAAGCTGGAAGGTGTTTTCAAAAACATGCCAGATCGCACTGAATTGAGTGGCGATATTAATGAACAGCTGGTGGTAGAGTTTTACTCTAAATAAAGCTGGTTAAGTGAGGACAGTTAAATGCAAAACACATCCGAATTCTTGAAGCCACGTCAAATTGACGTTGACACCTTGTCTGCTACCCGTGCCAAAGTGTCTATGGAGCCTTTTGAACGTGGTTTCGGCCATACCTTGGGTAATGCTTTGCGTCGTATCTTACTGTCATCAATGAATGGTTATGCGTCGACAGAAGTAACGATTGAAGGCGTATTGCATGAATATTCTACACTTGACAGCGTTCAGGAGGATGTTGTTGATATTCTGCTGAACCTGAAAGGTGTAGTATTTAAAGTGCATGGCCGCACAGAAGTAACTTTAAGTTTGAAAAAATCAGGTGCCGGTGTTGTTACCGCAGCTGATATTGAGTTACCTCATGATGTCGAAATTGTTAACCCTGATCATGTTATCTGCCACCTGTCTGAAGGTGGTAGTATCAATATGGAAATTAAGGTTGAACAAGGCAGAGGCTATGAGTCTGTGTCAGGCCGTCGTAATAAAGACGACCACAAACGTATCGGCGCTATTCAACTAGATGCAAGCTTTTCGCCTATCAGTCGTGTCAGCTTTGAAGTAGAACCTGCTCGTGTTGAGCAGCGTACTGATTTAGATCGTCTGGTTCTGGATATTGAAACTAACGGTGCTATTGACCCTGAAGAAGCAGTTCGCAATGCGGCCTGTATTTTAATTGATCAAATGTCAATTTTTGCAGATTTACAGGGAACTCCAGTTACCGTGGTAGAAGAGAAAGAACCACCGATTGACCCGATTCTGCTTCGTCCAGTTGATGATCTGGAGTTGACCGTTCGTTCAGCAAACTGCTTGAAAGCTGAAGATATTTACTATATTGGCGATTTGATTCAACGCACAGAGACTGAATTGTTGAAAACCCCGAATCTGGGTAGAAAATCTCTGAACGAAATCAAGGAAGTCCTGGCTTCCAAAGGATTGACGTTGGGTTCAAAACTGGAAGCCTGGCCGCCGGCCAGTCTGGAAAAGCCACAAGTTTGATGATTAAAGGATAATGACATGCGTCATCGTAATGGTAACCGCAAATTAAATCGCACCAGCAGTCATCGCGCTGCTATGTTGCGTAATATGGCCAATTCTTTATTGACTCACGAAACAATTGTAACTACTTTGCCGAAAGCAAAAGAGTTGCGTCGTGTAGCTGAACCATTGATTACTTTAGGTAAAAAGCCTTCACTGGCTAATCATCGTTTAGCTTTTAATCGTACACGTGATCGTGATGTTGTTGTTAAATTATTTAATGAGTTAGGCCCGCGCTTTGCTAATCGGAATGGTGGCTATCTGCGCATATTGAAGTATGGCTTCCGTAAAGGCGATAATGCTCCGCTGGCTCTGGTTGAGTTGGTTGAGAAAGCACCTGAATCTGAAGCTGTAGCTGAGTAATCAGACTTCATGAACAAGCCAGCCATTAGGCTGGCTTGTTTCATTTTGATTTTTTGCTTTATGGTTTTGTGAATAGTTTGAAAATGTGTATTTATTTAGTAGTTGTGATGTATTAATTCAGTATATAACTATAAATTTTATTAGGTACGATTCACTACTTTTTTCATCATTGAATAAGTGTAGTTTTTTGTTATGATGCTGAAAATATAGTTATTCTAGGAATTAATCAATACACAAATAAAAAGCTGATTTTTGAACCGAATTTAAATTACTTGTTTAGTGTAAGTTTATTACCCTAATTCTATTTAAATATATTTGTTTGATTTAATAAGTTTGTATTTGTGGTTTTAGCTTTTCAGAATTCGTTTTCTTAAAAAGCTGTTGTTTATCTCTCTTCTGCGTATAATTATTGACTCTTAGCTGACTATTGTTATTTAAGGAGAAATCATGAAATATTTACGTTTAGTATTGTTGAGCCTGATTTTTTTATCCTCTTCATTAGTATGGGCAGGTCGTGTTTTACCTAATGATATTCATATAGTTGTATTGAAACAAGCAGAAGGACAGCAGGTTGTATTAGGGACGGCAAAAAAGGCATGGTTACGTACGTTAAGTCTGGGCTTAGTTAAAGGTAATAAAACATTTCAATTAAGCAGGGGAGTACGTATACATGATACAAATAATCGTTTTGTTACGTATAACAATTTATACAAATTTAAGAATGCAACGATAGCAGTGCGGGTTGACAGAGCAAGTCAGATTCAGGAAATCTGGGTACTGACTGATGAAGAGCAGGACGCATTAGTAAGACCTAATAATCCTCAGGTTGAATAATTATTGTAGGTGTTATGAAAAAAGTATTTATACGAACCTTTGGTTGTCAGATGAATGAATACGACAGTGAAAAAATGCTGTCTGTTCTGGCAGAAGGGCAACCATTAGAACGAACTGACAGGGCTGAAGATGCAGATATTATTCTTTTTAATACCTGCTCGGTTCGGGAAAAGGCTCAGGAAAAAGTATTTTCAGATTTGGGTCGTATCCGACCTTTGAAAGTTAAAAATCCGGATTTAATTATCGGTGTCGGTGGTTGTGTGGCTTCACAAGAAGGTGAGGCGATTATTCAGCGCGCACCTTATGTGGATGTGGTTTTCGGTCCTCAGACTTTGCATCGTTTACCACAAATGATTCTCGATAAAGAAACCAGTGGTCTGTCACAGGTAGATATTTCTTTTCCGGAAATAGAAAAATTTGATCATTTACCGCCTGCACGTGTTGAAGGTGGAGCAGCGTTCGTATCTATTATGGAAGGCTGTTCCAAATATTGCAGTTTTTGTGTTGTACCCTATACGCGCGGAGAGGAATTTTCACGTCCACTTGACGATGTGCTTACTGAAATTGCCGGTCTGGCACAACAGGGTGTCAAGGAAATTAATCTGCTGGGACAAAACGTAAACGCCTATCGCGGCGATATGGGTGATGGTGAAATCTGTGATTTCGCGACGTTGCTGCGCATAGTGCATGAGATACCCGGTATTGAACGCATGCGCTTTACGACCAGCCACCCGCGAGAATTTTCTGATGCAATCATTGAGTGTTATCGTGATTTACCTAAGCTGGTATCACATTTGCATCTTCCGGTACAGTCTGGTTCCGACCGTGTTTTAATGGCAATGAAACGTGGCTATACAGCCTTAGAGTATAAACATATTATCCGTAAGTTGCGGGCTATCCGGCCGGATTTATGTTTAAGTTCAGACTTTATTGTTGGCTTTCCGGGAGAAACTGAGCGTGAGTTTGAGCAAACTCTGAAGTTAGTACAAGACCTGGCTTTTGATTTAAGCTTTGTATTTATCTATAGTCCGCGTCCGGGAACACCGGCAGCAAATTTACCGGATGATACTCCTCATGCTGAAAAAGTACGTCGTCTGGAAGCATTAAATACAGTGATTGAAGCTGAGACAGCGCGTATTAATCAATCTATGCTTGGTAGTATACAGCGCTGTCTTGTAGAAGGTGTGTCTAAAAAAGATCCTGATCAGTTACAGGCGCGTACAGCAAATAACCGAGTAGTTAATTTTACGGGCCATCCTCGTCTGATTAATCAGATGGTAGAGCTGGAAATCACTGAAGCACATACTTTTTCTTTACGCGGAAAAATGGTTTTATCCGATTAAGTGATTAATCTTTCTAATCTTAATAAGGGGAAACGCTGCATTAATCCATTTATCTGGATACCGGAACATGTACATCAATACAGTATAAAGGCTGTGCTTGTTGTCGGAATGTGATGCTATATTTATTTGTTTTTTCGTCTGGTTATCAGTAAACATTTATTAATGATAACCGGTTTTGTCTGGCCTTTGTTCGGTATTAAAAGGAATTGGCATGAGCCCAGCGGGTACTTCTTTTCTGGATCGTTTTTTTAAAATTAAAGAAAGTGGCAGCAGTGTGCGCACTGAGGTGTTAGCCGGTCTGACTACTTTTCTGGCAATGAGCTATATTCTGGTAGTTAATCCTTCCATTCTTAAGGATGCCGGAATGGATTTTGGTGCGGTATTTGTGGCTACCTGTATTTCTTCAGCTTTTGCCTGCATGATGATGGGATTGGTAGCCAATTATCCGATCGCACTCGCGCCCGGTATGGGACTGAATGCTTATTTTACTTATGCTGTTGTAAAAGGTATGGGTATATCATGGCAGGTAGCACTGGGTGCAGTTTTTGTTTCCGGTATTGTTTTTATTATCTTAAGCCTGTTTAAGGTGCGCGAAGCGATTGTTAATTCACTACCGAATTCTCTCAAGTATTCTATTGGCGGCGGTATTGGTTTATTTCTGGCTCTGGTAGCGCTCAAAAGTGCCGGAGTGGTGGTATCTAATCCGGCCACTCTGGTCAGCCTGGGTGATATTCATTCTCCTCAGGTGTTGCTGACGATCGTGGGCTTTTGTTTTATTGTTACTTTGGAGCATTTCTGCATACGTGGCGGAATTATTATCGGTATTTTGGCAATTACGGCTATTGCTTCAGTAGCAGGTCTTAATGAATTTAAGGGAGTATTTGCGCCGGTACCCTCTCTGGCTCCTACCTTTTTACAGCTGGATTTTCATGATTTATTTACCATGAGTCTGGTTAGCGTTATTTTTGTGTTTTTCTTTGTGGATTTATTTGACAGTACCGGTGTTCTGATTGGTGTTGCCGGACGTGCCGGTTTGTTAGTGGATGGCAAATTACCACGGGTAAAAAAAGCGTTGCTGGCCGATTCAACGGCCATTGTAGTCGGTGCCGGGCTGGGTACTTCTTCTACTACTGCTTATGTAGAGTCGGCAGCCGGAGCAGCTGCAGGCGGCCGTACAGGTCTGACAGCAGTGGTGGTTGGTCTTCTGATGCTGGCCAGTTTGTGGTTTTCCAAGCTTGCGGCCAGTGTACCGGCATATGCAACTGCGCCTGCTTTGTTATATGTGGGTGTACTGATGATGCGCAGTATGACGGAAATTGACTGGAAAGATGTATCTGAAGCTGCACCTGCATTTTTTACACTGATTTTTATGCCTTTCGCTTATTCAATTGCAGATGGTATTGCAATGGGTTTTATTAGTTATGCACTAATTAAACTGTTCTGTGGCAGAGTTAAAGAAGTTTCTTATATGGTGTGGATTATTGCTGTACTATGGGCTTTTAAATTGCTCTGGTTAGGTGCATAGACAGTTCGGTTTGTTAACAGGCAGCCGTTGGGCTGCCTGAATATTTTATGGTTTTTGTTCTTCGGGCTGATGTATCAATGTAATAAGATTCATGTAACGATTAAATAAATGCAGAGGGAGAAATTATGTCTTTAATCGATGAAATTATGGACTTTAATCAAAGATTTGTTGATGCAGAAGAGTATGAGCAATTTTTTACAGATAAATATCCGGAAAAAAATCTGGCGATTGTTTCCTGTATGGACGCACGGATTCTGGATTTATTACCCCGTGCTCTGGGATTGAAGAATGGAGATGCTAAGGTAATTCGTAATGCCGGTGCTTTAGTCACCCATCCCTGGGGTTCCGTAATGCGTTCATTACTAGTGGCTGTATTTGAAATGAATGTAACTGAAATTATGGTGATCGGGCATTATGATTGTGGCATGCAGGAATTACATGTGCCTGATATGCTTGACCGGATGCGTGCCCGGGGGATCAGCGATGAGCGCCTTGAAATTCTGGAAAATGCCGGCGTAGATTTCCATAAATGGTTAACTGATTTTGATTGTGTGGAAGATGCTATTATGCATTCGGTGAATATGATACGTAAGCATCCTCTGATGCCCAGTGAGATTAGGGTACATGGTCTGGTTATTCATCCGATTACCGGTAAGCTGAATATTGTGGTTAACGGAAATAAAGTATGAAGCGTATCGGTTTGTTCGGAGGTACTTTTGATCCCCCGCATAATGGGCATATTCATATTGCACAGGGTTTTGCGGATGAGTTAATGCTGGATAATGTTATTTTTATTCCGGCTGGTGGTCCGTATCATAAACCGACGGTTGCCTGTACGCCGGCACTACAACGTCTTGCTATGGTGGAAAAGGCAATTAGTACAGACAAACGTTTTAGTGTATCTGATTGCGATGTACTACGTAATGGGCCTACATATACTATTGATACGGTATCTCTGTTTCATCAGGTATTTCCGCAGACTCAGTTATGGTGGTTGCTGGGAATGGATTCATTGTTGCAATTACCTCACTGGCATCGCTATCAGGCTCTGCTACAAAGTGTGAATCTGGCAATTGCTCAGCGCGGTCAACAGGGATTAACCGATTTGCCGGAATCATTGCAGCAATGGTTGCCAGATGCACTGGCTAAAAATATGACTGTACCGGATGGTAGTGATGGCGGACGTGCTGTTTTATTACAAACGTCATTTTTACCAGTCAGCTCAACTGATATTCGTGCAAAATGGTCATCAGGTCATCATGATGATGTTCCGGAGACTGTGGCTGAATATATCGACCATGAAGGTCTTTATCAGGCATAATTTATATTTATAGAGTATTTCTAAGCTGGAAATGCTTTTAACATAATAGGGTATTTTACTATATGGATGAAAATCTTATCGCTCAATGGGAAAATATGGTAGCCGTTAGCGTTAATGCACTTGAAGATATTAAAGGAAAAGATATTATTGTGCTGGATACTTCAGCACAAACTTCGCTGTTTTCACGCATGATTATTGCCAGTGGTGACAGTACACGTCAGGTAAAGGCTCTGGCCAATAATGTGGCTGTCGATTTGAAGGAGGCTGGTTATGAAATTATCAGCACTGAAGGTCTTGATAGCGGTGAATGGGCATTAGTTGATGCCGGTGATCTGGTTGTGCATGTTATGCAGCCGGCAGTACGCGATTATTATGATATTGAAGCTTTGTGGGGTGGTGAAAAACCTTCCTTTCATGCTGGGGCAGCTAAGCCATGGCAGGCTGCAGATTGATTTGTGCCGGATACTAATTTTACTGAAATTGAATGAATATTACTGTGCTGGCGGTAGGAACGAAAATGCCGCAATGGGTAGATTATGCTGTGACCGATTACAGTAAAAGATTTGGTCGTGAAATTCAGTTTCAGCTTAAAGAAATCAAGCCGGAAAAACGTGGTCCCGGAACTAGTACAGCGCAGGCAATGGCTGCAGAAGAGGCGCGTATTGTTGCAGCCATTCCTGCGCATAGTTACCTGATAGTTCTGGATGAGCGCGGAAAAGCACCGACTTCGATGGAACTCGCTGACTGGTTAAAAAAATGGCAGCATCAGGGTGATAATCTGTGTTTTGTTATTGGTGGTGCCGATGGTATGACTGATGGTTTAAAACAGCGGGCGAATTTGTTATTGCGGCTCTCCAGTCTTACTTTACCTCATGGTATGGTGCGGGTATTGCTGACAGAGCAGCTTTATCGTGCACAGTCGATTCTGAATAATCATCCATATCATCGTGAGTAATTCAATAGTGTGGATTGGTAATTTAAGATTGAATTGTTTTGATTGACTGAAATTATTTGGATGAATCCGGATAAAAATAATTTTTCGTCATATAATGAAATACCCCCGTGCAGGGGGTATGCTGGTATATAATTACTCTGCATTTATTTGACAGGTATTTGATCTGTCACCCGGATTAATAAATTAATAATAAGCAAAGTCTGATCATGAATCCTACACCACTGCTTGATACCATTGATTTACCGCAGGATGTTCGTCGTTTACAAAAAACACAGTTACCTGAGCTGGCCGATGAATTACGTGCCTATTTACTGGAATCAGTAAGTAAAACAGGTGGACACTTTGCCAGTAATCTCGGGGCAGTTGAGTTAACTGTTGCTTTGCATTATGTATATCAGACGCCATATGACCATCTGATTTGGGATGTAGGGCATCAGAGTTATCCGCATAAAATTCTGACCGGACGTAAGCAACGCATGAGTACAATGCGTCAATGCGGAGGTCTGGCCGGTTTTCCTAAACGAAGCGAGTCTGAATACGACGTGTTTGGCGTCGGTCATTCCTCTACTTCGATTGGTGCTGCTCTGGGTATGGCTGTTGCTGATAAATTACAGCATAAAACCAATCGTAGTGTGGCTATTATTGGTGACGGGGCAATGACGGCTGGGCAGGCATTTGAAGCGTTGAATAATGCCGGAGATATGGACATAGATTTGCTGGTTATTCTCAACGATAACGAAATGTCTATTTCACCCAATGTGGGAGCTTTACCCAAATATTTAGCGAAAAATCCTTTGCATGATGTAAAAGACTTAGTGAAATCTATCAAGCACAAATCAGAAAAAGTGCTGAGTCTGGTTCCGGGTGCTCTGGATGTGGCTCAGCGGGTAGAAAATAAAATTAAGGGGCTGATTGAAGAAAGCACCAGCTCTGAAACTTTATCATTATTTGATAATTTTGGATTTACCTACTCCGGTCCGGTTGACGGGCATGATGTGCTTCAGCTGGTAGATGTATTGCAGGAAATGCGCAGCCGTAAAGGGCCGCAATTGTTGCATATTATTACTAAAAAAGGGCATGGCTATAAACTGGCAGAAAATGATCCGGTTGCATTCCATGCTGTCAGTGCATTTGATCCTCAGCAGGGTTTGTATTCATCTGCCGGGGCTGCTAAACCCACTTATACACAGATTTTTAGTCAGTGGATAATCGATCAGGCCGCAGCAGACAATAAATTACTGGCCATTACTCCGGCAATGCGTGAAGGCAGTGGTCTGGTAGAGTTTGAGAAGCTTTACCCTGAACGTTATTTTGATGTAGGTATTGCAGAACAGCATGCGGTTACTTTTGCTGCCGGACTTGCCTGTGAGCAGATGAAGCCGGTTGTAGCAATTTATTCAACTTTTCTGCAACGTGCTTACGATCAGCTGATTCATGATGTGGCATTACAGAATTTGCCGGTTTTGTTTGCTATTGATCGCGGCGGAATTGTCGGTGCAGATGGTCCGACACATGCGGGTGTCTATGATTTAAGCTATTTGCGCTGTGTACCCAATCTGGTAATTGCTGTTCCTAGTGATGAACGCGAATGCCGTTTACTATTATCAAGCTGCTATCAGCTTAATCAGCCGGCGGCTGTGCGTTATCCGCGTGGTACGGGTACCGGTATCGAAGCGGGATCAGATTTGTCCACAGTAGCAATTGGTAAGGGAGTAGTACGCCGCAAAGGAAGTAAAATTGCTTTGGTAGCGTTTGGTAGTATGGTACAACCGGCACTGACTGTAGCTAATGCTATTGATGCTACAGTAGCAGATATGCGTTTTGTCAAACCACTGGATACAGAGTTATTAGTACAGCTGGCAGCAGAACATGATTATATAGTTACGCTTGAAGAAAACAGTAAAATTGGCGGTGCAGGAAGTGCTGTGCTTGAAGCGCTGGTACAGCATAATCTGACTAAACCTGTTTTGACACTCGGAATTCCTGATATTGTTACTGAACATGGTGATACAGCACGATTGTTAGCGCAAATGGGATTAAGTGCAGAAAAAATTCAGCAACAAATTCTTCAATGGATAGAATAATTGTTATCTGAATAGTATCCGGCAGCTTAATAGAGTTTTTTATCTTAATAAAACTTTATTAAGCTGCTCTTTTAGTATGATGGACTGTATTTGTAGCTTTCAATATCTTCCTGCCAGCTAACTGTACCTAAGATCATTTAACTTCACACAAAATAAAATAAATATTGCCAGCAAGCTTTAAAATCACTTTAAATATCACCTGTAATCTGCTTGTGGTTATTTGACCAACAAGTCGACAGGCTGTTTTATATCTTCTTATTTAAGTACTGACATTTTGAAATAGTCGCTTTATTGCAGCAGAGATAAATATAAGCAAATTGCATAAAATTTATTATATTCTGGCCTGTTAGCTAGTATTTTACTCGTAATTGATTAATCAGTATTTAACCGATACAGCAAATATCTATTTCGGACATCTGAAAGCAAATTGCAGAAAACAAACTGGGCTAAAGTATTAGCGGGCTAAAACTATTTTATATTTAATAAATAATTTTTTTAAATTAATCAATGAACTATTTTAATAATATTATTTATATTTGGAGTGAGTGCCTAAAAAATGTACAATATTTAGATATTTATTCTTCTTTCTCCGTTTGATTTAGCAATTATGCAAATTGGTTGTTATCAGCTTGCTACTCCGTTTGCCTTAGCTCCGATGGCAGGTATAACTGATAAACCTTTCCGTCAGTTATGCCGTGAATTTGGTGCAGGCTGGGCTGTAAGTGAAATGATTACCAGTGATCCTTATTTACAGAAAACTCGTAAGACTTTGCAGCGGGCAGACTACGACGGTGAAAGCGGGGTCAGGGTAGTACAGATTGCGGGTAGTGATCCGCAGCAGCTGGCCGAGGCTGCCTGCTATAATGTAGCCCGTGGTGCTGAAGTAATTGATATTAATATGGGCTGCCCGGCAAAAAAAGTATGTAATGTATTGGCTGGCAGTGCTCTATTACAAAATGAATCGCTGGTTAAGGCTATTTTGCAAACCGTTGTCGGCGCAGTTGATGTTCCGGTAACGCTGAAAACCCGTCTGGGATGGGATGACGATCATCGTAATATTTTAACCATTGCGCAAATAGCTGAACAGGCAGGAATTGCTGCTCTTGCTATCCACGGCCGAACACGAACGCAAATGTACCGGGGAACGGCAAGTTATGATCTGATTACACAAGTACGACAGAAGATAAACCTGCCATTATGGGTTAACGGTGATATTACCAGCCCGCAAAAAGCGATTGATATAAAACAACAAACCGCCGCCGATGGTGTGATGATCGGGCGCGCTGCACAGGGACAGCCATGGTTGTTCCGTGATTTGGTACATTACTATAAGCATGGTTGTTTACCGCAGGCACTGACCGTAGCGGAGCATGCACAGATTATAGTTAATCATGTTTCTGCTATACATGATTTTTACGGGATATTTACGGGGGTGCGCATTGCCCGTAAACATATTGGCTGGTATGTGTCTGGTTTACCGGAAGGTGAAATTTTTCGCAGACAGGTGAATACGACAGATGATGCGCAAATACAGTTGCAGCTGGTTAATGATTTTCTGGACAGGCAAGTAGCACAATTAACAGAGTGGCCATGTGATTACCGTGAGCAATAAGCAGTTTGCCCTGAGTTATATAAGGAAAATGTAAATGAGTGAAATGCCTAAAGTTAGTATCGCTCAATGTATAGAGGCAAATGTACGTCAATATTTTGCTGATCTTGATGGTGAAACACCTTGTGCAGTATATGATATGGTATTACAGCAGATGGAATTACCGCTATTACGTTGTGTAATGGACGTATGTGATAACAATCAGACACGTGCAGCACAAATTCTTGGTTTGAACCGCAATACTTTACGTAAAAAATTAATCCAGCATCATCTGCTGGATTAAATCAGTAATATTCGCATATTAAGGGAGAAATCATGGCTGTAATCAAACGGGCACTGCTGAGTGTATCAGACAAAACTGGTGTAATTGAATTTGCGCATCAGCTGGCACAATTAGGGGTCGAATTGCTATCAACCGGCGGCACAGCCAGTTTACTGGCTGATGCCGGTATTGCTGTCACTGAAGTGGCAGACTATACCGGTTTTCCGGAAATGCTGGACGGACGGGTTAAAACATTACATCCGAAAATTCATGGCGGTATTCTGGGACGGCGTGACTGTCCTGAGCATGTAGCACAAATGGCAGAGCATGATATTGGAACCATTGATCTGGTTTGTGTAAATTTGTATCCATTTGCGGCAACAGTAGCTAAACCTGACTGCACACTGGAAGATGCTATTGAAAACATTGATATTGGTGGTCCGACAATGGTGCGTTCTGCGGCCAAAAACTGGCGGGATGTTGCCATTGTTACAGATTATCATGATTATGAAGCCGTTATTGCCGAAATACAGCAGCTTGGCAGTTTATCTATGCAAACGCGTTTTAATCTGGCACGAAAAGCTTTTGCCCATACAGCTCAATATGACGGCATGATCACTAATTACCTGACTTGTATTGACGATCAAAATCTGTCCGGAAAGCCGCAATTACACATTTTTCCTCAGCAATATAACCAGAACTGGTTGAAAGTGCAGGATTTACGCTATGGAGAAAATCCTCATCAGCAGGCAGCATTTTATCGTGATGTGAAACCGGCTGCCGGTAGTCTGGCTAATTATCAGCAATTGCAAGGCAAAGAATTATCGTATAACAATATTGCTGATGCCGATGCAGCGTGGGAGGCTGTTAAATCTTTTACTCAGCCAGCCTGTGTTATCGTTAAGCATGCTAACCCTTGCGGAGTAGCAGTTGCAGCGGATACGTTAACCGCTTACCGTCTGGCATTTGCTACCGATACAACCAGTGCATTTGGCGGTATTATCGCGTTTAACCGTGAGGTAGATGCAGCAACAGTAGAAGCAGTTACCGGTCAGTTTCTTGAGGTATTGATGGCACCCGGATTCAGTGCAGAGGCAAAAGCCATTATTGCTGCTAAAAAAAATGTACGTGTGCTTGAAATTCCCTTGTCAGCCGGAGCCAATCAGTTTGAATTAAAGCGTGTTGGCGGTGGTCTGCTGGTACAGACACCGGATAATCATCAGATCGAAAAAGCACAATTGCAGGTAGTCACATTACGTTCACCGACTGAACAGGAAATGCATGATTTACTGTTTGTATGGAAAGTGGCGAAATACGTAAAATCGAATGCAATTGTTTTTGGTAAAGGCGGTCAAACCTATGGTATCGGGGCAGGTCAGATGAGCAGGGTCGATTCAACCAGAATCGCTGCCCGTAAGGCACAGGATGCAGGTTTTGAGCTGGCAGGTGCCTGTGCTGCCTCAGATGCATTTTTTCCTTTCAGAGATGGCGTAGATGTAATTGCTGCGCAGGGTATTAAAGCCATTATTCAGCCTGGCGGTTCTGTACGGGATGAAGAGGTGATTAATGCAGCCAATGAGCATGGTATAGCAATGGTCGTAACCGGAGTACGCCACTTTCGCCATTAATATACAGTATTAGTGCAGCAAAAAAAATAATCTATGGAACTGCTTGCTTATTTAATAATCGGTGCGGTAGCCGGCTTTGCTGCCGGTCTGTTCGGAGTAGGTGGCGGTTTAATCGTTGTTCCTATACTCTATATAGTCTTTATGCATGCGGGCTATGGTGAGGCTGTCACCATGCATCTTGCGCTTGGCACATCCCTGGCCACTATTATGGTTACGTCAGTCAGTTCCATGCTGGCTCATAATAAAAATCATGCAGTGCTCTGGCCGGTGGTAGGACGGTTAACTCCTGGACTTGTATTTGGCTCATTCGCAGGTGCGGCTATTGCCGATGCTTTATCCGGTCAGAAATTGCAACTGGTTATCGGTATTTTTACTTTGTTCGTTGGCATCAATATGCTTCGCAGTGCCCGGGTAAAATCCAGCAGACAGAACAGGCCGTTAATTAATCCACGCTGGCACTGGTGTGCAGGTGTTGTTATTGGCCTGGCATCTGCTTTATTTGGTATCGGAGGCGGAAGTTTAACAGTACCTTATCTGAATCGAAGCGGAATAGCAATGCAGCAGGCAATAGGATCCTCCGCTGCATGTGGTTTGCCGATTGCGATTGCCGGAGCTTTAGGCTTTATATTCTTTGGAACGCATGAACACATTGATATAGCTCATACCATTGGTTATGTTCATATTTACGCATTTATTGGTATAAGTATTATGAGCTTTATCACTGCCAGACAGGGTGCTAAAGTAGCTCATCGGCTTTCACCGACAATGCTGAAGCAATGTTTTGCCTGTTTATTATTGTTCATGAGTATATATTTTTTAAGCAAAGCACTATTCTTATAAATTAGTAGCAAAATAAGAGAAAATAATGGCTTTACAAATTCAAGTGATACCAGTAACACCATTTCAACAAAATGCAGCATTGCTTTGGGATGATGCCAGCAGGGAAGCAGTACTAACTGATGTTGGTGGAGAGTCTGAACGTTTATTATCTGCAGTCAGCCAGCACCAGCTTAAACTGCAGGCTATCTGGTTAACACATGGACATCTTGATCATGCCAGTGGTGTAGCCGATTTAACTGAGCAGCAAAATGTCCCCGTGCTGGGGCCGCATCAGTCTGATGATTATTGGTTGCAGGCATTACCTGAAATTACCGCTAATTACGGTTTTCCGGTTAGTAAACCACTTACTCCCACACGCTGGTTGGAAGATGGCGATGAATTATCCGTTGGTGAACATAAATTTATTGTTTATCACATACCCGGTCATACGCCCGGTCATGTTGTGTTTTACAGTCAGGCAAATAACTTATTGATTGCTGGTGATGTTTTATTCCGTGAATCTATCGGCCGTACTGATTTTCCAGGCGGAAATCATGCTGATTTAATTCATGGAATTCAAAGTAAACTACTAACTTTGCCAGATAGTACTCGTGTTTTGCCGGGGCATGGTCCTATGACTACTATCGGTCATGAGAAACTGCATAATCCATATTTACGTTAATCAGGCTTACATTGAACTGACAAAGAGTTCAAATTTATCCTGCAAAGCCTGATTATTGAAGCTTTAAGGCAAATATGCAGAATTATGTATTCTGAATTAAACCAGATCATTCTGTTTGCCAATTGGCTTTTGAATTAGGCACAAACTAAGTTCTGATAATCTCTTTTTAGTTTAATTATATGTATAAGCAGTACTAAGTATCTGTTACGTTTTGATTCCATGGCGCAACTTTTATTAATAATAGCATACCGGGTAATGCCAGAAAGAAGCATAACCAGAAAAAATTGACAAAGTCCAGCCAGTTAATCAGATAACCGGTTGTTGCATTAATCAAAGTTCTTGGTACTGCTGCCAGACTGGTAAACAATGCCAGTTGTGTGGCAGTAAAAGCAGGATTGGTTTCACGTGCCATATAAGCCACAAAAGCAACCGTACCCAGACCCACACCAATTGCTTCAACGCCAATAACGGTTGCCAGCATTAACTGCTGCTTTAAACCGATTACGGCAAAAGGTCCCTGACTTGCCAGCCAGACAAATCCCAATATAGAAAAAACCTGTACCAGCCCGAATAGCCATAAAGCACGATTAATACCTAATTTAATCATCCAGATCCCGCCCAGAATGCCAGCAATAATTGTTGGCCACAAACCGGCATTTTTAGCAATCAGACCGATATCTTTATTACTGAAGCCCATAGCTTTATAAAAAGGTGTAGCCAGTGCAGTAGCCATACTGTCACCCAGTTTATACAAAAAAATAAAAAACAGTATCAGCAAAGCACTTTTAACACCTTTACGATTAAAAAATTCATTAAAAGGCTCAGTAACTGTTTGTTTAAAAGATTTATGAGTAATTACCGGAAGTTTGGGTTCTTGTGCCAGAAAGAGCGTCATAAATAGACCAGGAAGCATAAATAATGCGGTAATGGCGAATACTGTCGACCATGGATATGTGTCAGCCAGAATCAATGATAAGGAACCCGGTACAAGTGCGGCAATACGATAGGCATAAACATGAATCGTATTACCTAATCCTAACTCATTATCCTGCAATATTTCACGCCGGAAAGCATCCAGAACAATATCCTGACTGGCCGCAAAAAAGGCTACGAACACAGACAGGATTTTTATAGTTGTCATATTCTGATTAGGATTAAGCCCGATGTAACCGAGTAAAGTCAGCAATAATGCAACTTGTGTGATAAGCATCCAGCCACGCCGTCTCCCCAGCCATGGTAATTTAACTGAATCCATTAATGGTGACCATAAAAATTTCCAGGTAAAAGGCAGGCCGGCAATGGAAAATGAAGCAATAGTTGCCAAATCTATATGTTCACTACTTAACCATGCCGGAATCAGATTAATCAGAAAATATAACGGCAAACCGGAGCTGAAACCTGTAAATATACATATCAGCATATGTCGGCTAAAAATTCTGCGTAATAATGGAACAGATGATTGAGAATCAGTTTGAGTCATTCGGATACAATCCAGCATCAAATGATATATGCCTGAAAGACTACATAAATATTAATTATTTATGTAATTGGCAAGATGGTTAAAAATACTGTCTGTCAACAGCTCTTGTAAGTTGGTTTATAATTTAAGTTACTGATATATACTTAAACAAAATCATATTTAAATCATCAATACATTAAAATAAATGGCGAACTTTTTTCAAAGTGAATCAGGAATAGACAGAGTTAGTTCTTCCTCGTCGTCTTCTGAGATTTGATAATGTTCTGGTAAAATTTTACCGCTTTGTACACCTAATTGACGTAATTTATTGGCTTTACTTACCAGATTACCACGTCCGTTTACTAATTGCCCCATTGCTTTCTGAAATTGTCCCTGAGCCTGATCCAGATTTTTACCTACACCTTCAAGCGTATTCACAAAACCAACAAATTTGTCATATAGTTTGCCGCCTTCTTTGGCTATAGCCAAAGCATTCTGGTTTTGCTGTTCATTACGCCAGATATGCGCAATTGTACGTAATGTCGCCAGTAAGGTGCTGGGTCCGACCAGCATAATCCGTTTCTGAAAACAATCATCAAAAAGCTGATTATCCTGTTGCAAGGCAAGTAGGTATGCCGGTTCAACCGGAATAAACATGAACACAAAATCCAGTGTATTTAACCCGTCAATTTCATCATAGCTTTTAGCTGAAAGATCCTTAATATGCTGGCGTACCGACTGAATATGGGCTGCCAGTGCTTTGGTCGCAGAACCGGGATCTGTTGCCTGAGTATAGCGTACATAAGCAGTTAACGAAGTTTTTGCATCAATAACGATCTGTTTATTCTCCGGTAAATTCACCAGAACATCCGGTTGCAGCCGGCGCTGCCGGCCATCCTCATCAATAACAGTAGAGGATGCCTGTAAAACATATTCACGCCCCTTATGTAAACCTGAATTTTCCAGCACCTTTTCCAGAATCATTTCGCCCCAGTTACCCTGATTTTTATTCTGGGTACCAGTTAATGCATCCGTAAGTGCTTTAGCATCATTGTGCAGCTGCGCATTTAACTGCTGTAAATGTTTCAGTTCAGTTTCAAGAGTAGTGCGCTCTTTAGCTTCTTTTTCATAAGTATTTTGTACAAGCTGACTAAATCCCTGCATACGTTCATGTAAGGGAGTTAATAACTGATTAAGACTGGTTTGATTCTGTTCACTGAAACGTTTACTTTTTTCTTCAAGTATATCAT
Source organism: Snodgrassella sp. ESL0324 (assembly GCF_013344955.1). Taxonomy (NCBI): domain Bacteria; kingdom Pseudomonadati; phylum Pseudomonadota; class Betaproteobacteria; order Neisseriales; family Neisseriaceae; genus Snodgrassella; species Snodgrassella sp. ESL0324. The sequence goes on along the minus strand of NZ_JAAEDS010000016.1, from coordinate 145,757 downwards.
TGGCCAGTGCTTTAAACTGATCAGTCAGACTAACACGGGCTTCATTAAGCAAAGTCAGCTTTTCATCATAAGTTTCACGTTCATGTTTTAATTGTGTGGCCAGACGACTATTTTCCACGCGCACATGATTTAATTCTTCCTGTACCTTTAGAAACTCTTCTTCACGCAAATGCCACTCCTCACTACGTAACTGCCAGTCTTGTAGTTGCTGTTCTGCTGCTGCCAGTTGGGTAGAAACAGACCGGCACTGTTGCTGTTCCCGCTCTAAAGTACCCTGAATATCGATTAATTGAGCATTAACAGCTTCGGCTGCACTTAAACGTTTATGTACAATCTGTAACTCTTGGCGGCAATTACAAAGCTCAGCATTATAATTCTGATTGATTTGGTGTAGATTATTTACTTCTGCTTGGATTCGACTTAGCTCATTTTGTGCCTCAGATAAGAGAATATCCCCGGCCTGGCGTTCCTGTAACAACTTTTGGCGTGAAAATAGATATAATATACAAATGATTAAGATAAATAAAAATATCAAAATTAGCCAAGTCATAATGGTCATGATTTATTAAAATTTATAGCAAACAACAGTGTTAAATAATAGCATTTATTTAACACTGACATCGAATAATTCAGTGTTGTAATGTGAAGATTAGACTAAACCTATTGATGAGCTACTGAAAAATAGTTATGTGAATATTGAATTCGTATATTATATTTATATTAAGTATATTTAAAATGTTAAAAGCATATAAAATAATAAAATTTATAAGTAGTATCAAAATAATCGATATTTATTAGTGAATTCTGTATTTGGTTTTATTTTTTGCAGATATCTGTATTTAATATGCTGAAATAATAAAAAGATATCATAAAACACAAATTTATTTCCAATAATCATAAATATATGTATACCCTTATTTCAACGTATTAGGTTGTTAATATGTTGCAGATAATAAATTTTTTATTTATTGTCTTGTAAATAAAAAATTTTTCACATAAAATTTTCTTATATAAAAATAAATTGAAATTAATAGTATTGTTTTTGTTAATGTTTGAATTAATTATAAAAATTAGGGGATGTGTTAACCCCATAAACTGAGATAGTCATAGAAAAGTGAGAGAAATATTTAATTTTATACACTTATCAGACTATTTCAGTTATATCAAACATACAAAGGTCGAAAGTGAAAAAAAAAATTAAGAAAGCAATACGAAATTATTTTAGAAAACTTTATTACATATTCCCCGAACGGTGGCGACCGAATTTATTAGCTTGGGCAATCAAAATTCATCCAAGCTGGTTTAAAAACCATCCAAAAGTATTAAATAAAAAAATTTATTATGGAAATGGGATATTACTGTTAAATATTGATATATATAAATATAAACCAGTACTAAAATCATATAAACTTGCAATTCATTGTCATATTTTTTATATAGATTTAATATCTGAATTTATAGACCATTTATCAAAAATACCGTTTAGATTTGATTTATTTGTTTCTGTACCGGATAAGGATTCTCAGCAACGATGTCAAATATATATGAGTAAATTAAAAAATGCATATGAAATTAAAATAAAAATAGTTCCAAATCGTGGTCGTGACCTCGCGCCAATGTTTGCAGAGTTTGGTCAGCAATTAAAGCAGTATGATTATCTGGTACATTTACACAGTAAGAAATCGATATATAACAAAGGGGTTACAGATGGTTGGCGTTCATATCTTTTTAATTCGCTGTTTGGTTCTGCGGCAAACATACAGAAAATTTATTCATTATTAATAGAAAATAATAATTTAGGTATAATTTATCCGCAAATTTATCATCGGCTACCTTATTTTGCCTGTACTTGGTTAGCAAATAAAAGCCAAGGGCAAAAGTTATTAACTCGTATGCAATTACCAATGATAAATGGTTATTTTAATTATCCGGTTGGCTCAATGTTCTGGGCTAAAACGAATGCATTAATGCCCTTATTTGATCTCAATTTGAAATGGGAAGATTTTCCAGAAGAACGAGGACAAACAGATGGAACATCGGCACATGCACTTGAAAGATTGCTAGGCATTGTACCCTCTTTAACCGGTTACAACTCAGTAATTATTCAGGATTTAAAGTATCCTTCCTGGTCATCCTTCCGGATTGATACCCAATACCTGACACGAGACATACAATTTTATAAATCAAAAATTAACAAAGAGAAAGTAAAAGTAGTTGCTTTTGATATATTTGATACCTTATTGGTAAGGCCACTTTTAAATCCTGATCACACAAAAAAAATAATATCCCAGTATCTTGATGATGAATGCAGAATGATTTTTAAAAAATATCGGGTAGTTGCAGAAACCCAGGCCAGAAGTAGTAAAGGTAAGGATGTTTCATTAGATGAAATATATGTCCAGTTTAAAAATTTATCACAACTTACGGATAATCAGGTTGAGCAAATACAAAAAATTGAGGAAAGGGTTGAACTGGCTTTAGTCAGTCCTCGTTATGACGTAATTGAATTAATGCAATTTGCTAAAAATATAGGGAAAAAAGTTATTTTAATTAGCGATATGTTTTTATCAAGAGAAATAGTTGAGAAGATGTTATCCCAGCATGTAATTACTGAATGGCATAATTTATACTTATCTTCAGAAACCGGAGTCCGAAAGGATACTGGAGAGCTATATAAGTATATGTTAAACAAAGAGGATATCACTGGTCGCGAAGTAGTGATGATTGGTGACAATGAACGTTCGGATATACAATTGCCTACGGATGAATTTGGAATAAAATGTATTCATATTCTGAGGGCTGCGGATTTGGCATGTGCACTGCCTGACTATTTTAAAATTATAAAAAGCGATTTAAATCAAGATAATATTAATAATGAATTAACAATAGGCTTATTGGTCAGAAAAAATTTAAACAATATATATGGGTATAATAACTCATCAGAAAAATTCAAATTATTTAGCTCAAATCCTTATCAGTTAGGTTATAACGTATTAGGGCCTGTAGTGAGTGCCTTTTGTCAATGGCTGATTGAGCAAGCTCAGACAGATCATATTAATGAATTATATTTTTTAGCCAGAGAAGGTAAGCTTGTTAAACAAATTTATGATTTGTGGAGTTCACCGCAAAAAAATACTCCTCAAAGCCATTATCTGCAAGTTTCTCGTAGATGTGTAACAGTACCGGCTATTAATTCTTTTGAGGATATTATTGATATTGCAGAGAAAAACTACTGTGAAAATAGTATTCAAAATTATTTGATTGAGCGATTTGGTTTAATTCTGAATGCTGAACGTTGGAAAAATATATATCAAAAAAATTTATGGGATAAGGATAAAAAATTAATTATAAAACAAAAACAAATTGATCATATAAAGCCTTTATTAGAATATTTGCAAGCAGATATTTTAAGTCTGGCACAAACTGAAAAACTGCCTTTAATGACATATCTGAAAAAATCCGGTCTCTTTTCAAGTAAAAGTTCTGCAGTTGTAGATGTTGGGTATTCCGGGACAATTCAACAAGCATTAAATAAACTATTGATGTTGCCTATTCATGGTTATTACTTTGCAACAATCATTCCGAGCATAGAAGGATTAACAAAAGATATTAAGATAAAAGGCTGTTATGTGAATAATTTAGCAAATCTGTATCCTGGTTCTCAAATTTTTGCCCGAAGTTTTGAGCTAGAAAAATTATTAAGTGCTGATGATACTCAAATTATAAAATATTGCATTAATGATGATATGCTAAAAAGAGAGTTTAAAAATTTGTCCGATAGAGAACTGGCAACCCGGCCAATACGAAATGCTTTACAACAAGGTGCTATAGATTTTGTAAAGGATGCCGTCAATCTTCGTAAAAATCTTTACTTTGATTTTAAACCTTCTTTGTTTATCGCCGACTCTTTATATAAAGACTTTTGTTTAACTTTAAGAATTAAAAAAAATAAAGTTTTAGAAAATTTAATTCTGGATGACGATTATTGTGGCAGAGGTTTGGTTAGTTGATACGATTAGTATTGAATTAAGAAAAAATAAAAGGATTAATGACTTAATCCTTTTATTTGCTTAAAATAAATCGATTTTGTTATCTATCAGTTTCTTAAAATTTGGAGCATTATTGTCTTTATCTGTTTGATTTATTGACATATCATTTTCAATCGGCCAATTAATAGCTAGATCTGTATCATTCCATAACAGGTTGCGTTCGCATTCTTTAGAATAATAATTGGTGGTTTTATATAAGAATTGAGTATTATCTTCTAAGGCAATAAAACCATGTGCAAATCCAGCGGGTATCCAGAATTGCCGAAGATTCTTTTCAGATAGCTCAACTCCCACCCATTGACCAAAAGTTGGAGATGATGTCCGTATATCCACAGCGACATCCCATGCTTTTCCACTGACTACTCTTACAAGTTTTCCTTGAGCATGTGGATTTATCTGATAATGCAATCCACGAATTACGCCTCTATGTGAAATTGAGTGATTATCTTGTACAAAGTTTACAATTGATTGATTATATGACGATAGAATGAAATTAAAGGTTGTCTGGTTAAAACTTTCCATAAACCAGCCACGATTGTCTGCAAAAACTCTGGGTTCTAAAATCAGCAGATCTTTAATCTTAGTCTCAATCACATTCATATTCAGGCTTTCCTCGAAAATTCACTATATAGTTTTAATAGATATTGACCATAATCTGTCTTTTGAAAAAGTTTGCCGCGTTTAAACAATTGATCTAAATCTATCCAGCTATTATTAAAAGCAATTTCTTCAAGACATGCTATTTTTAAACCCTGTCTTTTTTCAATTGTCTGAACAAAGCAGCTGGCTTCAATCAGTGAATCATGTGTACCAGTATCCAGCCATGCAAAGCCACGCCCGAGTATTTCAACATTTAATAATTTCTTATTTAAATAAGCATTGTTAATATCGGTTATTTCGAGTTCACCTCTGGGTGAAGGGCGAATACTCTTGGCTATCTCAATAACGTCATTATCATAAAAATACAACCCTGTAATCGCATAATTTGATTTTGCTTCATTCGGTTTTTCCTCTATGGAAAGTGCTTTTCCAGTGGTGTCAAATTCGACTACACCGAATCTCTCAGGGTCATTAACATAATAACCGAATACGGTAGCACCTTTTTCCTGTTGTGCTGCCTTTTGCAATTGTGCACCGAAACTTTGCCCGTAAAAAATGTTATCACCCAGAATAAGTGTGACATTATCTTGACCAATAAATTCTGCTCCGAGAATGAAAGCTTGTGCCAAACCGTCAGGAGATGGTTGTACTTTATAAGATAAATCAATTCCTAAATCTCTGCCGTCACCTAACATTTTTTTAAAATTAGGTAAATCTGCAGGAGTTGAAATAATCATGATTTCTCGTATCCCTGCCAGCATAAGTACAGAAAGGGGATAGTAAATCATCGGTTTATCATAAATGGGTAATAACTGTTTTGATACGCCTAAAGTAATAGGATAAAGTCTGGTTCCGGATCCGCCAGCCAGTATAATACCCTTTCGTTTAACCATTTTTTGTTCCTTGATTATTAATTCAATTAGAATTTAATTTTAAATAAATATTTGGTTTATTATGTCTTATTGCGGGTGGTATTGTTGTTGTATCCATTTCTGATATTCTCCGGTCAGAATATGATTTACCCAATCCTGATTGTTTAAATACCATAATACGGTTTTGCGTAAACCTGATTGAAAATTTTCTTCTGGTTCCCAGCCAAGTTCTTGTTTAATCTTACTCGCATCAATAGCATAACGTACATCATGTCCGGGACGATCCGGAACAAATGTGATTAAATCTTTGTAGGATTTTATCCCAAGTGTTTTATTGGGTGCCAGTTCATCTAGAAGAGTACATATATTTTTTACGACATCAATATTTTTCTGTTCATTATGCCCACCAATATTATAGGTACTGCCTGCTTTGGCTTTTGTGACAACCTGATATAAAGCTCTGGCGTGATCTTCAACATACAGCCAGTCCCGGATTTGTTCGCCATTTCCATATACAGGCAGTTTTTTACCTTGTAAAGCATTAAGAATAGTTAAGGGGATTAATTTCTCCGGGAAATGATAAGGTCCATAATTATTCGAACAATTTGTAATAATAACAGGCAGTCCATAAGTACGGTGCCAGGCACGAACCAGATGATCTGAACTTGCCTTACTGGCTGAATATGGTGAACTTGGAGCGTATGGAGTAGATTCTGTAAATAATTCTGAACTTAAATCACTAAGATCACCATATACTTCATCAGTTGAAATGTGATGGAAGCGAAATAAATGTTGTTTTTCTTCAGGCAAATTATCCCAGTAATGACGACTTATTTCCAAAAGTTGAAATGTGCCTACAATATTAGTCTGAATAAATTCTGCTGAGCTGGATATTGAACGATCAACATGTGATTCTGCTGCCAGATGCATTACTGTATCTGGTTGAAATTGCTTAAATAATTTTGTTATATGTGCTTGATCACTAATATCGGCCTGACAAAAATGATAACGTGAATTATTTGCAATGGTGGCTAATGATTCTAAGTTACCGGCATAGGTTAATTTGTCAACATTCAAAATTTTATGGTCAGTTTCATTAATCAGATATCTGATAACTGCTGAACCAATAAATCCTGCTCCTCCAGTGATAAGGATATTCATAAAATTACATTCAAAATTGGTAAAAATGTAATATTTTATAATATAAATTATATCAGGATATAAAAAATTTAAAGTAAGATGGAAAAAATTTATTTAATTAAATTTGAGTCATTTTTGTCTAACGAGCAATATAGTTGGTCTGATATTGTTTAAATTTATATTGTATAATGGTTTCACAAATTTTGTATGGGAGACAAGGTATATTTTATGACAAAAACAATTATTCTGGGTATGCCTAAAAGTCGTAATATTTACTTACAAATCAAAAAGAATCTGGAATTTTACGGGTTTGAGGTATTGTACATAGATAACTATCCGGAATATATCAAGCATTTTCAGTATCAGAGTTTTAAAGATCATTTGTATAACCTGGTGCAAAAGTTTTTTTTTAGAAATTATTCATATAAAACAAAATTAAAAGAAAAATTACTTTTATCAAATGCTGAGCGAGTGCTAAGTAAAAGGAGTTATGAATATGCTATTATTATACGTCCTGATTTGTATCCGGTAAGCTTATTACACCTGATGAAAGTACATACCAAAAACGAATTTATTGCTTATCAATGGGATGGACTGAGACGCATGCCTTGTACAAAAGAAACAATAAATTTATTTGATAGATTTTATGTATTTGATAGTCATGATTTAGTTGATAATAATTATCAGAACTATAAATTGGAGGGTATAACCAATTTTTATTTTGATATGAACAAACCGCAACCGGTGAAGCACAATGGAACAATAGCATATTATGTAGGAACACATGTTTCCGAACGTGTTGCTGACATTGAATATTGTGCAGCAGAGCTAATTAAAAACAATATTCAGCTCAAGTTTATTATCCCTACGAGTAATCAGAATAAGATTAATCAATACCATTGCTCTGATTATTTTATTTTTGGTGCCGAGAATGAAGTTGATTTTTCTAAAAATATAGAAATGTTAAACGAAATTGATATTATTGTCGATTTCGTTAATCCTCTTCATAATGGTTTATCTTTCCGAGTTTTTGAGGCTTTGTATTACCAGAAAAAGTTAATTACCAATAATGTTAATGTATCTAATTACGATTTTTATCATCCTGATAATATCCTTATCTGGCATAAAGATGATCTTTCACAAAAAATTAAAGAGTTTTTATCTAAACCTTTCAGACCGATAGATCCTGAAATAGTAAAAAAATATGGGTTTAATAACTGGATCAGGAATATTTTAAATTTACCGCCCTATATAAAAATTAATTTATCAGATTAATTAAAACAAAAGTTAATTATATAAAAGGTTCGCAGTTCTGAAATGCTATATTTTTATGGTCTTATTTTTTTGATAAAGTGCCTTACTCTTGCTGCAAACCTTTTTAATGGAAAGGATTTTCTTTTTAAATACCATATATTATCCAGAATTTCTGCCAATTGATATTCAAGGAGACCGATTTTTTGATTTATTTGTTCATGTCTTATTCTGCTATCGCTCAATATTGTATGTAATATGCCATAGTTTCCTTGATTTTCCTGTAAAGATTGTCTAACTAATGAGTCTCTATATTCTTGATAATAATTATTAAAGAGATTCGATGTGACTCTCTCGGAAGTATTATTTATTCTATGATAATGGAATGCCAGATTTTTATTAATTGTTTTAATTTCTCCTGCTCTGAATAGCCTTAACATATAATCCCAATTACCAAGTATAGGCATTTTTTCATTGAATTCACCAATTTCTTTAGCAATTTCCATTCTGATGATTAAACAAATTTGTGGTAGTACATTAAATTGAAGTAATGCAAAAATATCAATTTGTTTATAGCAATATAGCCAATTTTCCGTATTAATTTGTATGGCTTGATTTTTCTGAATTTCTTCATTTACAACTGTATAATTAGTAGCTACTGCTATTGAATTTTTATTTTGATTTAAAAATGTAACTGTTTCTTTAAGAAAATCTCGATGCCATGCATCATCATCATCATGTATAACCAAAAATTCTTCTGTTGCAATTTTTAATCCACAGTTGGATGCAGTCTCTCTGCCATATGATTTAGAGTTATTTATAAAAGTTATTTTATTCTCTAAATCTATTGAATTTAGCTCAATTAATTCATTAATAGGTTTTGGATCTCCCCCATCATTTATCAAATAAAGATGCCATTCATGATGAGTTTGTTGTATTACGCTTTCAAATGCTCTGGCTAGTAAAACTGGGCGATTTTTAGTACGCATAATTATTGCTACTGAGTTATCATGCTTTATTTGATTGTATTTTTTATCTGACCAGCTACTAATGGGATATAGATTTGTATTCATACTAAACCACCAAATATTGTTTAATTAATTCAGGATATTGATCAAAAAATCGGATGACTTTATTATATATTTCCGGTTTTATTTGTTTTTTATTTTCGTTCCAATATCTTATTACGCCACATGGCCAGCCCCCCTGAAGCAATAAACGTGTAACATCTTTACTCTCTGTTGGTATTTCAGTAGTAATTAATGGATAATATTTTTTATGATCATTTAAAGTACTATGTTGTATTTTTCCTAAATATTTTCTTTCACTGTGATTGGGTGTGATGCAAACTTGTAGAATGGCTGCTTTTGCTACAGATGTATTTACCCATTCAGAGCTAATACCATATATTGATTCTTTTTTTGCCCAGTGGAGGATTGATTGTAATGCACTTTGCTGAAATAAATTAATAGTTCTATTAAAGTTATTAATATATGAGCTATCTGTATCTGGTTTTAAAATAGGTATATATTTATCCGTTGCAGAATTTTTAGAGAAAGATTTTGTAGTTTGATGATCTGCAGAATGTAAATTTTCAAGAATATTCAATGTATTTTCTAATAAACATTCTTCTTCTCGTTGTTGAAATAATTTAAAAAAAGCAGACTTCATTATGCCATTATTAAACAGACAACCTGGTACGCTTCGATTAAAGAAACCATAATAAAAGCCATATAATTTTTTCTTTACTCCTTGATAAAGACGAAATTTTGTTAGTGCTGTTTGTACTGTTCCATTCCATCCCAAATCTATAATAGCAATTCTTTTTTCTGAATTAAATAACCCTTCCTGTTTGCAATAAGATATTGTTTTATCATATTGATCGTAATAAATTTTTAATAAATAGTGAGATAATTTATTTTGTATGAAATCTTTTATTTCATTAATTTTATTAAAATCAAATTTTTGGTTTAAGCTACCAAATTTCTTTTTGAAATTTGTTTTTGCTAATATATTTGTGTCTATACCAATACGCTGAAAATAAGTTTCGTAAGTATCCCCTTTAGTTACAGAACCGTTAACGATAAGGTCTAAGGATGATGCTGATAACCGGTTATCTGTTGCAAGTTCTATATAAAAGGTAGGATACCAAAGCGTGTGACGCGATAAGTAGAGATAACTTGATGTTGTTTGATGTTTGTTATCCATTTCAAGTAAATCCCATACTTTTTGGATAACCTGTGCATCTCTGGCACAAAAAAATATGTGTTCAATTTTATATTTGTTTATTTGTTGGCTTAACCACGAAATAAAGCTTTGTAGTATAACTGCGCCAAATGTACTACCCAGATTAATCCAGAAATTGGATTCCTCATCTTTTATATCGGAGTTAATCTTTTGAGACAGAATATTTAATTTTTGAAGTAAAGAAAACGGGACTAATGACGGTGTTAATTGAGCCCCTAATCTCCTTTCTCCAAATAAGCGTGAATAGTGATATGTTTGAATATTATATTTTTTAGGTTGAATTACATCAGCATGGAGATTATCACCAATATGAAAAATTTTTTTATTTCCACTATGTTTTAGTACTTCTTCCCAGATTCTGCCACTATGCTTTGTCTTCATTATTTCAGAGGAAACAAATAATTTTCCATAATCAGATATTCCGGCTTGCAGGAGTAATTCTTCGATAAATTGTTTTGAGAAATATGTATCAGATACAAAATAAATTATTTTATTTTGTTCCTGCAGTTTCTTAATGAGGGAAAGATTGTCTATTACCGGGATTATGCTGGATTTTTCTGTATTTAGTTCTATATTTTTGGCTAAGTTTAATTCATTTTCTTGGCCTGCATAAAATAGTAATAATTCGGAATAGATATTATCTAATGTTACTTCTTCCTGAAACTCTTTGGCTGCATAATATTTTCTGCTGGTTTCTTCTGCTATAAGACGATTTTTTGCGAAATCAGGCAAAGAAATATTTTTTTCAATTAGTATTCCTTCAACACAGGCAAACAGATCAATAGGACATTCAAACAGGCGGGTTAATACAGTGTCGAAAATATCAAAAGATATAATCGGGAAATCTTCTGTATCTTTTAATAGTTGCTCTATGTATTTAATATCTATTTCTGCATTATTTTGGGCGTAATAATGATTAACTGAATTTAATAAAGAATTTAGATTTGTTGTATCCATAATAAACGCTATTTTAATTCCTTGGGCAATTAATATTTTTTTGTTGTTAATTGAATAAATTATTGTTCTTTATATTGTTAACATAAGTTATTTTTTTATAAATTTAAATCTGGATTTATATATATTTTGTAAATTAAATACCGGTTAAATAATTGATTTTAATAAAAATTAAAATGAATATTTATTTCAAATATTATTGTATTTAATTTCAGTTCGGAATTTTAAAGACTGTCACTTGCAAAATTTATCTGGTGTTACAAATTTCAGACTAAATTCTGAATGAGTCTATATATTTTAATTATGAATTTATACCTAAAATATTTTCTATCCAGTTTTTAAAACTGTATTTCGCAACTATATCCGGATTTATAGGGCTATATGGTTTCATAAGAAAGTTATTTATCTCTCCCAAATTTTTATCATCCCAAATGAATATATTATTCGGATGATAAAAATCATAATATTGAATGTGTTTGTTGGTGGTGATTAATTTTTTTTTGTAGTAAAGTGCTTCAAAATGGCGGAACGATAAACCGTTATGATCTGCAATAACAAAATCTACCAGGATATCCGCTTTAGAGACGTTTTTTAAGTTATCTTGATAAGATAACCGATTTTTTTTACCAAAAATAAGATGTTTTGATTTATAAAATTTAATATCGCTTTTTTTGCTCGTAGGTATAATAAATTTAATACTGACCCCATTTTCCGCAAGTTTTTCGGCACACTGCTCTATCATGGCAACGCGACTTTTCTGATGGTCACCAATATAGTAAGCCTCTAATTTATCATTTTTGACATGATCCGGCTTTATAACATCAAAATAGAAATTAGTAGTACTGTACAGTTGATGATTTTGGTAGTCAGCGTTATTTAAATCGGTATGATCAAAAATAAAAAACCGATCAAATAAATGAATAATATTTTTTACTGGAAAGCGTTTAAGTCCATCCCATTGATAGCCAATAAATCTTTTTTTAGTATGCTTTTTTAATAAAGCTAATACCTTTGGCGGATAGATATCTGGCCGGATAACTAAGGTATAGTCATAAAGATTATCTGCCAGAAGTTGTTTTGCTTTATGAAAAATTTGTTTTTCTCGTAATGTTTTTTTATATGAGCTACTCTGAGTAATATTCTTATGCAGGAAGTGATATATACGTTCCCAAATACTGTTATATTTGAATTTCAGTACACTATCTAATCGTAAAACTTGATATCCGTGAAATTGAAGATTTTTTTCAATTAATTCAACTATGCCATTGCTTGGTGGCATAGCTAATATGATGGTTTTACGAGTCATGAATAAAAACTGATTTAGATGTTGATAACAATTAAAACTGCTGAATGTAAAGAATTGGGTTTATCCAATCAATATATAGAATAAGTTTATATTTTAATTCAAATTTAAATATCATATGTGTTTTAATTATTCTTTTAGAGTAAAAATATATACAATATCTATCAACAAATTGTTTTAAATAAACTGTATTTGTTAGCAATATGTAAATTGAATTCGGTAAGATTAGTGCTTAGTTTGTCTCAACTGATTTAAATTTCATTGATTTGGTAGTGGATTTTTGTACTGGAGAGAATTTTTATCAGGTATTTTATTCAGATTGTTTTCGATTTGATAGAATACAAGTTGTATATGATTTTAGAAGTTGATAATTGGTATAGGTTTAGATTGGCAGTTTGCTGAATTTAATGGATTTATGCCGTTTATGATGAGATACCGACTGGTAATTTCATCAACACTGTGTTTTGTTTTGTATTTGATTGTTCTGGGAAGCGAATGAAAAAAAGTAAAAAGGCTGATGCTTTTTCACCGCATAATCTTTATAAGAGATTATTTCCGTATATGCGCGGGCTGGTAAAGTATTTTTTTATTTCTGTATTGGCAATGGTTGTCGTAGGTGTGACAGGTCCCCTTTTTGCTTATTTGTTAAAGCCGATCATTGATAATGGTTTCGTTGACAAAAATATCGAAGCTATGAAATGGGTACCATTTGAAATCATCGGTTTGTTCATTTTTCGTGGGGTTGCCAACTATATAAATGAATATACCAGTGCTTATATTTCTAATCAGATGGTCCAGGTAATTCAGCGTGATCTGTTTGCAAAAATGATGATGTTACCTGTGAGTTATTATCAGGAAAACAGCCGCGGGCGCATGATGTCGCGCATTACCAATGACGCTAAAGGAATAACGGCTGCCGGTTTTGATGTGATCACTGTCTTTGCCAAAGATGGTGTGACTGTTTTGGGACTTCTGATTTGGTTGTTTTATCTTGACTGGCAATTAACACTGATCACTTTTGTTACCATTCCATTAATTGCCTGGTGTGTGAGGGTTATTAATAAGCGTATTCGCCGATTAGTTACTAAAAGTCAGAATGATCTTGGCCAGGTCATGCAAATTTTGTCTGAATCAATTGATGGTACAAGGGTTGTACGCATTTATGGTGGTGAACAGTATGAACAGAGTCGTCTGGAAAAAACCAATAAGGCTCTGCGTAGTCTTGCTGTCAGACGTCAGTCGTATACATCTATTGGTAGTGCAGTAACACAGCTGTTAATTGCCACATCGTTATCAATTATTTTATATGTTGCTGCTAAAAGAGCCAGTCATGCAGGCTTTACTGCCGGTGATTTTATGTCTTTTCTGTCAGCTATGCTGATGATGTTTGATCCTTTAAAACGGATTACCAATATGTCCAGTGTTTTGCAGGCCGGACTGATGGCTGCAGCCAGTGTATTTCAGTTTCTGGATGAACCGGAAGAAAAAAATCAGGGGGAAAAACAGCTGACTGCTCCTATTGGAGATATTGTTTTTCAGAATGTAACATTGCGTTATCAGCATGCGGATAAAAATGCGATAGATCATTTAAACCTGACAATTAAACAGGGTAGTGTGGTTGCGTTAGTAGGAGAGTCTGGCTGCGGTAAAACTTCTACTGTAAATCTTATCCCGCGATTTTACGATACGACCAGCGGGCATGTAAGTATAGGTGGTATAAATGTTGATGATTTTGAATTGAAAAATCTTCGTTCAAAAATGGCATTAGTTAGTCAGGATGTTGTTTTATTTAATGATACTATTGCAAATAATATTGCTTATGGATCTCCGCATGCTACAGAAGCAGATATTATTCAGGCTGCGAAAGCTGCTAATGCCTGGTCATTTATCAGTAATATGCCTGAAGGCTTAAAAACTGAAGTGGGTGATCAGGGGATGAAGCTGTCCGGAGGTCAGCGTCAGCGTTTGGCAATTGCACGGGCATTGCTAAAAGATGCGCCTATTTTAATTCTTGATGAAGCAACTAGTGCTTTGGATACTGAATCTGAACGATTAGTGCAATCTGCCTTGGAGACACTAATGAAAAACCGGACCACAATTGTGATCGCGCATCGCCTGTCGACTATTGAAAATGCCGATAATATTGTGGTGATGCATCAGGGGAAAATTGTTGAGCAGGGTAAGCATGCAGAGTTACTGGCAAAAAATGGACGTTATGCATTCTTACATCGGATGCAGTTTGGTGAAAACCGCAATTCAGCTGAAGATAAATCATTAAATTAACAGATTTAAGAGTGTTTAAAATTTGCCTGTATTGTTTTTATTTATTGGTTTATATGTTGAAAAGTAGCAGAAATATTGGATTTTCAGTACTTTATTCATAATAAATCTATAAATAGATTGCTAACCGGATACTATGATTGTAGAAATAATGGTATCCGGTATTAAATTTAAATGCATTAATTTCATTTAATTCGATTAATATCTAAAGCAAAAAGATTTACTCATATTCAGTATGATATAAAATTGTTGTACGATAATTCTCTTAATATTCAATTTTGCAGAGTAAGTTCCGTTGGTTTATCTTTTGCTGAAGCAGATGTGGTGTAATTGAATGTGCTGTAGTTAGTATTTTTTAAATACAAATTTGAGCCTACAGCATTTTTTTAGAATATTTCAATTATATAACGGATATTTTCTGGAATGGCTGTCTGTTTAAAATATTGTTTATCCAGTTTGCAAAACTGTATTTTTTTATAATATCCGGATTGATGCTGACAAATGGTCTGGCCAGAAAGCTCTCTATTTTCTGTAAATCATCCGCATTCTTCCATATAAAAATGTTATCTGGATGATAAAAATCAAGATTTTTGATTTGTGAGTTATTGGTAATTAATTTCTTTTGGTAATATAAAGCTTCAAATGTACGAAATGATAAACCATGATGAACTGGATTAACGATATCAATGAGTATATCTGCATTGTTGATATGCTTTAAATTGTCATCGAAGGTAATATTTTCAGGGATAAAATGAATTTCTTTACAAGAATATAGTCCTGCTTTGCTAGCTTCAGACGGGCGAAATTTTATATTAAAATCTAGATTTATCCCGTATTTAATTAATGCATTTGCACAGGCTTCTATAGCAGTAATGCGACTATCTACATGTAGTCCGACGAAATAGGCAATGGTTCCGGTATGTGATACAGGTTGTGGCTGATACATATCAAAATAGAAATTACTGATTCCATTTAGCCGGTACTGCTGGTATTCCTCATTATGCAGATCTTCAGAATCGAATACATAAAAACGATCAAATAAGTTTATTGTCGGCTTTGTTTTAGGAAATCGGCTGATTCCATTCCACTGATAAGCAACAAAATCGTTTTTTGTATGAATTTTCAGCAGTTGTAAGGCCTCTATAGGAAATAAGTCTGGGCGTATAACCAAAGTATAGTCGTAATGATTGTTGCCTAATAGCTTTTTAATATTTGCCAGTAATTTCTGATTGTACATTTGTTCTTTCAGATATGCTTTGTATGAACAATCTGAAAGAAAAATTTTTCGGGCTGTATGAATCAGGTGCGATTTCAGGCTAGGATAATAAAAACTGGAATCAACTTGCTTCTTCAATTCCTCTGCAGTGCTGTTTATAAAGATAACTTTAAAATTATGGTATTCTAAATGCTTTTGAATGGCAGCAGCGAAGTCACTATAGCTTGACATTGCCAGAATAATAGTTGGTTGCGACATTGTTAACTTAATTTTATGAAATCTGGTATTCTTGATAACTGTATAGTTGAAATAGTGTAACTATTATCAGATCAGGTAGCTATTTTAGCAGTTTATACTGGTGAGTGTATCAGGATACTGGTTTTATCTATGAATGGCAGACATATTTTAGCTATAATTTATAGATAATTTATGACTAAAGTATGTGCAGGGCTAATCAATGCTCAAAACTTTTTTAATTAATCTTGAACGCCGTCCGGATAGATTAATGTTTGTTAAACAACAACTGGAAAATCTGAATATTGCTTTTGAAAGGGTAAATGCAGTTGATGGCAATTGTTTAACTGATGAGCAAAAAGCCTTTTTTAACCAGAAAAGATTTGCACTGGAATGTAAACGTAAGGCCGTTAATGGAGAAATTGGTTGTGCCTTATCCCATCAGACGGTATGGCAGAGAATGGTAGATGAAAATATACCCTATGCTCTGATTCTGGAAGATGATGTACAGCTTAAACCTGAACTGCTTTCTTTGCTGGCTGATGAAAAAAATTTTCAGTCTTTTGATTTTTTAAATCTGACTTTAAAAAGACCTTTTTACGATATTGATGTTGCGGCAGTTAATTCTTGTATTGCGCAGAAACAGTTTGTTCGACCGCGATTCTGGCAATTGGTAAGGCGCAGATTATGGCGCTTTATGGAAAGTAAAGCTATTGTCCGGTGGAAAATTTTTCGTTTACATATGCTCTGTAATCATATGATTGCCTGTGAGTGTGATATCGCTCCGTCATTGGCATGTTGTTATATTGTATCTTTGGAGGGAGCTAAAAATATGCTGCAGGCAAGTAAAAATCTCTTTTATCCTATTGATAAGGTCTGGCATTATAGTGGTGGCCGGTTAAAAGAGGCTTTTTTGGTTGAGCCGCTGGCATTTCAGAATCTGGATTCAGATATTCCTCATCGTGTGCGTTTTAAACTTACTTTGGGACAAAAAATTAAAAGATTTTTTCTTAAGGGGCGGCATTGGCGGCGTCATTTTGATGTTGTGAAAATGTATGGATGGACACGTTTATAATAAATGTATGTTAATCACTGAGAATAATACTAATGGTTAAACTGGGCAGAGAATATGCATGGCGGGCCAAGAATCGTAAAGTTGTGGTTCCGCTGGCACGGGTTGTTACTGATGAGATGAAAGCATCAGCAGATGATGCGGTAACAGTTGTAGCCTATCATACAGATGATGAATTTTATACGCATGAAGCCAGACGAATGTGTGCTTCTGCTGAACGTTTGGGTATCAGGGTTAAGACAACTGCTATTTCCAGTCAGGGTGGGTGGGAAGCCAATACGTCGTTTAAAGCAGCTTATTTGCTTCGTGAACGTGATATAGTCAGCGGACCAATGCTGTATGTGGATGTTGATGCGGTTTTTCATGTTTCTCCGTTAAAATATCTTGCCAGTCTGGATTGTGATATTGCAGTGTATTATGATTTAGGAGATGGTCATTTAGTATCTGCAACTCTTTTTTTCCAGGACACTGAGGCTGCAAGACACTTGCTAGCCGAATGGAACCGGCAGTGTATAGCACATCCGGAAATCTGGGATCAGGAGGTTTTACAATCTGTCATTGCTGCTGATCAGGCATCTGACAATCCTCGTTATAAAGTTTTTCATTTGCCTGTTGGCTTTTGCTGGATATTTGATCGTGAAGACAATCTGCGTGCACCTAAACAGCAGGTTTATATCGAACAGTTACAGGCTGCCCGTGTGGTTCATGAAAATCTGAGAACCAGCGGGAAGCTGTTTTCAATACGGAAAAGTAAAGTACAGCGCCGCATGGATCGGATACGAGAAATTGAGGATGTTCTGTTTCAGCAAAAATCTGATGATTAATTATAATATCTGTGGTGATACAAACAGATGATTTCTGCTCTAGTAATTAATCTGGATCATTCATTTGAGCGATTGGAATTTCAGCGCAAACAACTGATTCATTTGCAAATACCTATGCAGCGCCTGTCTGCTGTTAATAGTTCGGATATTCTTGGTGAACAATATGAACAATTAGCAAATGGCTGGGAGCGTAAATTGCGTCCGGCTGAGGTAGCCTGTTTTTTAAGCCATAAAGCTGCATGGCGATATGTACTTAATACCGATAAACCTTGGTTGATTCTTGAAGATGATGCTCTATTATCGCGTAAAACAGCAGATATTCTTGCTGCGTTAATTCCTCTGGCAAATGAAGTTGATTATGTAAATCTGGAAACGCGCCATCGACGTAAATGGATAAGTAAAAAGGCTTTTAATTTAATCGATGGTTATGAGTTACGCCGGTTATATCAGGATCGGACAGGTGCCGCCGCATATGTTTTATTCCCTTCCGGGGCACAGAAGCTGTTAAACAGAGCTGAATATTCGGCACCGGCGCTTGCCGATGCTTTTTTGTGTCGTTCATATGATTTGAATGCCAGACAAGTGTATCCGGCCGCTGCAATTCAACTGGATCAGTGTATTAATTATGGTCTGGAGCATACAGAATCTTTTGTTTCTACTATCACTCCTGAGAATAATCTGAAACCTCATGCAAACGATATTTATAGTAACGTATGCTTTAAATATCGTCGTCTGGCAGCACAAGTTCGTATGGGATGGAGACAATTGTCTGTGCTGCGGTGTGCGCAACGTATGCTGGTGCCAATAATAAAAAGTGATTTTGAGGAATAGTTGTGTGAATGGGGTAAAAAATAATTATGCAGGTACAGATAAAGTAGATTTAAGTATTCTGATTCCTGTATTTAATGTTGAATCATATCTTTCCGGATTGCTGGATGCTTTATTTCCGGATTTGACTGCTTTAACTGAAGTTATATTTTATGATGATTGTTCACCTGATAATTCACTTAGTGTGATTCGCAAATATCAGCAGAGTTATCCGCATGTGAATATTCGTATATTGTGCGGAAAGAAAAATCTGGGTATTACTCAGGTTCGCCAGTGTCTGTTACAGGCCAGTCATGCTGAATATGTCTGGTTTATTGATTCAGATGATTTGATTGAACCGCAAGCGGTACGGCAGATAAGGAATATTCTGGGTGAGTATCATCCGGATGTAGTACTGTTTGATTATGATGTATTTTTTGATGGTAGCGGTAAAGTTAAATACCATGAACATTTATCTGTTACTCCTGCAAATACATTATTGCATCAGAATAACGGTGAGTTATACCGCCTCGCAATTATGGATGGTAAACATTATTTCTGGAATAAAGTTTTCCGGCGTACTTTGGTAACAGATTCGTGTGATTTCACTATACCTGCTTATGAAGATATTGCGAACACTCCGATTATTCTGAATCAGTGTCAGACCTACTTTTATTATCCGCAAACTTTAGTACATTATCGTATCTGGCCGGATTCGATTGTGCAGAAAATGAGTCTGAAACAGGTATATGGTATCAGGGCTTATCTGAAACAGGCTGAATATGCTGATAAGGTGGTTAATGATAAAAAGTGCTGTGCTTATTTATTATATAAAGCTCATCTTTATTATTTCAGGTTGTGTCGTAAACTCAGAAAAATGAATCTTCCGGAAATGGAAAAAGCTGATATTTTGCTTTTGGCTAAAGAGCTATATGCACAAAAACAGTTATCGACTTGCGCAACTGTTTCGTTATTAGTATGTACGGGTATGTGGGACAAGGCGGCTAAACTGATAGTGAAATCAGGTTTAGCCCGATTCTCATGCAGGTAAATATTTTCTGTTCAGATTGCAGTTATTTTACCTTCGGTAATCCACTTATAAATTAGTTTTTTTTCATCATCCCAGTTATGCCCCGTCCAGCCTTCACTGGTGAAATTATGTATATAAATTTGTTTTTCCGGATAATGCTGACAAATGTAATCAATGGCCAGTAAACCAGTGCTTGGTTGGCGAAAACCCAGTGTATTGGCACAGTGCTGATAAGTATCTGTAGGTATCGTGTTTATTTGATATTGATCCAGATGAGAGTGTTTAATCCATTTAGGAAAACGCCATATATATTTTATCCGTTTATGTAAAGGAATATTCTGATATCGTCCCAGACAAATATCTTTTGTGGTATATCGGAAAAATATTTGTGTGTCAGGTTTAAAAAACTGATGGTCAATATTCAGATGTCTGATTTGTGTGTAGCCATTGGCAATAAATACCCAGTCGGCCATAAGTGAACAGTTTGGATTGGGATTGTTAAAGCGGACTACGATATCGTCTTCATGAATTAATCCGACAATAGAATTTTGTTCGTCAGCATTGCCAATGATGAAGAATTTACTGTGTGGTTGTACGATTTTCATAATAATAATTTTATTGCCAATAATTTTTTAACCATGGAGCCGGTAAAATTTTACGGTACCATTTTCCTCCGCCTCCCATTATGGCATCCGGAGGATTAACTTCGCCGTGAAAGATGATAATTTTGCCGTAATCCGGCTTTTCCGGTGGCTGCCATAGCGCATAAGGCATTTTTTTTAATACGTCATATTTATAGCTCAGACACCAGTTTTCAGGCCAGTAACTTAGTTTATGATTTTCGCGCACATACCATGATAAAAATGCCTGTTCATGACGAAATTGCTGACGGATAGTCTGGAAATGCTCGCGAAAATAATTCATTAACTCTGGTAATGCCCCAATCTGAAATCGGTATACTGAGCTATTGCCGACTTTTCGCCACGGTTTTTTCCAGTCACGAATAATCCATACTTCGTCCTGACGGCTGGAAGGATGTGTGAAGAAGCAGTCTATGTTATCGATTATGACTATGTCTATGTCAAGAAATAAAGCTGTACCGTGTAAACCATATAAATCTGCGCTGAATGTTGTCAGTTTGTTCCAGCCACGTTCAGGCAGACCTTGAGGCAGATCCAGTGGTATCAGCGGATAACACTGAACAGCCGGATTGATGCCTTTAGCATCATCTGTCAGGCAAATCATGGTAAATGGTAGCGTTAAGTGGCGTTGCACCATGTTATAGAGGCGGTTGATGTATTCAGCATCATATTTTTGCCCCCATTTCATGCATAGTATGTAGTTTTGTGAAGCTGTGTCCATGGCATATTTTGTCTGGGCGGTTACTGGTGTGGGAGTATAGCATTTTAGATTTTTGTGTAGTTTGATTCCATTGATTAAGAATAATAAATTGCTGATTGATTTTAACTGTTTTTCGCGGTTTTAGTGATTATTCGCTGTTTGTGTTCGTTTTAATGCTAAACTTATTATCTGCTAGGTAAACTGAAATGGTTTTCTGTTAAGGTTTAATGGTGTTGAAAAGACGGATTAAAACAGATTTTCTGATGAGAGATAATTTGCTGCTCACGGATTTATTGTCAGTTCCGATGATATTTTGTATCTGTTTTTAAATGTGTTTGAATCCGGCGATAACCAAGGATTGTGAATGAAGAAGCTTTTATGGGTATTATTTAAGAGTAATCTGATTGTACGCATGCTGATATGTATGATTATTGGCGCGTTTATTGCGGCGTTTTTACCGCAGTACGGGGTGAAACTGGAATTTCTGGGTAAGGTATTTATTCAGGCTTTACGTGCAGCTGCTCCGATACTGGTTTTTGTATTAGTCATATCTTCTATTGTTAATAATAAATTTGATAATGTTTCCAGTATTAAGTCTGTAGCCTGGTTATATGCTGTTACTGTTCTGATTTCTGCAGTACTGGCTTCTACGGTAAGTTTTTTATATCCGCTACAGCTGGTAATGGATGTACCGCCGATATCTGAAAAACCGCCGGAAGGTGTGGCAGAAATTCTTATGAATATTGTGCTCAAGTTTGTAGATAATCCGATTGATGCACTGGCAACCGGTAATTTTCTGAGTATTCTGGCATGGTCAACAGCATTGGGTATTGCATTACGCCAGAGTAGTGAGGCAACGAAATCGGTGATTAAAAACTGGTCGGATGCCACTATCTGGGTGGTTCGCCTTGTTGTGGCAATTGCTCCTTATGGTGTACTTGGTCTGGTTGCTTCCCACTTTACGAGTGATGGTTTGGCTAAGCTGAAGAATTATCTTGAGCTGATTGGTGTATTACTGGGTCTGATGGTGTTTGTGGCACTAGTGATTAATCCGCTGATTGTATTTTTGAATTTTCGTAAAAATCCATATCCGCTGGTGTTTACCTGTTTGCGTTATAGTGGAATTACAGCGTTTTTTACCCGTAGTTCAGCAGCAAATATTCCGGTAAATATCCGTCTAGCTCAGCGTATGCAATTGCCGGAAGAAATTTATTCGCTGTCTATTCCTCTGGGTGTGACAATGAGTATGAATGGAGCGGCTATCACGATTACGACGATGACGATGGCTACTGTGCATACTTTAGGTCTGGATGTGAGCTTTATTCAGACATTGTTGCTAAGTATTCTGGCAACGGTATGTGCTCTTGGTGCTTCCGGTGTGCCCGGCGGTTCGCTGCTACTGATTCCGGTAGCATGCAGTATGTTTGGTATTGATCCGGCTATATCCGCTCAGGTGGTAGCAATCGGGTTTGTTATCAGTGAAATTCAGGACTCAGCTGAAACAGTTTTGAATTCTTCCAGCGATATGCTGTTTACCTCTGTGGTGTCACTCAAGCAGCAGGGAAGAGATCCGAGTAAAATTGAGTTACTGCCGGAATAAGCCTGTATCATGATTGTGTATAGGCCGCTGTATAATTTATGCAGCGGTTTTTTATACGCGGGCAGAGTATTCGTTTTCTGCGCATAGGACGAATTTAATTTATATCTGTTTTTCTTCAATGTGAGGAATTTATGGCTATTCCTGTTTCTATACTGAATCTGGTACCACGTCGGGATAAAGGTACTGCTGCAGCGGCTATACAGGATATGTTGCGTCTGGCACAGGCTGCTGAACAGTCAGGTTTTGTGCGTTACTGGATCGCAGAACATCATAATATGCCGATGGTAGTCAGCTCTGCCACTCAGGTATTGATTGGTCATACACTGGCACATACCCACAAGATAAGGGTAGGCAGCGGAGGAGTAATGCTGCCTAATCACAGTCCGTTAATGGTTGCAGAACAGTATGGCACTTTAGCAACCATTTATCCGCACCGGCTTGATTTGGGACTGGGGCGTGCACCCGGTACTGATAGGGTAACAGCTGCAGCTTTGCGTCGGCAGTTAAATGATGTTTCATTACAGTTTGCTGATGATGTGGTGCAGTTGCAACGTTATCTGGGCGATGAGAATTGTCAGGGAATAGTAAAGGCCTATCCGGGTATTGGTACACATATTCCGCTCTATATACTGGGCTCCAGTACGGATAGTGCTTATCTGGCGGCCAAAATGGGGCTGCCATACGTTTTTGCTGCACATTTTGCACCGCGTTTTCTGGAAGAGGCCGCAGTGATTTACCGGGAACGTTTTCAGCCTTCTGCTCAGCTGAGTAAGCCATTTTTTATGCTGTGTTTAAATGTTGTTGCTGCGGCAACGGATGAAGAGGCTCGTTACCTGCAAACTACGCAGTTTCAATCGGTATTGGGACTGGTTCGCAATAGCCGGGCGCCGTTACAGCCACCAGTACCTCATATGCACGGTTTATGGACTGCTGAGGAGGAAACTTATGTGCGTAACTTTACTGCCTGCACATTACTGGGTGCTCCTGATACTATTCGTCAGCAGCTGGAGGAATATCGCCTGCGCTTACAGCCGGATGAGGTAATGGCTGTGAGTTATATTTATGATATGGATAAATTACTTGAGTCTTATTATATTTTTAAGAGTGTGGCAGATATTGTCGGCTAATCAGTTAACTTGCCATATTAAAACGAATTAATACCTGATAACAGGTATCTACCGGTCTGATATTTATAAATTTGATTGGAATTATTTGTTTCATATCAAATATTACTTGATTAATATTATCATTTTTACTGGTATTTTTGCGGTAAGATTACAATTATCTTTATAACGTAAGCAAATCGGGAGTATATGCATGAGCAACGATGTAATTAAGGTCTTTGTGGGTTGTGACCCGAATAACTGTGATCTGGAACAGATGATGGTGGTGGATTACAGCATCCATAAACATACATCGCGGCCAGTGGAAATTGTCTGGATGCAGTTAAGTCATGACCCGGAAAGCCCCTGGTACTCTGATCCGCAATCTGGTGCCGGCTGGCATACTGAAAAATGGGCAACACCGTTTTCAGGTTTCCGCTGGGGTATTCCTGCTGCCTGCAATTATGAAGGCCGGGCTATTTATATGGATGCAGACATGATTATTCTGGCTGATTTAGCCGAACTCTGGGAGCATCCTATTGAAGGTGAAGCAATTGTTGCTGCCAAGGAAGTGCATGATCATGCCAAGGGCAAACGTTTTACCCGCTTGTGTACTTGTGTCTGGGATTGTGCGAAAGCTAAAGCTAAATTGCCGGAACAGGCTACGCTGCGTGCTGACCCTGATTCGCATAAAAAAATGATGGCTAAGTTTAAAGAGCATCCTGAATGGGTACAGGCTTATACTGCTGCATGGAATTGTGTCGATGGTGAAGGTATGCCGATCGAGCAGATGAAAATTTTGCATTATTCGGATATGGGTACCCAATTTAGCCATAAGTATTCAATCCCGCGTTTGTCTGCAGCTGGTCAGAAACATTGGTTTGATAGTGATATTCTGCCTCATCCGCGTAAAGACTTGGTTGAACTGTTTGACCAGTACTATCAGGAAGCTCTGGATGCCGGCTATAAGCTGGAAAATTATGCTGTGGAACCTTTTGGTGCTTTCCCTAAGGAATCTCAAGTAGGTTATGATGGCAATGAAGTTACCCGCCAGAAAAAACAAAAACCATTACTTTCACGTGTTTGGCATAGTCTGCGCGGGCGCGAATAAGTTATCGGTTATATCTGATTACTGGTCATCTGCCAATCTGGCTGATGACCAGTTTTTGTTACTGACAGGGGTAAAAATGAAAGAATGTATGCTTATAATTCAAATAGCATCATAATTACATTTCCAGCGGATCTACATCAATCAGCCAGCGTGTGTGCGGGCTGGTTTTTTCCAGATGCAGTAGCCAGCTTTGCCATATTGTAATGCTGTGATGTAATTCGCGCCGGTTATGGCTTTCCAGAAAGACCTGTGCCCGTTCATAACCGGCCAGCCGTGCCATTAACATTGGTACTGGTCCGAAAATACTGACACTGGGCGGTAAAGACTGTTGCTGTCCGATACCCTGTAATGCCTGTCGCAGGAGTTCCTGTGCTTCACGCATGGTTCTGGCGTCAGCACGAATAGCTGCCATATAGCTGAAAGGTGGCATGCCCAGTTCCTGTCTTTCCGTCAGTTCTGCTGTTGCAAAAGTAATATAATTTTGTGCAGCCAGCGCCTGATAAACTTTATGTTCGGGTTGTCTGGTTTGTACCCAGACTTCGCCGCTGCATTCTGCTCTGCCGGCACGGCCGCTTACTTGCATCAATTCGGCAAACAAGCGTTCTGGTGCGCGAAAGTCCGCACTGTAAAGACTGTTATCTGCATTTAAAACAACAACCAGATTTAATTGCGGAAAATCATGACCTTTGGCCAGCATCTGGGTGCCAATCAGAATATCTACCTGCCGGTTAATGATTTTACTGTAAATATCTGACCAATCCTGCCGGTGGGCGGTACTGTCGCGGTCTACCCGCAGAATACGTGCCTTAGGTAACAGATATTGCAGGTTTTCTTCTATGCGTTGTGTTCCTTGCCCGACAGCCGTTAAATCCTGATTACCGCATTCCGGGCAACAATGTGGAATACGCTGGTGAAAATCACAGTGATGGCAGCGCAGCTGACCGGCATGCTGATGTAAAACCATCTTGGCCGAGCAGTTAGGGCAGCCGAAAGTATGCCCGCAGGCGGCGCAGAATAAAGCCGGAGCAAAGCCGCGACGGTTCAGATAGACCATACTTAAGCCACCATTGGCAAAATTGGTCTGTAATTTTTGTTTGATAATATCGCTCAAACCATTATCCAGTGGTAACCGGCGAATATCTACCAGATGAATTTGCGGTAATTGAGCACTGATATGGGCGCGTTCGCTTAATTGCAGTAGTTGATAATCTTTTTGCTGGGCTTTATACCAGCTTTCCAGAGACGGAGTGGCACTGCCCAGTACAATAGGACATCCTGCCTGCTGCGCACGCCACACAGCCAGATCCCGTGCCTGATAACGCAGTTCGCTTTCCTGCTTGAATGAGTAATCATGTTCTTCATCAACTACAATTAATCCCAGATTATGCATGGGAGTGAAAACAGCCAGTCGGGTGCCAATGATCAGTGCCGCCTGTCCGAGTGCTGCCTGAAGATAATTGGTTGTCCGTTGTCCGGCAGCGGTCTGACTGTGCAGCAGAGCAGTAATAGTATGTGGAAATCGCTGGCGCACACGCTGCAACAATTGCGGGGTCAGATTGATTTCCGGCAGTAGAAATAAAACCTGTTTGCCCTGCTGCAATATTTTGGCCATGATGTCGAAATAAACTTCTGTTTTGCCGCTGCCTGTAATGCCATATAACAGAAATGGAGCAAACTGGCCGAATTTATTCTGTACTGTTGTACTGGCAAGCAATTGTTGCTGATTAAGCTGATGCCGGCTTTCCGGAATGCTGCCGCAGGCCGGAACTGAAGTAGTCTGTATCCAGCCTTGTAGTTGCCACTGATTAAGATAATGTGCAGCCTGTGAATGTATGGTCTTAAGTTGTTGTAATGTAGCAGATGTTGTTTGCAGATATTGCCATAATGCATTTTGTTTGTGAAAACGTGCCGGTGGAGGAGGCTGTTCATGCCCCAGAGCATTTAACGTGTAAATCACTTCCGGTCGGGGTAATTGTACGACTTCAGGCTGACGCAGTCCCTTCGGCAACGCCGCCATTACTGCCTGTCCGAGAGGATAGTGATAATAGCGGGCAGTAAAACTGAGTAATGTGCGCCAGTCTTCAGGCAATTGCCAGTCATCAGAAAGCACTGATTCTATTGGTCGTATTTTGCTGATATCAATTTCCGGTTCTACATTACTTTCCCATACTATGGCGGCCATCAGACGTTTGCGAAAGCGTACTGCTACCCGTGTACCGGCGGGCAGGGCTGTGGTATGGGCATAAGTAAGCAGAGAATACAGGGGCACATTCAGTGCCAGTTGATGGTAAATCAATGTAAGCAGAAATAAAAAAGCAATGAAATGCTGATTGTAACTCAATTTGGCCAGCTTTTATCATTGCGCTGTTTATGCGATAATTTGTATTAATTTATTATTACGGGAATGATAGCGTGATGCAGATACTGGCAGCAGATGTTCAAGATTGTCTGGAACAAGTATTACATCAGTACAGCTAATTTCCGTAAAATATTACCCGTTTGAAGACGGGTTTTTTTGTGCCTATTGATAAATGCTGAAGGTTAAATTATGGCTAATCCGCTGTATCGGCAACATTTCATTTCTATTAATGATTTATCTACTGCGCAGCTGGAATTTTTGCTGGCGCTCGCTTTACAGTTAAAACAGCAGCCTCAGGCTGATTTATTAGACGGACGTTTAATTGGTTCGTGTTTTTTTGAACCGTCTACACGAACCCGTTTGTCATTTGAAACTGCTATCCAGCGGCTGGGCGGTAAGGTTATTGGTTTTGCTGATGGTGCCAATACCAGTGCCAAGAAGGGAGAAACGCTTGCTGATACCGCTAGAATTATCAGTAATTATGCAGATGCAATTGTAATGCGTCATCCGAAAGATGGTGCAGCCCGGGTAGTCAGTGAATTTGCCCGGGTGCCAGTTATTAATGCAGGAGACGGTACGAATCAGCATCCGTCGCAGACATTGCTGGATTTAGTCACCATTTATGAAACGCAGGGGCATTTACAGAATCTTAAAATTGCTTTAGTTGGTGATTTGAAATATGGCCGTACTGTACATTCACTGGCGCAGGCTCTCAGTCGCTGGGGGTGTGAATTTATTTTTGTGTCTCCGCCAACTCTGGCAATGCCTGCTTATATTTGTGAGCAACTGGATGATAATGGCGTACATT
This sequence comes from Snodgrassella sp. ESL0324, assembly GCF_013344955.1. Classification (NCBI taxonomy): domain Bacteria; kingdom Pseudomonadati; phylum Pseudomonadota; class Betaproteobacteria; order Neisseriales; family Neisseriaceae; genus Snodgrassella; species Snodgrassella sp. ESL0324. The sequence continues at coordinate 117,556 of NZ_JAAEDS010000016.1, read as the reverse complement.
ACCGGACTTCCGGCAGTCTCGAAGAAGCGTTGGCCTGGGCTGATATTTTGTATATGACCCGTATTCAGCGTGAGCGGTTCGATGAACAGGAGTTTGCCAGAATCAGTGGTCATTTTAATTTGTGTGCGGCTATGCTCGGACAGGCTAAACCGAATATGCGTATTTTGCATCCTTTACCGCGTGTGGATGAAATCCATGCAGATGTTGATGACAGTATTCATGCTTATTATTTTCAGCAGGCCAATAATGGTATGTATGCGCGGCAGGCTATTCTGGCGGCGATTCTGAATGAACATATTGATATAGTTGGAGCAAAAGGATAAACAATGATGAATCAGACCAGACTGAGTGTTGAGGCAATAAAAGATGGTACTGTGATTGATCACATCCCGGTAGGGCAGGGGCTGACTATTTTGCGCCAGTTTAAATTGCTGCATTCCGGTGATGCGGTTACGGTAGGGTTTAATCTGAGCAGTAAATCCACCGGCAGCAAGGATATTATTAAAATTTCCGGTCAGTATCTTGATGATGCTGCGGCTAACCGTTTGGCTTTGTTCGCGCCGCAGGCTACAGTTAATGATATTGAAAATTTTCGGGTAGTACGCAAACGTACACTGACTTTGCCGGAAAGTATCAGTGAAGTGTTTCGTTGTCCGAACAGCAATTGTGCCAGCCATGGAGAACCGGTAAAGAGCCATTTTTCTGTTCGGGTGAGCCATGGCGAAACCCGTTTATGCTGTCATTACTGCGAAAAAACGTTTGCGCGCGAATCCGTGATTGAAGCTTAGCTGTTAATTAACTGGTCTGGTGATTTATAGTCCGAATGCTTCGGCATGAAAGCTGATGTGGCTTTCTATAAATGTACTGACAAAATAATAGCTGTGATCATAGTTTTCACGCAGATGATACCGAATGTTAATGCCTTTGGCTTTGGCTGCCTGAACGAAATCCTGTGGATTTAATTGCTCAGGATAGTATTCATCCCCGCTTCCCTGATCGATAAGAACTGGTAATGAAAACGGATACCGGCTGATCAGTTCGGTACTGTCATATGCAGCCCAGTCTTGCTGATTGGTTCCCAGATAGGTTGAGAATGCTGCCTGACTCCATGATCCGGCTACCGGATGGGCGATAGGAGCAAATGCCGATACAGCAACGTAGCGCTGAGGGTTTTTCAGGGCAATCATCAGCGCACCATGACCACCCATACTGTGGCCGCATAAACTACGCTGTTCGTTGACCGAAAAATGTTTTTCGATAAGTTCGGGCAGTTCTGTGACCACATAATCATACATCTGGTAATGCTGAGCCCATGGCTGCAGGGTAGCATTAAGATAAAAACCGGCTCCCTGTCCCAGATAGTGAACATCTGCATCAGCTACATCAGTACCGCGCGGACTGGTATCCGGCATAACCAGAACAATACCCCATTCAGCAGCAAAACGCTGTGCACCACTTTTCATCGAAAAATTTTCATCAGTACAGGTGAGCCCGCTCAGACAATACAGTACAGGCAGCCGGTAGCCTTGTAAGGCACGTGACGGAAGATAGACAGAAAATGTCATGTCACATTGATTGGAGTGACTGTAATGCCGGTAACGTCGTTGTTCGCCGTTAAACAGTTTATGGGTGGTCAGGAGAGTAATTTCAGCCATTTTAAAGGATCCGTATTGAGTTTATAACATGATGAAATACAGGCAATTACATTAATAATGTGTATGCACATACGCATATCATTAATAATAAATGACTGTACGAATTGATTCGCCGGTATGCATCAGCTCGAATGCCTGGTTAATATCAGTCAGCGGCAATGTATGAGTAATAAATGGTGTCAACTCGATTTTACCCTGCATGGCTTCTTCCACCATCTGCGGCAGTTGTGAGCGTCCTTTAACCCCACCGAAAGCAGATCCTTTCCATACCCGTCCGGTAACCAGCTGAAAAGGGCGTGTGGCTATTTCCTGACCGGCACCGGCGACACCGATAATAATGCTTTGTCCCCAGCCCCGATGAGCGCATTCCAAAGCAGCACGCATCACTTCTACATTACCGATACACTCAAAACTATGATCTACGCCCCATTCAGTCAGACCAATAATTACCTGTTGTATAGGTTCCTGATAATCGTTCGGATTAATACATTCTGTGGCACCAAAATGTCTGGCAAGGGCAAATTTAGCCGGATTGGTATCAACAGCAATAATTCGTCCGGCTCCGGCCTGTCGTGCCCCCTGTACTACAGCCAGCCCGATACCACCCAGCCCGAATACGGCAACAGTATCACCTGCCTGTACTTTAGCAGTATTGTGTACTGCACCAATACCGGTAGTGACTCCGCAGCCTAGCAGACAAACCTGATCATGTCTGGCTTCAGGATTGATTTTAGCCAGAGAGACCTCTGCCACGACAGTATATTCGCTGAAAGTTGAACAACCCATATAATGGTAAATTGGTTTTCCCTGATAGGAAAAACGTGTTGTGCCGTCAGGCATCAGCCCCTTACCCTGTGTTGCTCTTACTGCGGTACACAGGTTGGTTTTACCCGAACGGCAAAACAAACACTTTCCGCATTCGGCGGTATACAAGGGAATAACATGATCACCGGGTTTGACAGAAGTGACGCCTTCACCGACTTCTACCACAATACCGGCACCTTCGTGCCCCAGAATAACCGGAAATACACCTTCAGGATCATTGCCCGACAGAGTAAATGCATCAGTATGGCAAACACCGGTATGGGTAATCTTTACCAGTACTTCACCAGCCTTGGGCGGTGCAACGTCTACTTCAACAATTTGTAGTGCTTCTCCCGGAGCAAAGGCAACTGCGGCACGAGATTTCATACTCTATCCTCTGAATTAATAAGCACATGTATTCGGCTAACATAACTGGATTGCAGCAATAAATCAATTGTCAGATTCTTAATTGCCAGTCTGGTAGTCTGAATATGAGACCAAAAAAGCTGTGCAGAATAAATATTATGAGTATAAAAATCTGATTTATATTGATATTTTAATGAATTTTATTTGTATGCCAGTATGGATAGTATATTTGTATGTATAACTAAAATTATTAACCGGAAAGCGCCACTATCAAACTTAATATATCGATAGTGGCGCTGACTGATGTGCAAGCATAAAAATCAGCCCGAAATGCCTGGTTTCCTCATTAGCAAATGCTAATAGCGTATTCATTATCTTTAAAACAAGGATTTTCCAAGCCAAATGCAGCAATTGCAGCTATATTTTGAGCATTTAATTTATTGATTTTTAAAATGCTCAATACTCTTTTATGGCGAAATTTGTTAGCTGTCTGGCAATTCTTTCCATCAACTGGCTGATAATTTTACGTTGTAATATTTTGGTGTAATAAGAAAGGCAAAGTATCAGGCAGCCATTAAGAAAAGCCAGATGAAAGGTGGCAGTCAGAGTGCCGCTGTTCATATTGGCTCCGGTACGAAAGTTATGCAGCTTGAAGTTTGGCGGTACGGTTATTTTGTTAATCCGGCCATTATTGGTATATATAAAAACCAAATCTTTTTGCAGATTTTGTAACGTTATCGGTGACAGCATTTTATTTGCTGCAACTGTTGCTTTGGCATCCAGAATATCTTGTTTAATTTGCTGTGCACTGGTGTAAATATCTCCGGAAATGGTGGTTATTGCCTGCTGAATTAAGCAGGTAAAGCTGTCTTCTATGTTGAGTATAGGATGACAGTTAATCGCAGTTAATATGGGAAACGAATCCAGCTTAAAAAAATCTGTATTGGTCTGCTGAATCAGGGCAGTCAATAATGAATTCATGGTCAGATTATGTCTGCTTGCTATAGAGCTTAATTTTTCAACAGTTTCTGCTTCAATTATGGCCGTATAGCTTGCTGTTTGGATTTCCCTGGCAGGATTACTCCACATTTTTACAGCTTGTTGATAATCAGAATAACTGTGTCCTGTTTTATTTGCAAAACTAAAACCTGCATTTTCCGGGGATATATTTCGGTCAATAGTTTTATCAGAAAAATTTTGTGCAGACAGACGTAATATTTCAGAAAAAATCTTCAGACCGGCTGTGGCGTCTGCAATGACGTGAGCCAGTGTCAGTATCAGTAAATGGCGATTAAAATTATCCTGATTCAGCATGGTCAATCTGCATAATTGCTGATGGATATCTAACGGATCATTTACCTCTCTTTCCAGCAATTCATCAAAACAGCGGGTATCATTCGAGGGTAATTCCGGTACGGTAATGACGGTGAATATTATGGGAAAAGATAAAGAGGATTTAACCAGATGCCATTGACTTTCCTGTAGAAGAATTTTGGATGCCAGTGCCTCATATTGCTTTTGGATGATTTGTAAAGCCTGTTCTACTCTGCTCGGTTCCAGTTTACCTTCAACCTCCAGAATTAAAGTAAATTGTGTTGTTCCTGAAAAATTAGTATGCAAATTTGCCATACCACTTTCCAGTCTGTTCAGGGGGCGGATAAAATTTAACGCCTCTGATTGAATATCAGAGATCTGAGTGCTCATTTTTTATTTCCTTTATATTGACTTGAATAAGTTCAGAAAAGCGATTAATAATTTTTTGTTAAAAAAGAAATCGATAGAAAAACACAAATTTAAAATAAGGTAGGTCTAATACGGTTACTTTATTTATTTTTTAAATCTTATTTTATTTTGTAGATAATTTGCTATTAAGGTATTGTATATGTAGATATATTTTACATTTTATAAGATGATAATGCCTATTAAACAACACTATTAATAATATATAAATAAAATAAATTTATCTGTAATAGACCAATTATTCATTAACATTAAAAACGACGTAAGCATGCATATCTGGTAAGTAATAAGACTGTACGGTTTTTCAGCAGAATTGATAGACATTTAATATTATTTTTTATAGCGGATTTCCGAATATATCTTACTCTCCCGGTCATACTGGCTATTACAGTAAAGGCAATAAAAATTTGATTTACTGTTTGATTCTTATTATCTGAATTTATTTATATGATTTTGACATATTTAAATGTAAAAATATTCTGTATAAGCACAGAATATACAAAAAACAATAACTAAGCCTTTTATAATAAATTGGCATATTGTAATCAAACATTTTGTGATTGGTTTATGACTGAAACAAACTTGAAATACCTGGTTTGATTTAAAATCTATCAGAGATAATGCGGTTAATCAGTTAAATGATCCCATACCGGCTTGCAGATAGGTGGTAGTTCAGGACAGCAGCCAAGCAGGCCACCACCAAAATCACCATCACGATGAAAATCACTGCCACAACTGGCTAAAAAATCGAACTGTTGCGCCAGTAAGGCATAGTTCAGTCTATCGTTCAGATTAGAACGCCCACTATGCACTTCAATCGCTTCGCCACCACAAGCCTTAAAATCACTGAACAGATTGCGGCGTGCAGTAGCAGACAGCTCATAGCGCATTGGATGTGCAATAACCGCAATCCCGCCAGCATGCCGGATAGCAGTAACAACCTCAGCCAGTTCTGCCCACTGATGTTTAACACTGCAGGATTTACCGTCACCCAGATATTTGCGAAATGCATCAGCTTTTTTATTCACATGGCCGGACTGGACTAAAAAATCAGCAATATGCGTACGTGTCACCATATCTATATTCGTAGCAAGTGCCAGTGTGCCTTCATAAGCATCACTAATTCCTTTTTTAGCCAGCTTATCGGCAATGGCCTGTAAACGTTGTAAACGGCCGCTGCGAAGACGTCCGAGTAAAGTTTGTAATACTTCATCTTCCCGAGATATATTCAGACCGACAATATGTATAGTGCGTCCGCGCCAGCTTACTGAGATTTCCACCCCATTAATCAAAGTGATTCCTGACTGCTTGGCCTGTGCATGCGCAGCAGCCAGACCACCGGTATGGTCATGGTCTGTTAATGCCAGCAATGTGCAACCATTAGCAGAAGCACGCAGGACAACTTCGGCCGGCGTCAGTGCGCCATCAGAAACCGTGGAATGACAATGTAAATCAATACTCATGAGCTTTTTTCGTTATTACAAGATAATGTGGACAACTGTGCCTGCATCGCTTCATATGCAGCTTTTTCGCGGTAATAAATTTGCCAGACACAAGCATCGCCACAGTCACTATTGCAGCATTCCCAGTCTTCCGGTGGTATTGGCGGAGTTAATAATTCCGGTGCGCTCATAACTCACTATTAATGACATTGATTTCACTGTCACCCAGCCGGATATTGTCTCCGGCAACGATTTTCGCGGTTTTACGGGTTTCGGGCTGCTGATTGCGCAGTACTTTACCTTCGGCAATCAATTGTTTAGCTCTGCCGCCACTTTCTGCCAGTCCGGCCAGTTTAAGCAGATCACATAATGCAACATGCGGATGTCCGGCTAAGTCAAATTGCTGTTTCATCTGTTATACCTTTCCATAAATAGCTATTGTAGCTATTATCAGCGTCGAAGAGGATTTTGTTTTATGTATTGGTTACGCTAAAGGCATAAAATATGCTATGGTTTAACCAGAGTTAACCGGAGATTTGCCGTGGATACACTTAGCTGGTTATGTCAGCTGATTGCTTTTGATACCACCAGCCGTCAGAGTAATCTGGCCTTGATTAATTATGTGGCCGATTATCTGGAGAGCCGTAAACTGTCGCCATGGCTGGCACATAATGAAAAGGGGGATAAAGCCAATCTGTTTGTCACTATCCCGGCTGCTGATGGCAGTACTTCTGGCGGGATAGTACTTTCCGGTCATACTGATGTTGTGCCGGTAGACGGGCAAAAATGGTTATCAGATCCGTTTGCAGCAAATATACGCGATGGTCGCGTATATGGTCGTGGCAGTAGTGACATGAAAGGTTTTATTGCCAGTGTACTGGCTGCGGTTCCGGACATGCAGAAGGCAAAGCTGAAAGTCCCATTACATATTGCTTTGTCTTTTGATGAAGAAATCGGCTGTCTCGGTGCACCGGTGATGCTGGCTGAGCTGGAAAAAAGAGGTTTGCAGCCGCAATCCTGTATTGTTGGTGAACCTACATCCATGCAAATGGTAGTAGCCCACAAAGGGATTCATACTTTCTGTTGTGAAGTACATGGTAAAAATGCTCACTCTTCGCTCACGCCTGATGGTGTGAATGCAATTGAATATGCAGCCCGTCTGATTGTGTTTATCAACCAGCTGGCTCAGCAATTACAACAGCGGGCTGATTTGGATCATGCTTTTGATGTCCCGTTTGCTACTGTTTCAACCGGCCTGATTCGTGGCGGTACTGCTATTAATATTGTGCCGGATTCTTGTACCTTTGAATTTGATTATCGTAATTTGCCGCATATGACGGTAGAAGAGCTGACTGAACCGATTCGGCAATATATTGCAACGACCCTTTTACCCGCTATGCAGGCAGTGGTACCGGAAGCATCAATTAAGCTAACTCATAATGTACAGGTACCTGCTTTAAATGACGCAAATAATCAGCAGCTGCATGCATTGATTACTCAACTAGTGGATAATAAACAGCAGGCCAAAGTGGCCTATGCGACTGAAGGCGGCCAGTTTCAGAATAGTGGTATCAATACTGTTGTATGCGGTCCCGGTAGCATTACAGTGGCTCATAAGGCTGATGAATATATAGAACTGGAGCAGCTTGAACGCTGTGATCACTTTTTACGTAAGCTGATTCAGGTGCAAAGCTTGTCATTTACTTGATACGGTATTATCAAACTCTGCGCTGTTTTATATATAAAATGTTTAGGATTAACTGAAGAACAGGAAAGACAGATGGTAACCAAAAAATTTCTCTCTGCAGGGATATTGTTATTATCACTGATATTATCAGTGATGACTGTTCAGGCGAATGGCGTAAACATTTATATGAGTGCTATTAATATGAGTTATGCGCGTTTTAATTCAGCGCAAACAGTCGCAGATGCCAGTAAAGCTCTGGCCAGTATGCGTGCTGCTGCCGTGGCCGCTAAAGCAAAAAAACCTTCCGGTCTGGAAAATGCTGCACCGAATAATCCAAAATTGAGAGCATACTATGCTGAGATGGATAAATTGATTGCAGAAATTGATAAAACCAATAATCTGGTTAAAGCGGGAAAGATGGTACAGGCTAAAGCAGAAGGTAAGAAAATATTGCAATTACGTGATGAGGGACATAAAGCGATGAGGCGATAAGAGATGCTGGCGATATAGCGGTAAAAACGATAGTCCAGAATGTAAAAAGCCTGGTTCTGCCCCTTAAAAAGCTAAAGAACCAGGAAACATAGACAAACAAACTAGCTGATAGATAATGACCGGAATCAATAAGTCTGTGCGGACATTATCTTAAATTTTTAGGCAATCCTTTTTTTGCAACATTTCTTTATCCCCTTTCTACAATCAGATAATTGTAGCTATTAATACAAAAATATACTAAATGCAATAAATATAATATATTATAAGAACTAACTATCTCATTACTGATTATAATACTCAATTAACTTTGCTGTCAGGCTTGGCTGAGTAAATAATTACTTTTTTAGGGCATTTCAGTTTATATCTGATAAATGAGTGTATATCAGAACCAAAGGTGTTGTTTTCACGCAAATTAATATGACAAAACTCTGGTAAAACCTGCTTATTGGTAATTGGGGCCATCGCTGGCGGAAACAGGCGTAACATATACGCTTCCAAATGGCGGCTGTCCGCCACAAAAATAGTCATAAACACTGCCTTTCCTGATTATTCTAATCAAACCGCTATGCGCTTCCAGACGCATCTGGCGGCAGAAGAATGGCAAGGCTGGAAGACCGTTAATCAGAACCGGCAGGCATAAAGCCTCCCTGCCATTGTCTACCATCGAAAAGGTATGCCAATGACTCGGTAAACAGAATATGAAAAAACCATAATAGAAATATTAATGGTTTATCTGTCTGATAAAACAGCCTTCCAGAGCTGACCGTACTATTTAATACGGTATAGGCATCATACTGGTGAGTAATTAAATTTGTCAAGAATGTGTTAATTAAATAATATAATCAGTAGTTAATGTAATATTTTATTTTTTTATTGTAATCATTAAAAAAACTATTTAATAAAATATAACATATTATTTTGTATGTATATTTAGTATATATATACTATGTATGCTGATATATTATGATATTAACATTTTTATTAGTGCTGTATGGCTGTTATTTAAATTTGAACATGAATTAACTTAATGCCGCATTAATTCTTTATTTTTTATAAAAAATATATTTTAAAGCAGATTTAAAACAGTTTGCTGTATTTCAAAAATGATCATTTAATGTAGTAGATATATTAATGATTTAGATACAGTTTTAATGCTATAGCTTTGAGTGTACGTGATTTTATTAATGATAATGATGGAATTAAATTTGATTATGTTATATGTATTTCAAAACCGGAAAATCTAAGAATGAGCAAGTGGCCACGGTGTAGATAACCATGACCTGCATACAATAATACTGTTATTGACGATTACTCAGCCAGAGCGTAAATTTCGTCCAGATTACGCCATTTACCTTCAGCATCCATGCCATACCCGAAAACATAACGATTGGGAACATCCAGTCCGACAAAATCAGCCATAATTGGCTTTTCTTTGCCAATCAGTTTGTTGGCAAAAACAGCTGTAGAACAGCTGGCTGCACCCATTTCCAGTATCTGTTTTTTTACAGCTGCCAGTGTATGTCCTTCATCCAAAATATCATCCAATACCAGAATGTGGCGTCCGACTACCGCATTCTGCGGGGCACGCAGCCACTGATAATTACCACCTTTAAGTTTATCACCGTAGCGGGAAATATGGATGTAATCAAAATCCAGCGGAAAACGCAGTAATGGCAGTAATTTTCCGGTGAAAACAACTGCACCACCCATCACTGGTAATACCAGCGGGTATTTATCACTTAATGCTGCAGTGATGTCCGCAGCCATTTGCTCCAACCTGGTTTCACAGGTTCTGCGGTCAAACAATAGATCTGCTTTATCCAGCATTGCCTGAGTTTCGGCGCGTCTGTCAGTTACATCAATTATGCTCATTGGTATTGTCCATGTGTATCCGGGTAAATAAAACCGTATGTCACTATTAATTGACCACCAATATGCTCAGAATAGATGCAGGTAGTGTTGTCTACGGTTTAATTGAGTAAATTTGTGCTGCTCTGGTGATTTGGCAGCACTAAGACGAATGTGTTTTGATTGTTTAAACCAGAATATTAAAGGTAAATTATCCCAGAATTTTACTTGCAATATGCGAATTTTATGCCATTCCGGCCATTTCGGGCAGTCTGAGAACAAGCGAGTAAAATAACTGACTGGTTTATTAGAAAAATTTTCTGGCAGCAAGGGGTAAAGAAGCACCATTGCTGTTATGCAGAATTAATCTGTTAACTACAATGGTGCTAAATGGTTGAATTATACCGGATGCAGATAATGAATCTGCTGGTTACTGCTGCCGCGCCAGACTAACGCCGGATCTTTCAGTTCCTGTATGAATTTACCGTCGATAAGGGTGTTGATTTCATTTACAACCTGCATTTGCGCCGGTGATAACTCTGCCAGTGTGTAGCCTGTCCATAACCAGATGTCTTTATGTTCGGTTTCCTGCCGTACCCGTCTGACAAGTTTCAGGATGGCATTCAGGTTATGCGGGTGCAGCGGATCCCCGCCGGTGAGCGACAGACCCTGACGCACAATACGTTTGTCGTTAAGGTCGCTGATAATCAGGTCTTCCATCTGCTGGTCAAATGGCTTACCGGAATCTGTCCGCCATGTGGTGGCGTTATAGCAGCCCCGGCATTTGTGCTCACAGCCGGCTACGAACAACGTACAGCGGGTTCCGGGACCGTTGACAACATCAACCGGATAATACTGATGATAATTCATACTTACAGTGCACCACATTGCTGACCAAGGTGTTTGACCCGTCGTTTAACCTCTTCCTGTTTGCCGGCATTAAACGGGCGGGAATCCGGACTGCCCAGATAACCGCATACACGTCTGGTAACGGATACCCGTGCAGGATCATGATTGCCGCATTTCGGGCAGACAAAACCTTTGCTGGTACAGGAAAATTCACCGCTGAATCCACAGTCGTAGCATTCATCGATCGGAGTATTGGTTCCGTAATAGGGAACGTATCGGTAGCTGTAGTCCCACACGTCCTCTAATGCTTTAAGATTGTGCTGTAAATTCGGATATTCCCCGTAGCAGATAAAACCGCCACTGGCCATTTTCGGATAGGGTGCTTCAAAATCGATTTTATCGTAAGGATTAACCTTTTTCTCAACATCCAGATGGAAGCTGTTGGTATAGTAACCTTTATCGGTCACACCATCGATAACCCCGAATTCGGCAGTATCAAGCCGGCAGAAGCGATCACACAGGTTTTCACTGGGTGTGCTGTACAGGCTGAAACCATAACCAGTTTCGGCTTTCCAGCGGTCGGCAGTGTCACGCAGTTTTTGTACGATAGCAATGGCTTTCTCGCGCAGGGTTTCGCTATCAAAAACATGTTTTTCAGTACCATACAGGGCATTAATGGTTTCGTGCAGACCGATATAGCCCAGTGAAATTGAGGCGCGGCCGTTTTTGAATATTTGAGCTACTGAATCATCAGCATTCAGACGTACCCCGCAGGCACCCTCCATATACAGAATCGGAGCCACTCTGGCTTTGACATTTTCAAAACGGGCAATGCGTGTCATCAGTGCTTTGCGGCACAGTTGCAGACGTTCATCCAGTAACTGCCAGAAGCGTGTTTCATCATATCTGGCTTCTATGGCGATACGGGGAAGATTCAGGCTGATAACCCCCAGATTGTTTCGTCCTTCATGGATTTGCTCCCCGTTTTCTTCATAGACACCAAGGAAGCTGCGGCAGCCCATCGGAGTTTTGAAGGAACCGGTAACAGCGACAACCTGATCATAGTTAAGAATATCCGGATACATACGTTTGGAAGCACATTCCAGAGCCAGCTGTTTAATGTCGTAGTTAATATCACCGGCTTTGTGATTAATACCATCTTTTATGCTGAATACCAGTTTGGGAAAAACGGCTGTTTTGCCATTTTTACCAAGGCCTGCGAGGCGATTGCGTAAAATAGCGGTTTGTATCAGCCGGCTTTCCCAGCTTGTGCCCAGACCAAAGCCAAAGGTTACAAAAGGAGTCTGACCATTGGCCGTATGCAGCGTATTGACTTCATATTCCAGTGACTGAAAGGCGTCATAACACTCTTTTTCAGTACGTGCACGCGCATACTCGTTTGCATTGGCAATCTGCCATTCAGTTGCTACTGCCAGATGTTTGTTGTAGCTGGCACGAACAAAGGGAGCCAGTACTTCATCAATACGGTTGATGGTGCTGCCGCCATAAATATGGCTGGCTACCTGAGCAATGATCTGTGCGGTTACCGCAGTGGCAGTGGCAATTGATTTCGGCTGCTCGATTTCGGCATTACCCATTTTAAAACCGTTAGTCAGCATGCCTTTCAGATCAATCAGCATGCAGTTAAACATCGGGAAAAAAGGCGCATAATCCAGATCGTGGTAATGGATTTCACCCCGTTCATGTGCCAGTACCACATCGCGTGGAAGCAGGTGCTGTTGAGCGTAGTGTTTGGCGACAATGCCGGCCAGTAAATCGCGCTGTGTCGGAATAACTTTACTGTCTTTGTTGGCGTTTTCATTGAGCAGACTAAAGTTGGTTTGTTCAACCAGACCCTGAATTTCACGATTTAGACGACTGCGTGATTCACGTGCCACATCGCGGGAATGGCGATATTCAATATATGCACGGGCCAGCTCTTTGTACTGTCCGGCCATTAACTGGTCTTCAACAGCCTGCTGGATATCATGAATATCAATATACTCACGCTCGGCAAGATGACCGGCCACACTTTCTGCCACCTGATGGCAATAATTGATATCGTTAATCTGTACTGCTTTGGCTGCTTGTTGTATGGCTTCTTTGATGCGGGCTGTATCAAAAGGTACGTGACAACCATCTCTTTTAATTACAATGGGTTTCATGCTGATTATCCTTCTGCTGCCTGTAATAACCGGCAGCAGTTACTGCATTGTTATTAAATAATAACAATTTGTCTGATCACAGTGCTTATATGTAAAAATACTATATTTAGTGTTTAAATGCTGTTGTTGCGCTTTTTTTTACTATATATGGGATTTGTATGATGAATAAAGCAGCATTTTTCACATTTATTTGATATAGCGCATCATTCATGGTTGACATGGCTATTTATTATAGATAAATCATTGGGTTATATTATTGAAAACAAAGTGTAAAAAATGGTCATTTCTTGCCTGCAACTGAAATGCTGATATCTGTAACCAGCACGTCTGAAATCTCTGTTAGAAGGTAACAGGTCTGAATTAGATAATTTTATTTTCAGTAATATGCTTATTGTCATTATCAGATGATTGCTATGCAAGTAGCCTAAGTTAAATCAGATGGGGATACTTATAATTGACAATCGGGTAAACAATACAGTTTGCCATCGGTAATGATAGCGAATCTATATAACAGATAAATTTGAGCATGGTAGGTGTCTGATAATTAGAGATAAAAGAAAAAACAAAAGTCCAAATTATATGAACTTCTATTTTTATTGATTATTTCTTTATAACCTATTAATAGTCCAATATGCGACGACTTTGCCACAAATATGAATTTTATCCAAATCACCACGAGTAATTGTTTCCGAGGGATATCTTGATTGATTATCATTCATTACGCGATATTGACCATCAAATAATAATTGCAATCGTTTAATACTAAAACCATTATCAACGTAAAAAACATATATACCATCAGACATATAAAATTGAATTGTAGTATCAATAAATAGTAGGTCACCGTTCTTTAATGTGGGATTCATAGAATCACCTTTTGCTTTTATTATCGCAATTGATGTTAGGTTATTCCCTATATTTTCTTTCGCCCAAGCTTCAGGTATCTCAATTATCTGTTCTGCTTCCAGCGGCTCAATTTCAGTATTTTCAACATTTCTTTCTTCAATATCATTACAGATATTTAGATAATTTATTCTGATGTATCCATTTTTTGATTTACGGATCATTTTAGTATTGTCTGGTTCAATATATGGAAGTGGATATCCACATAAATTTGAGATTTTTACCATTACATCAAATGACACACCATTTTTATTAGTTTCCCATGCAGATACTGATGCCTTTCCCGATAAATTAAGTGCTAAAGCTAATTCTTCCTGACTTAAATCCGCATTCAAACGAGCTGATTTTACCCAATTACCAATATCAAACTTCATAAAAATACTCTAAAAAATCAGAGTATAGCTTTAATGTACTATTGTTGTGTCTTAAATATTGACTGATCTAATCCAATCTACAAAGAATGGACTAAAAAATAATGAGGACATAGGATTGAATAAAAATATTTTAGTTGTTGTAAGCACAGCAGGTGGACAAACTAATCAGATAGATGGATAAATGAATCTCGGAATAGATGCGATAAATTACCAAAAAACAGATAAAAAATAACAATCAGATAATAGCAGGATACCGGCAGCAGAATGCCCGTATTACCGGATATTCTCATGCACATAAAGTAGGCAAAATCAGGTGTTATTCTGCCGATAATCACCTGTTATGAAAAACCATTTGCTGTACCGGTATAAAGGCAGAATCATGACCGGATAAGCAAAGATAAAAGTTATAAAAACTGAGAAAATAAATGATTTATGAGCAGAATAGCGGAGACGTTCTGACTATTATTGCGCCCATTTGCGACACAGAGCCAGAATATCTGCACCGAAATTTCTGATTTTACTTTCACCTAATCCATAAATATGGTTTAAATCAGCCAGTGTGGCCGGTGGATGCCGGACTAAATCCTGTAATGTCCGGTCGGCAAAAATGGTATAGGCTGGTACATTGTTTTTGCTGGCGCGTTCTTTACGCCAGTTGCGCAGCGTTTGCCACAGACGTTCTTCGCGTTCAGTACGCAGCCAGGTATCAGTATTGCGATTGTTGCGGGTTTTATCATGCTTCAATGGTCGCAGCCAGACCTGTTGCTGGTTTTTTAATACTGCCCGTGCCTGCTCAGTAAGCTGTAATGCCTGATTGGCTATATCAACATTCAGATATCCTGATGCAACACATTGCCGTACCACTGTACGCCACTCTTTAACTGTTAATTCACTGCCTATACCGAAAGTAGATAAATGCTGGTGTCCGCAGCGTATTACCAGGTCTGATTCGCGACCGCGTAAAACATCAATCACATGTCCGGTAGCAAAACGCTGTTTTACCCGATACACGCACGAAAGTAATTTTTGTGCCAGTACAGTGCCGTCAAATCTGCTGGGTGGATCAGTGCAGTTGTCGCAATGTCCGCAGGACTCACCTTCCTCTCCGAAATAGCGCAGCAATAGCCGGCGGCGGCAGTCTGCAGTCTCACAAAAAGCCAGCATGGCATCGAGTTTTTGTAAATCAATGCGTTTTTGTGCTTCATCGCGCTCAGCAAGCTCAATCCGTTCGCGCAATAGTACCCAGTCATTCAGACCATAACACAGCCAGCTGGTGGCAGGCAGGCCGTCACGGCCGGCACGCCCTGATTCCTGATAAAAATGTTCAATGCTGGCAGGCATATCAAGATGGGCAACAAAACGTACATCCGGTTTATCTATACCCATACCAAATGCTACTGTTGCTACGATAATAATGCCATCTTCCTGTGTGAAGCGGCGCTGATTCCGGCTGCGTATTTCCCAGTCCAGTCCGGCATGATAGGGTAGGGCGGTCAGACCGTTTTCGCTTAGAAAAGCAGCAATATCTTCCACACGCTTGCGTGACAGACAGTAAACAATACCATTCTCTCCGGACATCTGGCTGCGGATGAATTGTAATAACTGTTTCTTACCGTTGTTTTTTTCAATAACCTGATAGTCAATATTCGGGCGGTTAAAGCTGGAAACAAATAATCGTGCGTCTGTTAAATCCAGATAGTGCTGAATATCTGCTCTGGTGGCATTATCTGCTGTGGCAGTAAGGGCAATACGCGGAATATCGGCAAATTCGTCTGCCAGAATGCTCAGTTGCTGATATTCAGGACGAAAATCATGTCCCCACTGGCTGACACAATGAGCCTCATCAATCGCAAACAGGCTAATACGGGTATTGTGTAAAAACTGTAAAAAACGCGGCATAACCAGACGTTCCGGTGCTACATATAATAGCTTCAGATGCTCAGCCGCGATTTCATCAGCAATACGCTGTATCTCTTCACTACTGGTGCCTCCGTGTACACAGGCAGCAGAAATACCATTAACATTCAGAGCTGTAACCTGATCCTGCATCAGTGCGATCAGTGGTGAAATCACAATAGCGACACCATCGCGCATTAATGCCGGAATTTGATAACATAAAGACTTGCCCGCGCCGGTAGGCATCAGTACCAGTGCATTATGACCGCTGGCTACTGTGTCGATAATTTCTGCCTGTTGTCCTCGAAATTCCGGATAGCCGAAAACATCGTGTAAAATTTGCTCGGCATGGGTCACAAAACACCTGTTACATTTAATCTGAAACGGGTATTGTACTGCAATTTACCTTTATTTCCGACAGTTACCTGATGGCTGTTGCAAGGAATTAGCATGAAAATCATTTATTTCCGTCACCTGATAACCAGTTTGGCTGTTTGTGCTATTCTGGCTGCATGTACTACCACCAATGTTCCGAAAGCCAGCGGCAGCTGGGTTGAGCTTGGTGTATCCGCCAGTGGTAATATCCAGTATGCGCTTGATAGCGGCAGTATTAAACGCCAGGGTAATCTGGTTACTTTCCGCGATCGCAAAACCGTTATCGACCCTAAACAGCAGTATTACAGTAACACACCGGCTTATAAAACCGCACTGAGTACAACACAGATTGACTGTAGTCGTAAAATATTCCGGGTACTTGATGTAGAGTTGCTGGATGCGCATGGCGAACTGATTCGTCAGGATCATTTTGGTGAAACAGATTTGCGCCCGATGGGTATTACCAGTGGTTCAGCTTCCGAACAGCAATATCAGCATGTATGTGCACATTAATTCTAATTAAGATTAATTCTGATTAAGAAAGTTAGCAGGCATGAAAGTAAAATATAGCTTGTGGTTGATTTTAGGTCTGGCGGTTACGGCATGGGCTGAATCTCCTGCCGATGTTGAATTACTCAGTGCTCAGAAAGCTTATCAGGCAGCACTGTCAGCACAAAGTGCCAGCCAGAGTAAAGCATTGCAATTGCAAACTCAGTTGCAATCGGCGCAGTTACAGCTGAAAAATGCACAGGATAATGTTACTCGTCTGCAAAATGATTTTAATCAGGCTGATGTTCAGCGCCAGCAGGCTGATGCTGCATTACAGGCAGCCGGTACCAGACTAGATGCCGCATGGCAGGGTGTGCACGGCCGTTAAAACAGACAGACTGCAATAACTGCCGGGGTGAAAAATCACTTTGCATTTTTACATGCCTGACAAATGGCAACAGCTCGCGTAAAATAGCACTATTTTGCTCAGGCATTGTTTCTTGAAAAAACAATGCTATGGAATCAACTGTTGTCAAATGAATTATCCGATTGAATACGATGTAATTGTGGTGGGCGGCGGACATGCCGGTACAGAGGCGGCTTTGGCCGCTGCGCGTATGGGTGCGCAAACATTATTACTTACCCACAATATCGAAACTCTGGGACAAATGTCGTGTAATCCGTCTATTGGCGGCATCGGCAAAGGTCATCTGGTGCGCGAACTGGATGCACTGGGCGGGGCAATGGCACTGGCTGCTGATTACGGAGGTATTCAATTTCGTCGCCTGAATGCATCAAAAGGACCCGCAGTACGTGCAACACGGGCACAGGCCGACCGTATTCTGTATAAAGCAGCTATCCGTTCCATGCTGGAGAATCAGCCGAACCTGCAATTATTTCAGCAGCAGGTAGAAGATATTGTTGTGGAACATGGCCGTGCTGTCGGAGTAATGACGGCAATGGGTGTTATATTCCGTAGTCGTGCGGTGGTGCTGACGGCTGGTACCTTTCTGGCTGGTAAAATTCATATTGGTCTGGAAAACTATGCCGGTGGCCGTGCCGGAGATCCGGCAGCCCAGCGTTTATCAGGTTGTCTGAAAGAGCTGAATTTACCGCAGGGACGTCTGAAAACCGGTACTCCGCCAAGAATTGATGGACGCAGTATTGATTTCAGCCAGCTTAAAGAACAGCCGGGCGACAATCCGGCACCAGTATTTTCAGTACGTGGCAGCCGGGAGATACATCCGCAGCAGATTTCCTGCTGGATTACTCATACTAATAGTCACACCCACGATATTATCCGTAGCGGTTTCGACCGCAGCCCGATGTTTACCGGTAAAATTGAGGGAGTCGGTCCACGTTACTGTCCTTCTATAGAAGATAAAATCAATCGTTTTGCCGATAAAGAAAGCCATCAGATTTTTCTGGAACCTGAAGGGCTGAAAACACACGAATATTATCCGAACGGTATTTCTACCAGTCTGCCGTTTGATATTCAGTTAAAGCTGGTGCATTCAATGCCCGGATTGCAGAACGCACATATCCTGCGCCCCGGTTATGCCATTGAATATGATTACTTTGATCCGCGTAATCTCAAAGCCAGTCTCGAAACCAAAAATATAGCCGGACTGTTTTTTGCCGGACAGATTAACGGTACTACCGGTTATGAAGAAGCCGCCGCTCAGGGCTTACTAGCCGGAGCCAATGCTGTATTATATCTTCGTGAAGCAGAACCACTGGTATTGCAACGTGATCAGGCTTATTTAGGTGTACTGGTGGATGATCTGATTACTAAAGGTGTTACTGAGCCGTACCGCATGTTTACCAGTCGTGCCGAATACCGTCTGCAATTGCGTGAAGACAATGCTGATATGCGTCTGACTGGTCTGGGGCGAGCTGTTGGTCTGGTCAATGATGCGCAATGGCAAATATTTCAGCGAAAACAGGAAGCAGTTGAGCGCGAACTGCAACGCATGAGCCACACATGGTATACACCATTGAATCTGCCACTGAGTGATCAGCAGCGAGTGCTGGGTCAGCCTCTGAGTAAAGAATCCAGTTTGCTGGATATGCTGCGCCGGCCTAATGTTAGCTATGTTGACTTAATGACTTTACCTAATGCACAGCAAGAAGTACTTGAAGCCGATGCGGCTGAGCAGGTAGAAATTCAGGCCAAATATCAGGGTTATATTGAGCGGCAAAATGAAGAAATCAGCCACCGTCAGAATCTGGAAAAACTAAAATTACCGGCCAGCATTGATTACACACTGGTAAAAGGCCTTTCCGCAGAGGTACAACAAAAACTGAATCAATTTCGTCCCGAAACAGTTGGACAGGCTTCACGTATATCCGGTATCACACCGGCGGCAGTCGCATTACTGATGGTGCATCTGAAACGGGGTTTTGAGGGAGCAAAAAAATATGAATGACATGAAAACCATGTTGCAACAAGGTTTGCAGCAGATGAATATCGAACTGACTGTTCCGCAGCAATTACAATTACTGGCCTTTGTAGAGCTGTTGAAAAAATGGAATAGTACCTACAATCTGACTGCACTGCGCAATGATCAGGATGTTATCAGTCATCATATTCTCGACAGCCTCACTCTTTTGCCTTATGTAGAGCATGCCAGAGGCCTGATTGACGTAGGCAGCGGCGGTGGTATGCCGGGCATACCCGTAGCTATAGCACGTCCTGATTTGGCTGTCGCCCTGCTTGATGCTAACAGCAAAAAAACATCATTCCTGCAACAGGCAGTAATCGAGCTGGGCTTAAGTAATGTGCAGGTTATAACGGCACGGGTAGAAGCCATGGTTGGTGAGCAGTTCGATGTCATTACCAGCAGGGCTTTTGCTGAATTGAATGATTTTGTTACCATCACTAAACAACTGATGGCAAAAGGCGGTTACTGGGCGGCTATGAAGGGAGTTTATCCCTATGAAGAAATTGAACGGTTACCTGAAAATACAGAACTGATCCGGGTAGATAAACTCAGCGTACCGCATCTGGATGCAGAGCGGCATATGGTTCTGGTACGCAAGAAAGAAAGTGCATGAGTGCGCATATTATTGCAGTAGCCAACCAGAAAGGCGGGGTAGGTAAAACTACAACCGTAGTTAATCTGGCCGCTTCGCTGGTGGAAAAAAAGTCCAGAGTTCTGATAGTTGATCTCGACCCTCAGGGTAATGCCACGACTGGTAGTGGCATTAATAAAGCCAATGTAACCAGCGGAGTTTATGCTGTGTTGCTTGGTAATGAAACTATTCAGCAGGCTATTACCTCTGCTCAGCATGGCGGCTTTGATGTTTTGTCTGCTAATCGTGCTCTGGCAGGTGCTGAGGTGGAGCTGGTGCAGGAATTGGCGCGGGAAATGCGCCTGAAAAATGCACTGGCACAGGTGGCAGACCAGTACGATTACATTATCATTGACTGCCCGCCGACACTGACTTTATTAACCATTAACGGTCTGGTTGCAGCACAGCACATTATTGTACCCATGTTGTGTGAGTATTATGCACTAGAAGGTATTTCTGATCTGATTGCCACAGTTCGTAAAATCCGCCAGGCCATCAATCCGCAACTGGATATTTTAGGTATTGTCCGTACCCTGTACGACCCGCGCAGTTTGCTGGCAAAACAGGTGGACGAACAGCTGGGTACCCACTTTCCCGATAAGCTGTTCAGTACACCGATTCCGCGTAATATACGTCTGGCTGAAGCACCAAGCCATGGCATGCCGGCCTTGCAATATGATCCTCGTGCCACTGGTACCAGAGCCTATCTGGCACTTGCTGATGAGGTATTGCTGCGTACCAGCAAATAAGCAGTTAATAAGCATAAATTAAATGTATTTATGTAATAACAGCCTTTGCCACAATGTGGTGTTAATCCGGAAATTAAAGAGCGATACATGGTAAAAGCAAAAGGTTTGGGTGCAGGACTGGATGCCCTGCTTGGTTCCGGTAGCGATATTACCGGAGGGGATCGTTTAACAACAGTAGCAGTTACAGATATTATTCCCGGGCGTTATCAGCCTCGAACCCAGATTGATGATGAAGGTTTACAGGAACTGGCTGATTCAATTCGTGCTCAGGGTGTTATTCAGCCAGTAATCGTACGTGAAATGGGGCTGCATCAGTACGAACTTATCGCTGGTGAGCGTCGCTGGCGTGCTGCTCAGCTTGCCGGGTTGCAGGAAATACCTGTAGTCATCAAAAGCATTACCGATGAAGCTGCGCTGGCCATGGGGCTGATTGAAAATATCCAGCGGCAGAACCTGAATCCTATCGAAGAAGCCCAGGGGTTGAAACGTCTGGTAGATGAATTCGGACTTACACATGATACAGTAGCCAAAGCAGTCGGTCGCAGCCGCAGCAGTATTTCTAACAGTCTCCGTTTACTTAATCTTCCTCAACCGGTTCAGGACCTGATGTATGGCCGTCAGCTGGAAATGGGACATGCCAGAGCTTTATTAACTTTGCCGGTTATCCAGCAGATTGACCTGGCACAGAAAGCGGTACAAAATGGCTGGTCAGTGCGGGAAGTTGAGCGTCGCTGTCAGCAAATTCAGGCTAAACCGGAGACTGCTAAACGTCATCCGGCAGAAAAAAGCAGTGAAGTTCAGCAAATAGAAGCGGCGCTTGAGCAGCGTTTTTCTGTACCTGTACAGGTACAAAGTAAAAATCAGCGCAGCGGCCGGATTATTCTGCAGTTTGATAATCCGGAAACTTTAAGTCATTTATTACAGAAACTAGGACTAGAATAATTCCTGCAAACAGAAATTAACTGTGGCAAAATTGTTCAGTTGGGTTATCAGTTCAAGCAATATTATAGAAATATATAGAAAAATTAATTAATTAGGTGTAGTTAATTTAACAAAATTTCACAAAATTACTTGACGATATTGTATTAGTTGATTATATTATCGCAGCTTACCGAAGTGTTTTCAGGGTAACAGAATGAAGTGGATCATGTTTTGGCAAACAGTCATGTTGTTTGCCGCAGTTTGCGTGTCCGCATGGTTGTGGAATTATTCTGCTATCTGGTCAGCAGTATTAGGTGGGCTGTGTTACCTGATACCTACATTACTGGCGATATTAACTATTATTGCTGCAAAAAAATTACCGGCGCTATTACCTGCAACACTGTTGATGGCCGAGATTAGCAAAATTCTGATGATATGCCTGATGATGTTACTGGTGTATATATGCTATTCCGCTGTTAACTGGTTTGCTTTCCTGACAGGACTAATACTGGTCAGTCAGGCCGGATTGTTCACATTTAGAAAAAGATTGTTATTATGAGCGGCACAGAGATGACTCCGGGCGAATATATTAGCCATCACTTAATTAATTACACCCAGAAATCACCAGATTATCAGACAAATATGGTTGATTTCTCATTTCTCAATCTGGATACACTATTCTTTTCCATTCTGACCGGTGTAATCGCTTCTGCTATTTTGTTTATAGCAGCCAGACGTATGAAAGCAGACGTGCCAACCCGTTTTCAGGCTGCAATTGAATTGCTGATTGAATTCGTTAGCGGTATCTGCAAAGATATGATTCATAACGAGAAATCTCGTAAGATTATTGCTCCCCTGGGGCTGACTGTATTCATGTGGATTCTCTTCATGAATATTATGGATTTATTGCCGGTGGATTTACTGCCATGGGCATGGCAGCATGCTACCGGTGATCATCATGCCTATCTGCGTGTGGTACCTACCGCCGATCTGAATACGACCATGGCCATGGCTATTTCAGTCTTGTTTTTATGTATTGTTTATAATATTAAAATCAAGGGACTGGGTGGCTGGATTCATGAATTATTCAGCGCGCCGTTCGGCAACAAAGTTTGGTTGTTTATCCCAAACTTTCTGATGAATATTATTGAGTTTTTCTCCAAAACCCTTTCACATGGTATGCGACTGTTCGGTAATATGTATGCCGGTGAAATTCTGTTTATGGTTATTGCCTTAATGGGTGGTGCATGGGGTATGTCCGGTGCCGCCGGTGTCAGTGATGTTGTGCTGTTTATTCTGCAGATAATTGCAGGTCTGGCATGGGCTATATTCCATATTCTGGTAATCGCCCTGCAGGCCTATCTCTTTATGGTACTGACTTTTGTTTATCTGGGTCAGGCTCACGATTCCCATTAAGGGTCAGTTTATTTGTTGTAGTATTCTCTTTTCTTTATATTTAAGGAGTTAAGTAAATGGGTGGTTTAATCGCTATCGCTTGTGGTCTGATGATTGGTATTTCTGCAATGGGTGCCTCTATCGGTATTGGCATGCTGGGTGCAAAATACATGGAATCTTCTGCCCGTCAGCCTGAATTAATGGGCTCATTACTGGGTAAATTCTTCATTATCATGGGTATGATTGATGCTGCGTTCATTATCTCCCTGGGCGTATCATTCTTATACTTTGCCAAAATTGGCGGCTGATAAACTTGGATTTGCTGGTTGTTAACTGTTTTAATTAATAAACACAAATTCTAAAGGTTTAATCGTGAATATCAATGCAACCCTAATTGCACAAGTAGTCGTTTTTGTCATGTTTGTGCTATTTACGATGAAATTCGTATGGCCGCCCATTGTCAAAGTACTTGATGCCCGTGCCGACAAAATTGCCGAAGGTTTGGCTGCTGCCGAACGCGGGAAAAACGATTTTGCTCAGGCGGAAAAACGCGTTGCTGATATCTTAGCCGAGGGTCGCAGTCAGGTCTCCGAAATGGTGGCCAATGCAGAAAAGCGTGCCGCGCAGATTGTTGAAGATGCCAAAACGCAGGCATCAGAAGAAGCTGCCCGTATCATGGCTCAGGCAAAAGCTGATGTTGAGCAGGAAGCCAACAGAGCCCGTGAAGCATTGCGTCAGCAGGTAGCTGATTTGGTTGTTAAAGGTGCCGAATCTATCCTGCGCAGCGAAGTTAATCCTTCACGTCACGCTGATTTACTGGCGAACCTGAAACAGGAGCTGTAATCCCATGGCTGAGTTCGCAACCATAGCCAGACCATATGCAAAGGCATTATTCAGTCTGGCACAAGAACAGAATCAAATTGAGTCTTGGTTGGACGAACTGAAAACACTGGCTGAAATTATTCTGCAACCTAAAGTGCAGTTACTGATTGACGAGCCGGAATGCGAATACACAGAAAAGGCAAAACAAATCCTGTCATTAGTGGATTTTACGCCGGCTGATGAATTAAAAAATTTCATCTTTCTGTTAGCGCAGAACAAACGCTTAACAGTTTTGCCAGAAATTTATACGTTATTCCAAGACTATGCTTTGTCCCTAAACGACATAAAAGAGGCCACTGTATATACGGCTTATCCCATTGACGAACAACAATTTACACAAGTCGTTTTAGATATGGAAGCCCATTTCAAAAGCCGGTTGAAAGCGCGTCAGGTGGTTGCCCCGGAATTGATTGGTGGCGTAAAAGTAGAAGTTGGTGACCAAGTATTGGATTTGTCGGTGCAAGGCAGATTAAACAGCCTGCATACGGCATTGATGAATTAGGAGAGTTTTCATGCAGCTTAATCCTGCTGAAATTAGCGATTTGATTAAAGCTAAAATCGCAAACCTGAACGTTGATTCAGAATTACGTACCCGCGGTACTGTAATGTCTGTAACTGACGGGATTGTGCGCGTTCACGGCTTATCAGACGTGATGCAAGGTGAAATGCTCGAGTTTCCCGGCAATACATTTGGTCTCGCCATGAACCTGGAGCGCGATTCTGTAGGTGCCGTGATTCTGGGTGAATCAGAACATATTAAGGAAGGTGACGAAGTTACCTGTACCGGCCGAATTCTGGAAGTACCGGTTGGCCGTGAACTGATTGGTCGCGTAGTTGATGCACTTGGCCGCCCGATCGATGGCAAAGGTCCGATTAATACTACACATACTGCTCCGGTAGAAAAAATTGCTCCCGGGGTGATTGCGCGTCAGTCCGTAGATCAGCCAATGCAAACCGGTTTGAAAGCCATTGACTCAATGGTACCGATTGGTCGTGGTCAGCGTGAGCTGATTATTGGTGACCGTCAGACTGGTAAAACAGCCGTGGCACTTGATGCCATTGTTAACCAGAAAGATACCGGTGTTATCTGTATTTATGTTGCTATCGGTCAGAAAGCTTCTTCCATTGCCAGTGTAGTACGTAAACTGGAAGAACATGGTGCCATGGATCACACCATCATTATTGCTGCCACTGCATCAGAAGCAGCTGCACTGCAATATATTGCGCCATATGCCGGTTGCAGTATGGGTGAATATTTCCGTGATAACGGCGAAGATGCGCTGATTGTATACGATGACCTGTCTAAACAGGCTGTGGCGTATCGTCAGATTTCCCTGCTTTTGCGTCGTCCGCCAGGCCGTGAGGCTTATCCGGGTGATGTATTCTATCTGCATTCACGCTTGCTGGAACGCGCTTCCCGCATTAATGCACATGAGGTAGAAGAACTGACCAAAGGTGCCGTTAAAGGTAAAACCGGTTCTCTGACTGCTTTGCCAATTATTGAAACTCAGGCCGGTGACGTATCTGCATTCGTACCTACTAATGTAATTTCGATTACAGACGGTCAGATATTCCTGGAAACAGACCTGTTTAACTCTGGTATTCGTCCTGCTATCAATGCCGGTATTTCAGTATCCCGTGTAGGTGGTGCAGCACAGACTAAAGTCATTAAAAAGCTGGGCGGCGGTATTCGTCTGGCACTGGCACAGTACCGTGAACTGGCTGCATTCTCGCAGTTTGCTTCTGATCTGGATGAAGCTACCCGTAAACAGCTGCGTCATGGTGAAGTTGTGACGGAACTGATGAAACAGAAGCAGTTCAGTACACTGAGCACAGGTGAAATGGCGCTGACACTGTGGGCGATTAATAACGGCTCTTATGATGATGTGCCGGTATCAAAAGCATTGGCCTTTGAAGCAGAATTTTTAAGCTATGTGCGTACCCAGTGTCCGAATGTGTTACAGGACATTGATACTACCGGCGCTTTGAGCGATGATAATGCCAAAGCATTGGACAACGCCATGAAGACCTTCAAATCGTCTTACAGCTTTGCGTAAGCGTGTTATTGAAAGGAGTCTGAAATGGCAGTAGGAAAAGAGATTCTCACCAGAATTCGCAGTGTTCAGAATACTCAAAAGATCACTAAAGCGATGCAGATGGTGTCAACCTCTAAAATGCGGAAGACTCAGGAACGGATGCGTCAGGCGCGTCCGTATGCCGATAAAATTCGTCTGGTGATGAGCCATCTGGCACAAACCCACTCTACTCATAACGTACCTTTATTGCGCAGTAATAATGACAGCAAGCGTGTTGGCTTTATTGTCATTACCACAGATAAAGGCTTGTGCGGCGGATTGAATGCAAATATTTTAAAAGCGTTCTTTCATAAGGTGCAGGAATGTGAGCAGAATGGTCTGGATGCAGAGATTGTGTGTCTGGGCGGTAAAGGGCTGGCAGCCTGTAACCGTGTAGGTTTGAATGTCATTGCCAGTGCTGTGGGTTTGGGTGATACACCTAAAGTAGCTACATTATTAGGTCCGTTAACGGAAATTTTCCAGCGCTATGCCGAAGGTAAACTGGATGCTATTTATCTGGTTTATGCCGGTTTTATCAATACTATGCGTCAGGAAGCACGTCTGGAAACCCTGTTGCCGATTGGTCAGAATGTTCTGGATGAAGTATCTGAAAGCAAAGAGTTCGGCTGGGAATATGTATACGAACCATCACCACAGCAGGTGCTGGAATTTTTAGTCCGCCGTTATTTAGAGTCTGTGGTTTATCAGGCCTTATCTGAAAATATGGCTGCCGAACAGGCTGCACGTATGGTAGCGATGAAAGCTGCTACTGATAATGCAAGCAATGCCATTAAAGAATTGCGTCTGATATATAACAAATCGCGTCAGGCAGCGATTACCACAGAGTTGTCAGAAATTGTGGCCGGTGCTGCTGCTGTTTAAGCAGCACAGGTCAAATAAACTTAGGATGCGATAATGAGCCAAGGCAAAATCGTACAAATCATTGGTGCGGTAGTGGACGTTGAATTTCCGCATGATTCTATCCCCAATGTGTATGACGCTCTTAAACTGGTTGATACTGATTTAACTCTGGAAGTTGAACAGTTACTGGGTGATGGTATTGTACGTACCATTCCGATGGGTACTTCCGATGGTCTGAAACGCGGTATGGCCGTAATCAATACCGGTGCTCCGATTACCGTACCGGTAGGTACAGCGACTCTGGGCCGGATTATGGACGTTTTGGGTCACCCGGTAGATGAAGCAGGTGAAATCAAAACCGATACTACCCGTTCTATTCATCAGCAGGCACCGAAATTTGATGAACTTTCCAGCTCTACTGAATTGCTGGAAACCGGCATCAAGGTGATTGATTTGCTTTGCCCGTTTGCTAAAGGCGGTAAAGTTGGTCTGTTCGGTGGTGCCGGTGTGGGTAAAACCGTAAACATGATGGAACTGATTAATAATATTGCTAAAGCACACAGTGGTTTGTCTGTGTTTGCCGGCGTTGGTGAACGTACCCGTGAAGGTAACGACTTTTATCACGAGATGAAAGATTCCAACGTACTGGATAAAGTAGCGATGGTGTATGGTCAGATGAATGAGCCACCAGGTAACCGTCTGCGTGTGGCATTAACCGGGCTGACCATGGCGGAATATTTCCGTGATGAAAAAGATGAAAATGGTAAAGGTCGCGATGTATTGCTGTTCATCGATAACATTTACCGTTACACACTGGCCGGTACTGAAGTATCTGCATTATTAGGACGTATGCCGTCTGCTGTGGGTTATCAGCCGACACTGGCTGAAGAGATGGGACGCTTACAGGAGCGTATTGCTTCCACTAAAACTGGTTCTATCACGTCTATTCAGGCCGTATATGTACCTGCGGATGACTTGACTGACCCGTCTCCGGCTACTACTTTTGCCCACTTGGATGCTACAGTCGTGCTGAGCCGTGATATTGCCTCTTTAGGTATTTATCCTGCTGTAGATCCGCTGGATTCCACTTCCCGTCAGCTTGATCCTGCTGTAATCGGTCAGGAACATTATGATGTTGCACGCGGTGTACAGACTACTCTGCAAAAATACAAAGAATTGAACGATATTATTGCAATTCTGGGTATGGATGAATTGTCTGATGAAGACAAGCTGACTGTAAACCGTGCGCGTAAAATTCAGCGCTTTTTGTCACAGCCTTTCCACGTAGCGGAAGTATTTACCGGTGCGCCGGGTAAATATGTATCTCTGCGTGATACTATTGCCGGCTTTAAGGCTATTCTGAGCGGTGAATATGATCACTTGCCGGAGCAGGCTTTCTACATGGTAGGCAATATCGAAGAAGCTGCTGAAAAAGCGAAAACCCTAAACTAAGGAGCACTTGATGAGTACCATGCAAGTGGAAGTGGTGAGTAATGAAGAAAGCATCTACTCCGGAGAAGCAAGTTTTGTAGTCGTGCCTACTCTGGAAGGTGAGCTTGGTATTTATCCTCGCCATGAACCCATTATGAGCCTGGTGCGTCCTGGTGCCTTGCGTTTGACAGTGCCTGGCCAGAAAGAAGAAATTCTGGTAGCTGTATCAGGTGGTGTCCTGGAAGTACAGCCGGATAAGCTTACGCTGTTGGCGGACGTGGCCGTTCGCAGTGAAGAAATGGATCAGCAGCGTGCCGAAGAGGCTAAAAAAGCAGCAGAATCAGGTATACATGAAGCCAAAGATGATGTTTCTCTGGTAAAAGCACATGTGGCTTTAGCTGCGGCAATTGCCCAACTGAAAACGCTGGACTACTTGCGCACGCATCGAAAATAAACAACTTTGATGGCAATCAATCTATAACTATCTGATTGCCTGACTGAGATGTTGAAAAGCCCGGACAATTTGTCCGGGCTTTTTATATCTGCACAGATTCAATGGAATGTTATCAATAATGAATTCATTAGATATAGATCATTTAGTTGTTTAATGGTATTTGAATATGCTGAACATTTTATTGTATACAGGCAACTATGTTATATATGAAAAAAGCATATAAATGATCGTGATTCACTCCGTATCAGCAAACGTAATAAGAGTGTAATATCGGCTCAAACAGATGGATATTACACTCTTGTTGGTAAATCACATTCAACTTCTATGCTTGTTTAGTCGGATAAATAGTTAATTCACTAATATTGGTATCTTCAGGTTGTTCAATAGCAAAATTTACTACGCGTGCAATGGCGTCAGGGCTGATGCCTACCTGTTTATAGAGTTCAGTCATACTTTGTAAAACAGCAGTATCGGTAATGCCTTGTAAAAGCTCGGTATTGATTGCAGCCGGATATAGGGTAGTGGTGCGAATATTGGTTTGTTCGGTTGCACTTTCCTGCCGGATAACTTCCATCAGATTGCGTACAGCAAATTTGGTGGCTCCATAAACACCACAACTCATAAAGCTTTTGATACCGGCTATAGAAGAGGTGGTAATAATATGTCCCGATTTTTGTTTAGTAAAAATCGGCATCACTGCAGCTATACCGTTTAGCACACCTTTCAGATTAATATCAATCATGTCATTCCACTGCTGAGTTTGAACGGCACTGATTGGTGAGTTAGGCATGATTCCGGCGTTATTGAATATCACATCAACGCCCTGAAAATGTTTTTGTGCCAGTTCGACCAGTGTCTGCAGTTGTTCCGGTTGGCGCACATCTGTAACCTGATAAACTGCCTGACCGCCAGATTGAGTAATTTCCTGTTTCAATAATTGCAGTTGCTGTTCACGGCGTGCTGCCAGAACAACTTTAGCTCCGTTCCGAGCCAGTAAGCGGGCTGTTGCCGCACCAATACCGGATGATGCACCGGTAATAATAACAACCTTATTCTGAACACTCATATTTATTCCTTTGCATATTGTAAAATTGACCATCACCGGCAGAAAATTTAATAAACCGGCATTTACTGTCTTCAAACAAATCAGAATAGTTTGCAAATAAGTCTTTAATCTGACAATTAATTTGTTTGATATGATGATTATTGCACAGATTACTTTTTAGTATCATGATATATTTCTTTAGCCAGATTAAATGCTGACCATGCTTTGGGCCAGCCAACATAAAAAGCCAGATGAGTGATAATCTCAACAATTTCAGTTTCAGTAATACCGTTTTGTCGTCCGATGTTTAAATGCGCGCGTAACTGCTCAAAGTTACCGGCACTGATCAGTGCAGCAATAGTAATCATGCTGCGCTGATGCGCTGGTAATTGCTGTTCGCGAGACCACACCTCTCCAAATAGTACATCATCATTAAAATATGCAAACTGGGGGGCAAAATCACCTAATAAATCATGGCCTGCTGTCTGTTTTTTCATGGTTTTCTCCTATAGGTTAAAAAAGATAAGCTAAAGATTGTTGTAATCACTGCTGTCTACCGGTTCCAGCCATTCACTTTGACCTTTAGTAATGGCTATATGGCTGAACCAGCTGTCTTTAGTGGCACCATGCCAGTGTTTGACTCCGGCATGAATGACTACTGAATCCCCGGGGTTCAGTAATCGCGCTGGTTTATCTGCTTCCTGATACCAGCCTTGTCCTGCTGTAACAAGCAGAATCTGATAGCCATGCAGATGTTTGTGCCAGTGATTATGGCAGCCCGGCTCAAAAGTAACATTGCTAACATCGACATCTATTTGTTCATCGATAGCGGCTAAGTTACATAAATAGCTTTGGCCGATAAAATATTGTGCATAATTAATATTAATCTTGCCTTGCTGAAAGATCTGTTTGAATGCTGTAGACATGGCTTACTCCTGTTGTTATCAGTATTTGAGTATAAAACTTAAAGTTAACTTTAACTCAAGAGTTATTTTGTATTGAACCAGAACCATCAACTTTAGATATAGTTTTAATTATGCAAAGATTAAAGTTATAAGATTGTAGATTCAGTTTTAGGAGTTTAGCAGTTGTTTGAAGAATATCTGTCTTCATCATAGATATAACGAAAGTATGCTTTTTAAATATATTTAGTGCCTCGAATTTCTTATTCTTTGAGATTTTGTCTACTATCTTTTTTGACCATTCGGACTGATTTATTATATTGATAGGTTTGCTCAATCTTTTACTCAAAAGGCGTAGTATTCGATTTTTGAAGCAGTTGTAAGATTTTTTTTAATCCAAACCATGTAAATCCCATTTATTATTAAATGGAAGAGTTAAATGAGATGCCGGATTATCAATTAATAAGTATTTAGCAAACGGATGAACATATATAAAACTTACATCATAATCACTACTTGGTGAAGGAAATCCCTAAGTGCGGCTGCCAGATTCGCAGCAAAATAATTTTGATATATTATTTTACTACTCTAATGCAGTCAGTTCTGTTTAATACGTTTTTGTCTATGTAATAACATCTCTGTTAATTAATTTTATAAAGACTGTTTTAATAATAAGGCTATTAATCATTGTTTTAGGTTAATAACGTGATGATTCTGTGTTTAATTTTTTCATCAGGTTCAATAATTGCCAGTTCTTGGATTGCGGTTTTAATTCTTTCTGACCAAAATGACTGATCCCAAGCTTCTATAGTATTTAATGCTATATTACGGTTTTGTATAACCGGGCTATTCAAGCCGATTAATATTAAGTCTTCTCCAACACCGGGAAAGTGATTGAGTTCTTGTAAAATCAAATCTAATAAATTATATGTGTCAATTTCTGTTTCATATTCATGGATCAATTCTGGGCTTGTTGCGATTTTAGCAAAATCATATTGTTGATTAGCTAATTGAATAACTTGCTTTATTCTCGGTAATGAATCACTTAGTAGTAAATAAGGCCACTGATCGCTATGATAATTTTTTTGATGTTCAAAACGTGCTTTCCATGCATCAAAGCCATATTGTGTATAAAGGTTTGCAGCCAGCTGAAATTGTTGCGTATCATTAGTTGTCAGCGTATTTTTAATTAAGTCTAACCATTTATCTTGCTTAATAACTTCATTTGCTTTGTTGATTATTTGATTTTTGATTTGCGTATCCCAGTTAGGATAATAATCGTTTACTTTATTAACCACAAAATCGTGTAATAACCAAACGGTTCGTAATATTTTCAGATCCGTTAAATTTGGTAGATTGAGTAAATGAGTTAAATAATTTAGACAGACTTTAGCACCAGCAGCATAGTTATGCATATCCTGAGTGGGTCCGCCGTTTATCAGCGCTTCAATAATTTCACTTGTGGAGCTGATTAATTCACTATCAATGGTTTCATGCGCTAAAGCTTTATCTAATTCACCTGACATTGCACAGGTGTAAGCAAGATATTCATTCATCAAACTATTTCGATAGCCGGATCTTAGCAACCAGTCTTTTGTTGATGATGATAACGGATATGTTACTAACCAATAAATGATATGAATACGTCCCCAACCATCAATTTTTTTTGCTAATGTCAGCAAGGCATTTTCAATATCGGTTTCAGATGATAGTGTATTTTGTAATGCGCCAGCAGAATATAATGAAAATTCTTCATGCATACCAAATAACAAAAATAATTTTGTTTGTTCGGTAGTAAAACATCCTAATATGGCAATACTGAATTTAATGATTTCACGATCCGGACTATTAAGTGCTAGCCAATAAATAAATTCGTATAATTTATCAAAATCAATAATGAGTTTAGGTATTTCCTCAGTTAAATCTTCAATATAACTTAAGGTTCGTCCTGTTTGGACTAGGGTGTAAAGTGTTTCGATATCTGATTGATTAGGTTGCGCAGTTATTTTGGTGAGTAATGCCAAAATTTTTTCTACACAACTTTGTTCTGCAGAGGCACTATGATAATTTGTAATTTCATCCCTCATTCTTGCTGCCTGTTTTATTTTTCTACTATCTAAGGAGTGATCAGGCAGAATTTTGGCCGTTTCGGGAAGTTTATCCGCGTTTTGATAAGGGAGTAAAAACTGATAAATACTGGTTTTATGGTTATCCCATACCAATGGAAAGTGTTGGCAATTAATATTATTCAGGTATTCCATTATTTTTCAGATTTTTAATATTTTAGAGTTTTATGTATGGTGTTAATCTCTGGTAAAAATTAAGTACGGTTACCAGTACTGTCTGATTTTGCTGTGGTGGTTTGATTATACCTTAGCAATATATTAAGCATATGCTTTCCTGTATTATTATCTGAATATCTATTTTAAATTATATTTTTATTCATTATCAAAGTTTTATTACTATTTTTATACAGATTGATTCTTTATTTTACGCATTAAAAGGGTTAGGCAAGCAAGTTATTGCTCAGTCTGTTTGTTTTGCCTGATTTGCTATTACTTAGTTTTTAATATGAAATGATATTTTAAGTTGTTTGAGCTTTATTTTAGTGATGGGAATAAGAATGACAGGGTCACAACAATACAGTATCCGTGCTTTTGCGGATATATTTGGATTAACGCCGGCAACTGTCCGGTATTATGAAAGTCTTGGGCTGATTTCTCCGCAGCGCTCTGTCAATCAGCGTCGTTTCTATACCGAAAAGGACGTTGATTGGATGCGTTTTATTTTGCATCTGAAAAATACCGGTATGAGTATGGAACAGCTTCAGCAGTATGTGTTGCTGCGCAGTCAGGGGGATATAACTATTGCTGAGCGGCTGGAGTTGTTGTTACAGACTCGTGATAATTTTTTGCAACAGCAGGCAAAACTGCAAAAACATCTGCAGATTTTGAATGACAAGATTGAATGGTATCAGCGACGGCAGCAGGGTCTTTTATCTGAACAGGTGAGTTTTGCTGAATATTTAATCAGCAACGGCCATAGTCTGTAATGCTGTGCTCTGTCGTCTGGTTTAAGTGCAGGCTGTACTGTAAACTGAAATTCGGATGTGTTCGGATAAGCTAATTTTTATTTATATTTAGTAATCAAATAACCAAGGGGAATAAAATGAAAAAATACTGATTATTGTAGCGCATCCTGATATTGAACATTCTTTAGTCAATAAACGCTGGATTGAAGAAGTAAAAAAATTTCCGGAAAAATTTACGGTGCATGAGCTGTATCAGTCTTATCCGGACGGTAAGATTGATGTGGAGAAAGAGCAGGCTTTGGTAGAGGTACATGGTAGTCTGATCTGGCAATTTCCGGTTTACTGGTTTAACTGCCCGCCACTAATGAAACAGTGGTTTGATGATGTTTTAACCTACGGATGGGCATATGGTTCCCGCGGGACTCAGCTTAAAGATCGAAAAATCGGTTTGGCTGTTTCTATGGGAAGTTCGGAACAGGATTATCGGGCACATTATGATTTAACAGCAGTTCTGCGTCCGTATGGAATGACTTTACATTATGTTAAAGCAAATTATCAGGGTGCATTTTCTTTGTTTGGCGCTAATACAGATGCTTTATTAGTAACAATTACTCCGCAGGCAATCAATCAAAGTGCTGCTGATTATATTGAGTTTCTAAACAAATTTTAAAATATGCTGAACCATGAACAGGGTTATTAGTTGGTTTCATCTGTACAAATTAGTTTTTCACTGTATCTGTATGTGAAGTTAATACTTTGTTCGTTTACTGGAGGTATTATGTATGAATAATATTGCTTACCGTTGTAATATCAAACCCGAACTCGAAGAAACGCTGAATCTTTACCGAAATTGCAGTCTGGGGGAGCGGCGTCCGATTACGGATAAATCCCGTTTTCAGTCTATGCTGAATAATGCAAATTTAATTATTACAGCATGGGACGGACAGAAGTTGGTAGGTATTGCGCGCTGTTTAACTGATTTTGTTTATATTACTTATCTGGCTGATTTGGCTGTTGATGAGCGCTATCAAAAGCAGGGTATTGGTAAGCAGTTGATTCGGGAAATTCAGAAAAATACTGGAGAGAATGCCGGAATTGTTTTAATTGCTGCCCCACAGGCTGTCGACTATTATGGTCATATCGGTTTTACTGCTCATACATCTGCATGGGTTTTAAAGAAACCGTTATGATAGTAAATACAGTTCGTTGCTATTGATTATTCTTTTGTCGTGCCGGGTGCCGGACAAGCAGGTTTGGCCGATAATCACAAAATAAGTGCAGGGCTATGATGGCGGATTCCTGTTTTGCTCCTGAAGGTAATATTGGTATTTGCCTGCAAGTTAATAACTTAGTATGGTTTCAATCAACAGAGAGAAAAAAGTAAGTACGGTCATCTATTCTGACTATTTATGTGAATAGTCAGAATAGATGGGTTTAATGATTTGTGCGGGTAAATGATTTATTTAACTTCGCTACCTTCAAATTTTAATCTTTTGTCGTTAACAGAAACGAGATCTCCTAATTCGTAAACATTACGATAACCATATCCGTATAGATTGATAAAGGTAGGTATATTAAGGGCTAAACTGATCTTATCACGATAAGATGGCAGTCCGTTCAGGTCTGTTGGTGTTACTGCCATTTTACTGGCAAAGTTTTCCTGGTCATCTATAAAATTATTATTGCAATAAATGAGAATGGTTGTATTTTTATCTGGAATTAATCTGTATAGGCTAATCTGGTTATAATCGGAGAAATTCAGATGAATGGCTCCTTTCAAATGCTTTCTGTCATACATTTCTTTGGATCTGGAGTCCAAAATAATGGTTTTTGAATTTTTGGATTTGGCCAAAAATTGGTTTAAAGGAAGAAGTCTTTTAGCTCTGTATCGTTTTACTTCTTCGGCTAATTTCATGTAACCATCAAAATCTATTTTGCTGCTGACTGATTTATCCTGAGCTATAAAATAATTCGATAAACGATTAACTTCAGCCTTATTAACTTTGGTAGTGGTTTTTGCAGTAGCAGGTAATGCTAATGTAATTAATATCGCTAAGCTTGATGTAAGAAAATAGTGTTTTATCAGATTATTCTTTTTCATTTATTGCTCCCTTTAAGTAAAAAACAAAACATTGAACATAATAAACAAACCAAAAGGCTTATGTGTTCTTATATGCCTATTTGTTGATTTATGTAAAATATATGGTTTTGTTGATTTGGGTAGCGCAACTAATTATAAATAAGTTATCTATATTTAGTTAAAAGATAAAAATATGAAATGGTTGATAAATAAGAATGCAGTAAAGAAAATAACGGTTAATTATTCGTATGAGTATTAAATTTTTATGTGTTATCCGCTTTGGTGCAATTAATCTGACGATCCTGATGGCAGGACAGGAATGAGCTGGCTAAATCAGCACAGCAGCCACAACAAGTGGCTACACCAAGCTGAGCCTGTAAATCAGTGAGACTTGAGGCGCCGGCAGCAACAGTTTCTTTTATCTGGCGATCAGTAATGGCATTGCACAGACAAACGTACATGTTTTGTCCTTTGTGTGTGTTTGGTTTCTTTTGTGGGTAAAGATGATAGTGGATTTCATTATTATTATCAAGTAGTGGATTTTATGCTGTCTGAAAGCTGATTATGTTTATACCGGTAAAAAATAAAGCCGACTGGGAAAGTCGGCTTTATGCTTTTAAATGTCGGAATTAAGCTTCTGGTGTATCCAGTATATCTACTTCGTTATCGCTGTTTTCTTCTGCTTCAGCAATACGTTCCAGACTGACCAGTTTTTCACCTTCATCCAGATTAATCAGTTTAACACCGGCAGCGGCACGACCGGTAGAACGGATCTGATCGACTTTGGTACGAATCAGTACACCGCCACTGGTAATCAGCATCAGGTCGTCGCTATCGGCTACGAGTGTAGCGGCTACCAGGTCACCATTACGTTCACCGGTATCGATGGCAATTACGCCCTGAGTACCACGGCCGGAACGCCGGTAGTCATCAACAGCAGTGCGTTTACCAAAGCCGTTGGCTGTGGCGGTCAGTACCAGTTTGTCGCTATCTTCTTCAGCATCATAGGCCAGCAGGCTGATTACCTGGTTATTTTCAGCCAGTTTCATGCCGCGTACACCGCGGGCACTGCGTCCCATCGGACGAACATTGTCTTCACTGAAACGGACTGCTTTACCACCATTGGAAAACAGCATGATGTCGTGTTTACCGGCAGTTTTAACCGCACCAATCAGATGGTCACCTTCATCCAGTCCGAGGGCGATAATGCCGGCTGAGCGTGGACGTGAAAAATCGATTAGTGAGGTTTTCTTAACGATACCCTGTTCAGTACACATAAAGACGTATTCATTTTCGCTGAATTCACGTACTGGCAGAATGGTGTTAATTTTTTCACCTTCTTCAAGCTGAATCAGGTTGTTAACCGGCCGCCCACGGCTGTTGCGGCCGCCTTCAGGCAGTTTGTATACTTTAATCCAGTGGCATTTACCCAGGCTGGTGAAACACAGCAGGTAGTCGTGTGTATTGGCGATAAACAGAGTTTCAATAAAGTCTTCATCTTTGGTGGCCGTTGCTTGTTTACCACGACCGCCACGCCGTTGTGCCTGATAGTCATCTGCCTGCTGGGTTTTGATATAGCCGCCGTGAGTCAGTGTAACCACCATGTCACGTTTCGGTATCAGGTCTTCATCGGCAATGTCGCCACCAAAAGTGTTGATTTCGCTGCGACGTTCATCTCCGAATTGTTGCTGGATGGCGGTCAGCTCATCATGAATAATCTGGTTGATACGAGCCGGTTTGGCAAGAATATCAAGTAAGTCGACAATATTATCAAGGATAGTTTTGTATTCATCGACAATTTTATCCTGTTCCAAACCGGTAAGACGTTGCAGACGCATTTCGAGAATGGCCTGTGCCTGCGCGTCGGAAAGGAAATAGCCCTCAGCACTCAGACCGGTATTTTCCGGTAAATTCTGAGGCTTGATCAATTTTGCATCAATATCGCTGCGTACGAGCATGTTTTTAACCAGATCAGGACGCCATGCCCGTGAGGTTAAAGCGATTTTGGCTTCTGAAGGGGTAGGAGATGATTTAATCAGGGCAATGATTTCATCGACATTAGACAGAGCTACTGCCAGACCTTCGAGCAAGTGACCGCGTTCACGTGCTTTACGCAGATTAAACATGGTACGTCGGGTAACAACTTCGCGACGGTGACGCAGAAATTCATTCAGAATCTGTTTCAGGTTCAGCAGGCGCGGCTGACCGTCTACCAGAGCCACCATATTGATGCCGAAACTGTCCTGAAGCTGAGTTAATTTATACAGCTGATTAAGAACAACTTCGCTATTTTCATTGCGTTTGAGCTCGATAACCACACGCATGCCGGATCTGTCCGACTCGTCGCGCAGGTCTGAAATACCTTCGAGAATTTTATTGCGTACCAGTTCGCCGATTTTTTCAACTAGTCTGGCTTTGTTTACCTGATACGGAATTTCATCAATGATGATTGCTTCGCGTTCATCATGATGTCCGATAGGTTCGATATGGGTTTTACCACGAATAATGACGCGACCGCGACCGGTACGATAACCCTCACGTACGCCTGAAAGTCCGTAAATAATACCGCCAGTCGGAAAATCCGGGGCAGGAATCAGATCGATAAGCTCGTCAATACTGAGGTTTTCATTAGCCAGCAGAGCTTTGGCACCGCCTATTACTTCGTTAATATTGTGCGGCGGAATGTTGGTAGCCATACCGACGGCAATACCGGAAGAACCATTAATCAGTAATGTCGGAATACGTGTTGGCAATACCGCCGGCTCTTGTTCTTTGCCGTCATAATTCGGGACAAAATCAACAGTTTCCTGTTCGATATCAGCCATTAGCTCATGCGCAATTCTTGTCATGCGGATTTCGGTATACCGCATAGCAGCTGCACTGTCACCATCAACGGAACCGAAATTACCTTGTCCGTCGACCAGCAGATAACGCATGGAGAAATCCTGCGCCAGACGTACGATAGTATCGTAAACCGCTGTATCGCCGTGCGGATGGTATTTACCAATAACATCGCCGACAATGCGCGCAGATTTTTTGTAAGGCCGGTTCCAGTCGTTATTCGCTTCGTTCATTGCATACAGCACACGACGATGAACCGGTTTCAGCCCATCGCGTACATCAGGAAGAGCACGTCCTACAATCACGCTCATGGCGTAATCCAGATAGGAACTGCGCATTTCATCTTCAAGTGATACTGCTATGGTTTCTTTGGCAAAAAGTGCATCAGACATAATGGCTTTACTACTTTAGAGAGCATGGTTTATTTTACCATAATGGTAATTAGTTTCTGATTATTTTTCATGGCGCAGATGATCTGGCATAAAAAACCTTGTTGTTAAAGGGGTTAAAGATATGCTCACAATATTTGTGGATAAATCTGTGGAAAATGAAAGATGAGCGTGCATAATTGCCTATAAATCAAGACTTGGATGTGCTTGCTTAAAAAATAAGCCTTAAAATAAAATTGTTTAAAAACAAATATATATAAAAATAAGATGCATGTGCGCAGCTATTTTTGCTTTTTATAGGGTTCAGTATGTGTTGCTTAATTCATGTGGATAAAATCAGTTTGTCAAGTCTGTTTTATGGTTGACAAAAGGATAAATGGTGAGAATGTGTGAGTAAGTTGTGCTGTCTGTAAGGAAATTTTAATGCATGTTTTAAATTTACCTGAAACTATGCTGTCGGATGAGTCTATGGCAGAGGCATGGGTATTTGTACGGGTAATTGATAATTATGGTGATGCGGGCGTAGGCTGGCGGCTAAGCTGTCTGCTGGCTGAATATCTGCACATGCATGTGCGTTTGTGGATTGATGATACTGATGCACTTAATAAGCTAGTGCCGGCACCGGAAAAACAGGCACGGATTACTATCGAAGCATGGCAGGGCGATGTCATGATGCAGCAACAGCTGTCTGCTGCTGCCGATCCGGTATTGGTAATAGAAACGTTTGGTTGTGAGCTCCCGCCTCAGGTATTGGAAAGAATGAGGCAGTGCCGGCCATTGTGGCTGAACTGGGAGTATCTTACTGCCGAAGACTGGGCGGTTGGTTTACATGCTATGTCATCGTTGCAGCCTAATGGTCTGGAAAAGTATTTCTGGTTTATGGGTATTGATGCGGACAGTGGCGGTTTGTTACGGGAACCGGATTATCTGGCTGAGCGGGAAAAATTCAGACAACAGCCGAAGCTTCAGCAGGCATTCAGGCAGGAATATGGTTTGCCGTTACAGCATACAGGGCAGTTATGGCTGGTATTTGCTTATACTTCCGGTCAGTGGGCACAATGGATGGCTATGTGGCAGGAGGCGGATACGCCGGTAACGTTGTGGCTCGCCGGCGGACAGGTCATTGAAAGTTTACGTGTGGCAAAATTAATTGCACCGGAGGAGCTACAGCAGGAAGGGGATATCTGTGAGCTGGGGAACGTGACGCTGGTACGTATTCCGTTTGTGCCACAGGCAGCCTTTGACCGTTTGCTGTGGCTGGCAGAAGCGGCTATTGTGCGCGGTGAAGACAGCTTTGTCCGGGCATTATGGGCAGGATTACCGTTTTTCTGGCATATTTACCGTCAGGATGATGATGTCCATCTGCAAAAGCTGCATTCATTCTGGTTTAAGGCGATGCAAGGCTGGCCGACAGAGCTCAGACAGGCGTTTACTGTTTTGTCGGATGATCTGAACGGAGCAGGGGCTGTGAGTTCGTTAAAACGTGAACAGGCATGGCAGTATTTGTGCGCGCATTGGCAAAGTTGGGTAAAATCAGCCGCTGCGTGGTCAGAAATGCTGCATGGGCAGGACAATGCGCTGGAAAAACTAGCCAGATTCAGCCATCTTCCGCTAAAATAATATACTTATTATTTGCTGAACATTTTTGGAAGTTAGATTAAAGATGAAAACCGCACAAGAATTGCGCCCGGGTAATGTATTTATGGTGGGCAATGATCCGATGGTGGTGCAGAAGTCCGAATACAATAAATCCGGTCGTAATGCTGCCGTGGTAAAAATGAAATTGAAAAACCTGTTGACTGGTGCTGCTACAGAAACGGTTTATAAAGCCGATGAGAAATTTGATGTGGTAGTGCTGGATCGCAAACAGTGCACTTACAGCTATTTTGCTGATCCGATGTATGTTTTCATGGATGATGAATTCAATCAGTATGAAGTGGAAGCAGAAAACATCGGCGATGCCATCAAGTTTATTGTAGACGGCATGGAAGAAAAATGCGAAGTAACGTTCTATGACGGTCGCGCTATTTCTGTAGAACTGCCTACTATTATCGTGCGTGAAGTGGAATATACTGAACCGGCAGTAAAAGGTGACACTTCTGGCAAAGTAATGAAAAATGCACGTTTGGTAGGTGGTGCCGAGATTCAGGTAGCTGCTTATATTGAAAATGGCGATAAAGTGGAAATTGATTCACGTACTTTTGAATTCCGTAAACGCGCTTAATTGATTTTCTTGCTGGCAGGCTGTCTGAATGATTTCAGGCAGCCTGTTTTATTGTTGGCATCGCAGCAGTAAACTGCCTGATGAATGTGATGATTTACGGTATTTTGTTGTTTGTATTGTTTAATTTTGTAGGTGAAACATGTTGTTTGAACTGAATCAGCACGGCCGGGGCGAGTTGCTGGCTGAATGTCGCAGATTGCTGCGGCTGGCGTTGCCGATTCTTATTGCACAGGTAGCGCAGGTAGGTGTAGGCGTAGTCGATACTGTAATGGCCGGTCATGCCAGTGCCAACGACCTGGCTGGCGTGGCTCTGGGTTCGAATGTATTTATTACGCTGTATATTACTTTTCTGGGAGTGATGACGGCATTACAGCCGATACTGGCACAGTTATACGGTGCCGGTAAAACAACGGAAATCGGAGAACAGGGACGGCAGGGGATATGGTTCGGACTGTTTCTCGGTGTTCTGGGTATGCTGTTACTGTGGGCAATGATTATACCAATGCAGCACTGGCTGAATATGGGTGCATATGTGGATGCAGTATTTGGTCAGTTTGTGTTCTATATTGCACTGGGTATGCCGGCAGCGATGATTCACCGGGCATTTTATGCTTTTGCCTCTTCTTTAAACCGCCCCAAACCTATTATGGTGGTGAGTCTGATTGCACTATTGCTGAATATTCCGCTTAATTATATTTTTGTCTACGGAAAATTCGGGATGCCGCAGATGGGAGGAGCCGGCTGTGGTCTGGCCTCAGCTATCTGTTTCTGGCTGAATGCCATTGCATTAGGCATATATATTATACGGCAGCGGTATTTTGCACCTTTTGCTTTGTTCGCGCGCTTTGAGTGGCCGCGCTGGCGTACACAGGCTTCTTTGTTGCGTCTGGGTATTCCGATCGGAATGTCGTTTTTTCTGGAAGTGAGTCTGTTTACTTTTATTAGTTTGCTGATTGCCCGTTTCGGGGTCACTCAGGTGGCAGCGCAACAGGTGGTAATCAGTATTACTTCTTTAATTTATATGTTGCCGCAAAGTGTGGGCATTGCGCTGGCTGTATGTGTGGGTCAGGCAGTCGGAGCACGTAACTGGCAGCGTGCCCGCTTTGTTTCCGGAGTGGGGTTGTGTATGGGTCTGCTTGGTGCCTGCTTTACCGGGGTAATGCTGCTGCTGTTCCGGCATTTCTGGGTAGGCTTATATACAGCTGATCAGGAAGTGATTTTACTCGGCGGTACGCTGTTGATTTTTGCAGCAGTTTTCCAGTTGTCTGATGCAACACAGACAATTGCTTCTTATGCCTTGCGCGGCTATAAGCTGACTAAGATTCCGATGGTGATTCATGCATTCAGTTTCTGGGGGCTGGGTCTGGGTTTCGGCTGTCTGTTTGGTTTGTATTTCGGTATGGCGCTTTATGGTTTCTGGCTGGCTCTGGTGCTGGCATTGACAGGTGCGGCTGTGGCACTGGTGTGGTATCTGCACCGGAAAAGTGAAAAATTTATGCTGACAGATGCAGAAGGCAAATCATGATAAGTGTGATTGAACATGCAGATTTACAGCCGCTAAATACTTTTGCTCTGCCAGTACGGGCACGCTGGCTGGTCACATTAACGAATACTGAACAGTTGCCGGATATTCTGGCACTGCCTCAGTTTGAACGGCAAAGTGTGCTGTGGCTGGGTGGTGGGAGTAATATTCTGTTTTGTGCGGATTATCCGGCACTGGTGGTGCGTATGGCCAATCGTGGTATCAGGCTGGTGGCGGATGATGGTGAACAGGTTATCGTCGAAGCTGCGGCCGGTGAAAACTGGCATGAATTTGTTCAGTACACGCTGGAGCAGGGCTGGTGCGGCCTGGAAAATCTGAGTCTGATTCCGGGTACAGTAGGGGCGGCACCTGTACAGAATATCGGCGCTTATGGTGTTGAAGTACAATCCTGTATTGAGGCTGTACAATGTTTTGATCTTGAAAGTCAGCAACTGTGCTGGCTTAGCCGGAATGAATGCAGCTTTGCTTACCGGGACAGTGTATTTAAGCATGAACGGCAAGGGCGTTATGTCATTGTGGCGGTACGGGTTGTATTATTCCGCAGTTTTACACCACAACTGCATTATGGTGATTTAGCTCAGGTGGCCACAGAGC
Source organism: Snodgrassella sp. ESL0324 (assembly GCF_013344955.1). NCBI lineage: Bacteria > Pseudomonadati > Pseudomonadota > Betaproteobacteria > Neisseriales > Neisseriaceae > Snodgrassella > Snodgrassella sp. ESL0324. The sequence goes on along the minus strand of NZ_JAAEDS010000016.1, from coordinate 73,979 downwards.
TGGCACAGGGGCAGCCTTTAACCGCCAGTATCGTTGCACAGGCAGTGTGCCGTATCCGCCGGCAGAAGCTGCCTGATCCGCGAGTGCTTGGCAGTGCCGGTAGTTTTTTTAAAAATCCTGTTGTGGCGGCTGAACTGGCAGAAAGCCTATTAAAACAATATCCGACTTTGCCGCATTATCCACAGCCTGACGGGCAGGTAAAGCTGGCAGCAGGCTGGATGATAGACCAGTGCGGCCTGAAAGGCTATCAGCTTGGCGGTGCGGCAGTTCATGAGAAGCAGGCTTTGGTACTGGTTAATAAAAAACAGGCCAGCGCGGCCGATGTAGTTGCTCTGGCTAAGTATGTTCGTAACTGTGTAGCACAGCATTTTCAGGTATTGCTCGAACCGGAACCGGTCTGGCTGCCGGAAATTTTGCCGCATGCGGCTGGTTAAGAGAATATCTGTATGCTTTGCTCGGTGATAAACTGCATAATCAGAAAGAAATTAATATGGTGAAAGAATCACGCCCCAATACGTATAACCGCATTATTGATGCCAGTCTGAAACTGTTTAATGAAGAGGGTGAACGCAACATCAGTACTAATCATATTGCTTCTTTTCTGGGCATCAGTCCGGGCAATCTTTATTATCATTTTCGTAATAAAGATGAAATTATTATGCAGTTATTCAAGCGCTACAGTGAGAAATTGCTGTGTTATCTGCAGCAGGTCAGTCCGCCACAGGACACAGAAGCGATTAAGAACTATATGCTTGGTGTTTATGATGTAATGTGGCAATACCGTTTTTTATTCAGTGATTTAAATGCAATGCTTTCACGCAGTGCCGAATTATTGGGTGAACACAATAATTTCACCCGGGTTCGTGTATCACCGCTACTGCAAAATCTCTTGCAGCAACTGACTGATATTGGTTTTATACAAACAGACGAAGTTGCCCGCAAGGAAATGGCGGTGAATATTTGGCTGATAACCAAATACTGGTGTGATTATGACAGTGCTTTGTATGAACGCAAACTGACTGAAGCTTCTAAATTTCGTGGTACTCACCAGACTCTGACTTTGTTACGACCTTATGTTGCCCCTGCCTACCGGGAAGAGTTTAGTCGCATGATGAATGATTTGCGTAATCAGGTGTGAAAATAAAAATAAATAAAAGTGGTTTAGCTTAAATAGAATTTTTAATGCGATAGTTTTTATCAGTATTCATTTGTTCAAATTAAGAAAGCATACTATTTTTGCATGTATATTTATAAAGTTGCACTGATTACTACGGCAATCAATTGGTCAGTCAGTATTTCAGGTGTAGCAGACTGAAATTTAAATAAAATTAAAGATAATATTTTTTATTTTGCAATCTGTGAGTTCTGTTCGGAACGATTGCTGGGTATGAAATTTCTTATTATTGTTTAATTTAATCAGGAATGGGACGGCTGGCTCCCATTTTGATACTTTCAAAACGGCTGTTGTCCAGCTGCTGTTGTGCACAGGCCTGAGCTAATAGCTGTGGTGGTTCATCTATGGGTTCATCTGCCAGTTCAAATGCACCCCAGTGCATGCCAACTGCCTGACGGCATTGTAGTATTTGAAAAATTGTTACTGCCTGATAAGGATCTATGTGCTGATTATGCATAAACCAGCGGGGTGCATAAGCTCCTGTCTGGATTGCAGCCATGTCTATTGGGGCAAATCGCTCGGCAATCTGCCGGAACATAATCTCGCTGAAACCGGTATCTCCGCTGAAATAGGTAGTACTTCCCGCGGCTGTCTGCATTATCCAGCCACACCACAGAGTATGATTACGGTCGAAAATGCCGCGCTGGCTCCAGTGATGTGCCGGTACAGCATGAAATCGGATATCTTTAATCGTCACCTGTTCCCACCAGTCCAGTTCAATGACATTACGTACGCCCATACGTTCCAGTTTATTTTTCAAACCTAGGGGAACAACGGCAGTGATGGACGGAAAACGTTCGGCTAACTGGCGGATACTTGCCTTATCCAGATGATCGTAATGGTTGTGTGACAGTGCGATAACATCCACTGAAGGCAGTTGGGCAATACTGGCTGCAGGCTGAGTACGGCGTTTGGGGCCGGCAAATGTTACTGGTGATACCCGCTGTGAAAATACCGGATCGGTAATAATGGTACATTGCTGTAAACGTATGAGCAGTGTGGCATGGCTGATCCACCACAGCCGGTTGCCGCTCAGTGTAAAGTCCGGTTTCTGATACCAGTCGCGTGCAAAATGCTCATATCCGTTTTGCGGTGGTTTAGGCAGATGATGGATATGCCTTTCCCAGTTCCAGCGATAGACTTCCAGGGGTTTGATGACTGTAGGTTCCAGATTGCAGAAACCATAAGGTGTATGATGACTTTTAGCCGGATTGTAATATGGGTTTCTTTTCTTAAATAGCATTATCTGTTGTCTTTAGCTGATACAGCTACGGCAATATATTATCAGTTTAAATGTTTTAATGCTGTTTGCAGTTTCTATTTTAACTTAATTATAAATCATTCAGGTAGATATACCGAAATTGCGACGGTGGGATGATGTTATGCACAGAATGAAATCAGGATAAAAGTAAAGGCATTTGTCCGTTTTGTTAACGGGTGTTAATATGCGCCTTTTGTATTTAATCATGCGCCTGTTTTCGCGCCTCTGGAGATCGATAAATGAAAAAAATTCTACTGGTTTTTTTATGTCTGTTGCTGGCAAGCTGTACATTACCGGTTAAACCAGAGGACAAGTTCAAAACCGGCGATTATGTAGGCGGAGTGAAAGTTCTGGCTAATAATTTCAACGCTAAGGCTAAGAAGCTTGAGCAAAAAAATAAGCCATGGAAGGACAAGGATATTCTGTATTTGCAGGTTACTGTTAGCGGTTTAGTGGAAATGGCGCAAAAAAATATTAAACAGGCTGCCGTTTCTGATTATGACTTACGGATTAAAAGCTATCAGCTGTTACTGGCGATGAAAACTGAGCTGGCAGATAAAAGTTACAGCACTTATATTGAAAAATATTTAAGTCTGTATACAGTAGATGGTCTGAAAGAATCTCTAGCTATACAGTTTTATCAGCAGGCTAATGAAATTGTAGCTTCAAACAGTGCAGATTATTTGCGCAAGGCTAAATTATACCGTCAGGGCTATGAGTATTTTAATTATAAGGATATTAAAAAACGCGCTGATGATAATCAGAACATGTATTATAAAACTGCTGCTCAGGAATATTACACTGAAGCACAGGCTAATGTTAGAGACAAAAATTATAAAGAGGCAGCGAATAATTTTCGCAAAGCTCATGATGTTTATCTGCCTTTGGGCAATTATAAGGACAGTGCCAAATTAGCTGCTATTTATGAAAAAAAATGGCGTACTGCTGAAGCGGAAAGTCACTATCAGGAAGCGCAGGGTATTGTGCGCAAAGCAAGACTACTGAGTGAATACCGGCAGGCAGCGGCTTTGTTCCGTGCGGCCAGTGATGTGTATAGTCCTTATGGTAACACCTATAAAGATTCTACCAGACAGGCAGGTGTATATGAACAAAAAGGACAGGTACAGATATTTATCCGTGGAAATGACTATCTGGCCTACCAGATACGTTCCATACTCCAGGCAAGCTATGTCAGCTTTGTAAACAGCCCTGGATCGGCTAATCTGGTGATTGATGTAAATATGACCCGCGGTCATTTTCAGCAGTATAAGGATAATATTGAGACCAATGATAAATATGAAAATCTGAAAGTGGGTACAAAAAAGGTAGCTGATGAAAATGGTAATATGGTTGAGCAATCTGTTTATGAAGATTTTTATTTCAAACAATATAGTGTGAAGACGATTAATGAAGCGGTGATGAATGCTGAAGTGCATACTAGCGGACTATATGAATTAAACCGCAGCTATAGAGGAAAAAGTACTTCATCGCAAACTTATTACTGGTTTGACGGACATGTTCCCAGAAAATACACAGCATTTACAGAAGGTACATTGCTTAGTCGTGAAGAGCAGTTTAGTGAGGCACGTAGTAATCTGTGGTATCAGATGCGCGGAGACTTTACTGAAATGAGCAGAGCATTGGCAAATCTATAGTTGTTTAAAAACTATTTTTAATTATCAGACAACTGGAAATACATACGTAACAATTTTGTGATCAGGAAATTTCCGGATCGGTATCTGATGATTAAAAGATACTTATGTAAGAACAAAACCTGAATGGCTAATAAAGCCATTCAGGTTTTGTTTTAGAAACTGGTTTGAACAGTTTATTGAAACTAATGTCTAGTTTGAACTATTTAGGATTAAAAGCATAAACAGTACCATCCTGCCATGTACCTATGTAGTAGCGATTATGATGTAAAGCCAACGCTACTGCCCCCGGTAAAGAGGTAACTAATTTACGTACTGTGCGGGTTTTAATATCAACTGTGCGAACCATATCAGCGCCATTATCAATCACGGCAACCATATTCGGCGAAACGGTGACAATACCTACTCCCGGCCGGGTGAAATCTTTACCCAGCTCTGTTTGCTGACCATCCGGGCTGATTAGGGTCAGGCGGCCGCTATACTGGGAAACTACCAGACTGTTATCGGGTAACTGTGTTACTCCAACGGGTGTGGATAGGCCGCGTGCAATAATTTCTTTGCGACCGTTATTTAAATCAAGAGCCACAATTTCTCCGGTGGAACGGTTGGTAATCAGTAATTTTCCCGAATTGGAAAAAGCAATACCTGTCGGGGTATGGTAGCCATCAGAAATTTTTTCAGCTTTGCCGTCAGCAGTTATTTTGAGAATATAATCATCGCTGTATGATGATACGTAAATATTATCTTTTGCATCAATTACAATACCGGCAGGAGAGGAAATATTGGAATAAATAGTTTTACGCTCACCGTTGGCGGTTATTTTAGTGATTGAATTGCCAGACCAGTTGGTAACATACATGGCATCTGAGCTATCAAAAGCAATGCCTGTGGGCGCATCAAAAGAAGCTGCTACGGTGGTTAATCCGGCAGTATTATCTGCTGATGTTTTAGATGCAGTTGCTCCGGTTGTTGAGCTGACCATATTACTCCTTCCGTATAAATATAAAGTACATAAAGCAAGACAAGCAAAAACAATGGTATATAAGGAGAGTTTTTTCATCATGAGTATCCTGCTAAAAGTTAAATCAGAAATAAATGATTAATAGTTTGTCATAATCATGCTCTGAAAGTGATGTACATAAATGATGCATGGATAGAACCTATCAAAAGCGTACACAAAAAACAGAAAGTACAGAAATACGAAATCAGCGATATAAAATAAATATCAGCGAAGGAACTCAGCGATAGCAACAATAGGCATCTATGCAGTGTTATTGATAAATTTTTATTAGCTGAAAATCCATTTTACAGATATGGATGATTCTCTTTAGTTTAAGCTAATGTTTAATATGACATTTTAATAATAGAAATTAACGGTACTATGCTGGTAATGATTATGCTGCTCATTGCTTAAAAATTGGTAACAGGCTGTGATATCCGGCTGGCTTATGTTTTTTCATGCAAAAGTTGATGTAACTTATAATATAGCGCAGCGAAGTAAATTATAATCGTTAGCGATAAGATAAGTGCAGTATTTGCTGCTAGTGTAATTTAAATGAAAGGGATGTTTATGTCACAATTTTTGCTGGTGCCGACAGGAACTCAGACAAATATAACTGCTGTAGGTTTGGGCGTGGCGCAGGTATTTGTACAAACAGGCCATGTGCCTTTGTACTTTAAACCAATTGCTGAAGATGTGGCTAAGGATAATACATCTGAACTTGTACAGGCTGTCTTGAATCAGAAATTACCGGTACCGCAGTCGCTGAGCAACCTGGATGAACGTGTATATCAGGGACAGGCAGATGATGTAGTAGAAGAATTTGTTGCTGCTTTCCACGAGATGGACGAAATTAAACACGATGTGGTTGTTATTGAAGGTGCAATACCTGAAGCAGGCCGTACATATCTGCCGGCACAGAATGTGAAAATTGCGGCTGCACTGAATGCCCGGGTAATTCTGGTAGCAGCAGTGGCCGGTCAGACAGCAGCGGCGGTGGCTGCGCAATTAAAACTGACTTTGCATGATTATGCACACGGACATACTGAAATCAGTGGATTTATTTTAACTGCGGATGCACAGAATGTACCGTCTGCCGGTTTTGCGGCGGATGTTCAGGCTGAACTGGCTAAACATGGTAAGCAGCTGGAATGTATCGGTCTGGTTACTGTACCGGCAGATGTACAGGTTGCACAGGCACTGGAAGCTGCTAAAGCGGTAGCGGCACAATTAAATGCAGACGTGCTGGGTAGCGAACTGGCGAAACCTGTAGCAACACATCTGGCACCAGCAGCGTTTCGCTATCAGATGATGGCACGTGCCCGTGCGGCGAATAAACGCATTGTTCTGCCTGAAGGCAATGAACCTCGTACTATTGCTGCGGCTGCAATTTGTGAAAATAAAGGTATCGCCCGTTGTGTGCTGCTGGCCAAAAAAGCAGAAGTGGAAGCAGTGGCTCAGGCTAAAGGCATCACTTTGCCTGCATCTCTGGAAATTATTGATCCTGACAGTATCCGTGAACGTTATATTGCTCCAATGGTAGAACTGAGAAAGAGCAAGGGTCTGACATCGGAACAGGCTGCTGAACAGTTACAGGATACGGTAGTTCTGGGCACAATGATGCTGGCTACCGGTGATGTAGACGGTCTGGTATCCGGTGCTGTACATACAACAGCCAATACTATTCGTCCGGCTTTGCAGCTGATTAAAACTGCGCCGGGGGCCAGTCTGGTATCCAGTGTATTCTTTATGCTGATGCCGGATCAGGTTCTGGTATATGGTGACTGTGCTGTTAATCCGAATCCTACAGCCGAACAGCTGGCTGATATTGCTATTCAGTCTGCCGATTCTGCTAAAGCATTCGGTATTGAACCCAAAGTAGCAATGATTTCATATTCTACTGGCTCATCCGGCAGTGGTCCTGATGTTGAAACTGTTACCGCAGCGACCAAACTGGCACAGCAAAAACGTCCTGATTTACATATTGACGGTCCTTTACAATATGATGCTGCCAGCGTACCAAGTGTGGGCAAACAGAAAGCACCGGACAGCAAAGTAGCCGGTCAGGCAACTGTATTTGTATTCCCTGATCTGAATACGGGTAACACTACATACAAAGCAGTACAGCGCAGTGCACATGTACTGAGTGTCGGTCCGATGTTGCAGGGTCTGAATAAACCGGTAAATGATTTGTCACGTGGTGCCTTGATTGAAGATATTGTGTATACCATTGCACTGACGGCAATTCAGGCAGTACAGATGAACTAGGCAAGATATTACAAGCCCGCAGGCATTGTAATTTTGTTATACAACAGGCAGATGATAGTAATATCATTTGTCTGTTTTTCATTTTTGGTAATAACTTTTAATAAATCTATTCTTTTGAGAAATATTATTTCTAATTTTAGTTATAAAAAGGTAGATTGTTGTCTTTTGGTGCTATATATTTACAAACTATTGTCAAAATTGAATTCATAAATTACAGTCTATTACACAGACGATGATCTGAAAAAAGCCAAGAATACAGAGGCATAATTTAAAGATAGAGGAAATATTACGGTATTAAATACTCGCCTGCAGATATTTGCAGGCGTTTTATTTTTATCTGCTGTTATTTTGAACTAAGAACCATTTCTGTGCGCACCTGCCGGCTTGGTTGCTGCCTGCTGCTAGTCACTATTTGCAATATTGTTTCAGGTATTGGTTTATCTGAAAGAATCAACCATTTTAAATAAATATAATATATACAGGTTTGGAATTTTACCAGAATACAGTTTTTATACTGTAATATCGTCATTCGGAATCATTCTATTGTGTATTGCACAGCCACTATTTTCTGTAATATAGATAGCGATGGTAATTTTTCCGGTCTGTTTTCAATCTTTTATCTAGTTTTCAAATATATCAATATGATTTTTAATCATAAATTTAGTTTAATGGTCAGTTCGGTTCATGCTGAATTAACTTAGCATGATGTGCACCACATGCTGCTGTGTTTCAAATTTATGAGCTGGATTAAAGAAATTGTTTTTTTGCGACATGGGTTCTGACAGGGAAGTGTATTTGCTGTTACATTAGGGACAGCTTACTTTTTTAACGCCAGTTTGATATGCGGTTTATGTGGTTTTTCTTCCGGTAAAGAGGGTTTACCGGCGGCGGCGATCTGTGCGCGCTGTGCTTCTGAAAGCAAACCAGACCAGTCTCCGTCCAGATACCATTGCTCGCCGAAATCTTCGCAGGGATGCGGAATACGGATACAGCCATTACCACATTGCAAATCATCAGCACGACAATATTTATCACAACCCCAGCAGATTCGTTCGGGATGTTTCGGATGTAACGGAAAAACCTTGGCCATGATGATGCATACTTGTGACGATTAATATGAAGTTATACCTGCTAAGATAGTTTTATTCAAGGAACGGTTAAATGAAAACCGTGTAATATTTTGTCTGGATGAGGTGCTGATGGTACCGGATGCAGACTGAAATTGAATACAGATTCTAGTCAACAAAAATGGGTGCACGATGAAACAATATGATGTTGCAGTGCTGGGAGGCGGTTTATTGGGACGTCTGACTGCCTGGTTATTGGCAGAGCAGGGTTGTAAAGTAATATTATTTAATGCCGGTAAACGTAATGGTGAAGGCGCTGCTGCTTTTGCTGCGGCAGCTATGCTGGCACCTACAGCTGAGGCAGTAGAAGCAACGCCTCTTGTGGTACAACTGGGTTATACCAGTCTGCCCATCTGGCGCCAGTGGGTGGATTCGTTTCCGACACCGGTATTTATGCAGCAAAATGGTTCATTGATTGTATGGCATCCGCAGGATCGAGCCTTAGCAAAGCAATTTACTAATCACTTGCAGCGTGCCCATCAGGATAACAGCGTCTGGCAGATATGGGATAAACAGGCAATCAGTGAGCATGAACCACAGCTGGCCGGTCGTTTTAAGCAGGGATTGTTTTTACCGACCGAGGGGCAGCTGGATAATCGCCAGACATTACTGGCTCTGGCCGATGTGCTCGAGCAAAAGCAGGTTAGCTGTCACTGGGAGCAGAGCAGTGATCTGGCTGAATGTGCCGGTCTGGCTCACTGGACGCTGGATTGCCGCGGCTATGGCGGCAAAAGTAACTGGAATAGCCATGGTCATAGCCGTCTGCGCGGGGTACGGGGAGAGGTGCTGCGGGTTTATGCGCCTGATATTGAGCTTAATCGTCCGGTACGGATATTGCATCCGCGCTATCCTATTTATATTGCACCCAAACAGAATAAGTTGTTTGTTATCGGTGCTACACAGATTGAAAGTGAAGATGACAGTAATCTGAGTGTGCGCAGCGGTCTGGAACTGATGTCTGCTTTGCATACTGTTCATTCGGCATTCGGTGAGGCGAGGATTCTGGAAAGTATGGCTGAACTGCGCCCGACACTTAATCACGAAAGCCCGGAAATACGTTATGATAAGCAAAATCATGTAGTGGCTGTAAATGGTCTGTTCCGGCACGGTTTTATGATTTCGCCGGCAGTAAGTATTGCGACAGTACGGGTATTACAGGCCTTAATGCAGCAGCAATCCATTCCGGATGCTCCGGCACGCTATCATATTGATGTTTTACCGGAAAATGACAATGGAGAAATAGATTAATGGATATTAGTGTTAATGATGATGTAATTGATTTTAATGGTAATACTGTGGCTGATCTATTGGAGCAGCTGATGCCGGAATCACCATTTGCGGTTTCGGTAAATACTTGTTTTGTATCTAAAAAACAATATTCTGTTTATCAGTTGCAGCCGCAGGATAAAGTGGATATTGTCAGACCGGTAGTGGGCGGGTAATACCCGCTGGTAGTTATGTTTTATTTTGAAAACCCTGTTTGATACAGGGTTTTTGCTTATCTGGCAACAGCCGGTTTATACCTGCCGGGAAGAATAATTTACTTTGTTTATCTATAAATGAATTGGTGATTTGAGCAGTGAAAATTCGATGAGGGGTATATGGATTTTCTGGTATACAAAATCAGTATATTGCTGATTAAACAGCTATTCAGATTTTTAAACAGTTATTTATGCTCTGCTGGAGAGATATTCGGAGGGTAAATTTACTTGATTTAGCATTAAATATGCATTTACACTTGCGACCCCAATTTTGGGTTAATTAATAGAAAAAAACAGTAATCATTATTACATTAAGAGGAAATAATTATGTCTAATCTGTTTACTCGTACACAACCATCCAGTCGCAATTACGGTGTAGCCTTTTTTGCCGGAATTATGGGCGGTCTGGTTTCTGCTTTTGTGAAATCAGGTACGGAAGGAATAATGCCGCCACGAACCCCGGATCGTATAGCACCGCCTATTCAGATGATTCAGGATATGGGTATTGATATTCACAGCATGGTTTACACCTATTCAGATCAGGTAGTGAACTGGGGTGGTAGTACCATACATATTCTGTTTTCAATTGTATGGGCTATTATTTACTGTATGGCTGCTGAAATTTTTCCTAAAGTTAAATTATGGCAAGGTCTGGCTTTTGGTATTGGTGTAACTATTCTGTTTCACGGTATTATGCTGCCGGTGCTGAATTTATCTCCGGCACCATGGAATTTGCCGTTTGATGAATTGCTTTCCGAACTTGTTGGTACGCTATTGTGGATGTGGACAATTGAAATCTTCCGCCGCGATCTGCGTAATCGCCTGACCGAAAAACCGGATCCGGAGTTTCAGTAAAACTCATCTGATTTATGCATGATGTACCGGCTTATATGCTTAAGACCGGATACGATGCCCGTGTATATCTGTAACAATCGGGAAAATATTATTTAGCCGCTATTCCTGATGATACAGACATGCACGGGCATTATGTTAAGCACTTCAGCCTGCTGGCTTTGGCGCTTTGTGATGGATGAAATCATGATGATGGCAGGCTTAGTCTTTTTTCAGTACTTTGATTAGTTCCGAAGTGTCAGCTCTTTCCATGTAATTGACATTGATATAGGAAAAGATAACTTTTTTATCCTGACCGATAATATAAGTGGCTGGTATGGGCAGCTGATAACTGTCATCGCCATTAAAATCCGGCAGATTTGCACCTAAATTTTTGTATAAATTTCTGACATCCTCTGGTAGGGTAAATACCAGACCGTACTGTTTAGCTATCTGATTACCCGTATCAGATAAAATAGTCAGATTAATATTGTATTCCTGTATTAATTGAGCGCTGATATCAGGTTTTTGCGGAGAAATAGCGATAAAGTGAACATCTTGAGTATTGAGAATTAATTTCAGATTTTTGTTAAAGTGTTCTAATTCTTTAACACAGAACGGGCACCAGCTGCCCCGGAAAAAACTGAGAATGACTGGTTTTGTCTCCAGCAATTTATAGAGTTCGATTTTTTGATTATTTGTCGCTACCAGAGAAAAATCTGGTGCGGTATCTCCGCTTTTTATGGCATGGCAATCTAAATTCTGCGTAAGCATTTCTGATAATGAATTTCCCATCACATTCAATACTTCTGCAGGTAACTGGGTAAACATATCTTGCTGTATTGATTTTAGCTCTTCAATTATTTTCATTATGACTTTCCTGTTGTGAAACGTTTTGATGAATTTGTTGCAGAATTTTTTTAAATATCGTTAATTCTTCAGCAGATAAATTTTGGGTTATTTTTTCTATCCACTGGCTGTGCTGATGCAGAATTTCTTTAACCAGTTTAGTGCCGGTATCAGTTAATGAGACGAGGGAAATTCTTTTATCCTGACTGGCAGTTCTTTTTGAAATCAGTTTTTCATTAACTAATGAGCTGATTAGTGTTGTTGTTGATGCTTTGGTTATGCCTAATAATTTAGCAATTTCTTGTAATGACAGCTCCGGGTATTCTTTTAACAATACTAAAATAATCAGCCTGCTTTCGGATAAATGAAATTGCTGCAGACGTTTGGCGCATTCAATATCAATAGTGTTTGCAACGGATAATAGAGTAAAGCATGTCTTAATTTTATCCAGATCTACAATTTTTTCTTTTTCCAGAACGTTACAAAAGGATAAATAACGGTTTTCAAGTTGCATACGGTTAATTCTATAAATTAGTTAGCGACCTTACTATTTATTAATTATAGTATAGACTAGGAAAATTATTGTCAATAATTTCAGAATTGTATTGTTATGGTAAATTGATATGAATGGCTGTAGTTGCTGTTTTCCGGCTGTTTGTGGCAATTAAGAATTTATTTGTTTTCTTAGATATTTCTGAAATTTTTTGCTTGATGGCTAGGATAAATTGAATTGTCGTAACCATGCCGGCAGAAAGAGAAGCTGCAAACGTTTTCATTTATTAGGACTGATATTTACCATGACATTTATTACACAGGGTTTTTGTTTCCTATCATGATAAAAGCTATGTGTGCGGTGCTTTGATATTTAAAATAAAAATGTTAATTATGATAATTAGATGTATATGCACCGGGTAATAATAACAAATGTCGTTTTAAGTGAAAATAAGTGAAAAGTTATTGTTTTTGTTATAAAGTATAAATACTTTGTGCAGTTTGCCTTTATAGCTTGTAGTTGGAAGATTTTTATTTTTTATGTTAACGGGGGAAGTGAATATGGCTTTACAACTTTATGATGAAGAGTTTAATAGTCGTTTGTTGTTAGGCACTGCTGCTTATCCCACACTCGAAGTACTGCGTACGGCAGTAAGGAAAGCGCAGCCGGCTATGATTACGGTTGCTTTACGCCGTCAGAGCGCAACTTCGGCAGAGCATGGGCAGGGTTTATGGGGATTGTTGCAGGAGCTGGCTGTACCGATTCTTCCTAATACTGCCGGTTGTCTGAGTGTAGATGAGGCGGTAACAACTGCGCAGATGGCTCGCGAGGTATTTGAGACAGACTGGATCAAGCTTGAACTGATTGGTGATGATGATACCTTGCAGCCGGATGTATTTCAGCTGGTGCGTGCAGCCGAAATCCTGATCAAAGAGGGTTTCAAGGTACTTCCATATTGTACTGAAGATTTGATTGCCTGCCGTCGCTTGCTGGATGCCGGTTGTCAGGCACTGATGCCATGGGCTGCACCGATTGGTACCGGTCTGGGACCGGTACATGAATATGCTTTGCATGTCCTGCGTGAACGCTTACCGGATATTCCTTTGCTTGTTGATGCAGGGCTAGGCTTACCTTCGCATGCGGCAAAAGTAATGGAGTGGGGTTTTGACGGGGTATTGCTGAATACCGCGGTTTCACGTAGTGGCTCGCCGGTGAAGATGGCAGAAGCCTTTGCACTGGCTATTAATGCGGGAAGAATGGCTTATGAAGCGGAGCCGGTAGTACCGCGAGACAATGCACAGGCCTCTACACCTCAGGTCGGACAGCCGTTCTGGCACTATGCTTAACTATGTTTTCATTTGTTATTGAATACTAAGCATGTGTGAAATGGCTTAGCGGTTATTACATAACAGCTGCTGGATAAGGAAAATTCTTCCAATAGCATTTAAAATTGAAGAGCAGCAAGCGGATTAAGATTAGTATTCAATAAAAGACCTAAAGCGTATATACGCTTTAGGTCTTTTATTGATTCTGTCCTGTTTAATTGATGCAGATAGTAATTAAACAGGACAGATTTTTGGGTATTAATGATTCAGATGGTCTGTATCGGTATAGGTAATGCGTTTTTTCAGTTGCTGACGATACAAAGGCAGGAACATGGTCAGCAGAATAAACCACACTGGTGTGGCGATCAGACCGGTAAGCGTATCTTTATCCTGACTGAACAGGTATAGGACAAAAACAAAAAATATCAGGCAGGCATAACACATGGGTATACCCAGAGGCATTTTGTAAACTGAGCGCGCATGCGCTTCAGGATAAAGCCGGCGATAGCGCAGATAGGCAATCAGAATGACTGCCCATACAAAAATAAAGCAAATACTGGATACGGTGGTGACAATCGTGAATACTTTCATCACGTCGCCTTCTGCATAAAGCAGACCAACACCAATCAGCAGCAGAGCACAGGAATATAACAGACCGTTTTGCGGTACCCCGCTGGCGGACAGCCGTGCAAAAGCTTTCGGGCCAACGCCGTTTTTCGACAGGCCGTACAGCATACGGCCGGTAGAATACATACCGCTGTTGGCGGAGGACAGTGCAGAGGTGAGTACAACAAAATTAATAATAGTGGCCGCAGCACTGATGCCAATCAGGGTAAACATATTGACAAACGGGCTGCGGTCGGGGGCGACCATATTCCACGGGGTAACCGTCATAATAATGGTTAGTGCCAGTACGTAGAAAATAATGACACGCACCGGTATTTTATTAATGGCAGCCGGCAGGGTAGTATTTGGATCATCTGTTTCGGCTGAAGCTGTACCAACCAGCTCAATGCCGACAAAAGCAAAGATGGCAATCTGAAACGCGGCAAAAAAACCTGACCAGCCATGAGGCATCCAACCGCCGTAAGACCATAAGTTGCTGATTTTAGCCTGAATGCCGCTGGGGCTGGTAAAGCCGGTTAGTAATAAATAGCCGCCACAGCCGATAAGCGCGAGAATCGCCAGAATTTTAATCAGGGCAAACCAGAATTCCAGTTCGCCGAAGAGTTTGACCGATAACAGATTCAGCGCCAGCAGGATGGCAATGCAGATAATGCCGGGCAGCCATAATGGCACTTTTGGCCACCAGAATTGAGTATAGCCGGTAATCGCTACGATATCTGCCATACCAATCACTACCCAGCAAAACCAGTATGACCAGCCGACATAATAGCCTACAGTCGGATTCAGGATATCAGTAGTGAAATCAACAAAAGATTTGTAATGCAGATTATGCAGCAATAATTCACCCATGGCACGCATTACAAAAAACAGAAATGCGCCGATGATGACATAGGTAAACAACACAGATGGTCCGGCCAGGCTGATCGTACGACCTGAACCCATAAACAGACCGGTACCGATTGCGCCACCAATAGCAATCAATTGTAAATGTCGGTTTTTCAGTGTGCGTTTTAACTCAGGTGGTCGGCTCATGGTGTATCCTTTACAGACTGGAAAACAAAACAAAAATAGAAAACATGGTTTTATTTTTAGAAGTGTATACGTTGATATAAAGTTAATTATGATAAATATATATGCTGCTAACCACAGACTGGTTCATCACTATACTTATATACATTTATTGATATAAGCATTTTACCGGTACATGCCGGTTCGAATTTATAATACTTTATCACAGTTTATTGTTGTTGCCGGCAATATCTGAATATAGTTGTTGAGAATGAGAGGCTGTTGTATTAAGGTGGTGGTGTTACCGGTTTTAGACCGGTATAAAAAGACATAATAACAGATAAATAAGGAAGGAGAGCTTGTCCATGCGCGCAATCCAGACCGGATTAGTGGTGGGCTATGGTTTTATTGTGATGTTTATCAGCACAGCAATAAAAGGGGTTTATCAGGTTTATTTTACCAGTCTGGTAGATCATTATGCTGTGAGTATTGAAACAATGGCTCTGGTTGGTGGTTTTTTTGGCCTTGCGCAAGGTATTTACTCAACATTAGTCGGTAAGCTGTGTGACCGTTGCGGTGCTGGTCATGTTCTGTTATCGGGAATGCTGGCAGCTGCCTGCGCCTTTTTGCTGTTTTCCTCTATTAACAGTTTCATGACTTTTGTGCTGGGGTTTCTGTTGCTGGCTGCATATGCGGTTGCTGCACTGACTTTTGTACCGGTCAGTATTCTGATTGACAGATATGTGATACCTAAGCAGCGCCAGTTTGCGTATGTGCTGGCCACTAACGGTATCGCTGCCGGTCTGATGATACTGTCTCCTCTGTGGATTTATCTGGACGGGTTTATCTCATGGCCAATGCTGTGTGCTATTCTGGCCGGTGTATTTGCCTGTCTGGCTATTATTCCGGCATTGCTGAACTGGATGGAAGGTATCCGGGTGCCTGAAAAAGTAATAGTGCAGCCTGCAAATATATCATCTAAATCTAAGCCTAAATCTAAGCCGGTCAGCCAGAATATTACCGCACCTTTACCCCGTTACTGGTATCTGGACCGTCGGTTTGTACTGTCTGCCTTAGCTTTTTCCGGCTGCGGTACTTCAATGATTTTTATTGATGTACATTATGTTCCGGCAATACAGGAAATATTAAGTCATAATGAAACCGCCAATCTGTTTACCGGTACTTCACTCAGTTTGCTGGGGCTGGCAGAAACCGTGGGCAGTGTACTGATTGGTTATCTGGTGGCTAAAAAAGTATCTCTGCCTTTATTGCTGTGTCTGCTGTATATCGTGCGCTGTATAACCCTGTTGGCACTGGTTTTGTGGCCGGAGCCGGTGATGGTACCGCTGTTCGGGATTTTTTTCGGAATAACTTATATGGGAACCGTCATTATTATATCCCGTCTGGCCGGTTCTATTTTTGGTTATCGGTATAAAGGCTTTATTTTTGGTGCATTTTTTCTGATTCATCAGATTAGCGGTTTATTAACCGCCTGGCTTGGCGGTTTGCTGCGGGTATATTGCGGTAGTTATTTTCCGGTTATTTGTTTTGTTGCCATATGGATGGCATTATCAGCAGCTGCCTCTTTATTGTTATCTATGCTGAAAAAAAATGGTAGTTCTGGTAACGGTGGTCGTTATCAGGTTAAATATGAATAATAATTGCCAATTCTGCTATTAATAGCCGGCAGGAATTGAGAACGGCGAACATGGCCGTATTTAAAGATAATTATGTTGCCGGACAGGGCAGTGATGAGGTTGATTGTATTGATGGCAGTCGTACAATTACCGAAACAGATTTGAATAAAGAGTGTTAATGATGAGTGAAGAAAAAGTGGTTCATTATCTTAAAGATTATCAGGCACCGGATTTTGCGGTGGCAGATATTAATCTGACTTTTACTCTGGAGGAAGCTTATACCACAGTAATCAATCGTATGACTGTTGTACCAAAGCAGACGCAAAAACCTTGTGTGCTTGATGGCAGTGCGGAACTGTTGCAGATTGTTTTAGATGGTAAATCCTTATATCCGCATGAGTATGCTGTGGAAGATGAAAAGCTGATTATTCATACGGTACCGGACAGACAGTTTGTGCTGGAAATCACGACCAGACTATATCCGGCACAGAATAAAACGCTGATGGGTTTATATGAATCCGGTGATAATCTGTATACCCAGAATGAGCCGGAGGGCTTCCGTAAAATTACTTTTTACTTTGACCGTCCGGATGTGATGAGCCAGTTTACCACCACCATTATTGGTGACAAAGAGCAGTATCCGGTTATGCTGTCTAACGGTAATCTGATTGATAGTGGTGAGCTGGATAATGGCCGTCACTGGGTATGCTGGCGTGACCCGTTTGCCAAGCCAAGCTATCTGTTTGCTCTGGTAGCAGGCAAGCTGGCGGTGCTCGAAGGCAGTTTTACTACCTGTAGCGGTAAAGAAGTGGCGCTGAAATTTTATACCCGTCCGGAAGACCGTGCTAAGGCAGGTTTTGCTCTGGAGTCGCTGAAGCATGCCATGCAGTGGGATGAGGAGCGCTTTAATCTGGAATATGATTTAAATATTTTTATGGTGGTGGCTGTTGGTGATTTTAATATGGGCGCTATGGAAAATAAGGGCCTGAATATTTTCAACACCAAATATGTGCTTGCCAGCAGTGATACAGCTACAGATGCTGATTTTGAGGCAATAGAGGGTGTGATCGGGCATGAGTATTTCCACAACTGGACAGGTAACCGGGTCACTTGCCGGGACTGGTTTCAGTTGTCGCTGAAAGAGGGGCTGACCGTTTTTCGTGATCAGGAATTTTCAGCCGACCGGGCCAGCAGAGCTGTACGCCGTATTCATAATGTCAGGGTATTGCGCAGTATGCAGTTTGCGGAAGATGCCGGTCCGATGGCACATCCGGTACGACCGGCTTCATACGAAGAAATGAATAATTTCTATACGTTGACTGTGTATGAAAAAGGTGCCGAAGTGGTACGTATGTACCATACTCTTCTCGGTGAAGCCGGTTTTCAGAAAGGAATGCAGCTTTATTTCCAGCGGCATGACGGACAGGCTGTTACCTGTGATGATTTTCGTGCGGCTATGGCTGATGCCAATGGTGTTAATCTGGAACAGTTTGCGTTGTGGTACAGCCAGGCCGGTACACCGCAGGTTAAAGCACGTGGTGAATATGATGCGGAAAAACGTACATTTAGTCTGCATTTGCAGCAATCTATTCCACCCACACCGGATATGAATGAAAAACAGCCAATGGTGATTCCGGTAAAAGCCGGTTTAATCGGTAAAGATGGCTCACCAGTTCCGTTCCGGCTGGATAACAGTGAATCTGTGGTTGAGGAAACAGTACTGGTATTTAATCAGGCTGAGCAGACTTTTGTCTTTAATGATGTAATACAAGAAGTCATACCGTCATTATTGCGCGGATTCAGTGCTCCGGTGAGACTGGAGTATCCCTATAGTGATGCTGATTTAATGCTGTTACTGGCGCATGATAGTGATTCTTTTGCCCGCTGGGAAGCAGCACAAACTCTGTACCGGCGTGCCATTACGGCAAATCTGGCTGCGCTTGAAGCCGGTCAGCCTGTACCACATCATGCTGCGCTGGCTCAGGCCATTACGGCGGCACTGAATGCTGATATTGATCCGGCGTATAAGGCAGTATTGTTGCAAGTGCCGGCTGAAGCAGAATTATGGGAAGATGCTCAGAGCATTAATCCCGAGCTGTATGTTCGTGCACGTCAGGCACTGTTGCAGGATCTGGCTTGCAGTATGGAGGATACGCTGACACACTGGCGTCAGTGGGCTGATGAGCAGGAGCAGAACAGCAAACATGCTGCCCCGCAGGAGTACCATCCTGATCTGGCCGGTATTCGCAGCCTGCGCAATACTTTACTGCAATGGGGCGTACAGGCCAGAGCAGAATTATTGCAAAGCATTGCTGCCGAGTATCCGCAGCGTGCTACCAATATGACTCATGAATTCGGAATGCTTCTGGCCATTAATCATTTGGCTGATACAAAGCGTAATGAGTTATTAGACCAGTTTGCTCAGCGCCATGCTCATGATGATTTGGTGATGGATAAGTATTTTACTCTGATAGGCAGCAGCCAGCGTACGGATACTCTGCAACAGGTGCAGGCAGCATTACAGAACCACGCTTTCAGCTTAGAAAATCCGAATAAGGTACGTTCTTTACTGGGTAGCTTTAGCCGTAATATTCAGCACTTTCATGCAGCCGATGGCAGTGGTTACCGTTTTATTGCTGAGCATATATTGCACATTGACGGGTTTAATCCGCAGGTGGCTTCTCGTCTGGTACAGGCATTTAATCTGTACGGCAGGCTGGAACCGCAACGCAAAGCCTTGATGGCTGAGCAGTTACAGCGGATTCAAAAACATGACGGGCTGTCCAAAGATAGTCGTGAAATTGTAGATAAAATATTAGGTGGCTGAGGAATTGCTGATTTATTTAGTGATAAGCCAGATAAATGAAAGCACTACAGTTGATGCTGTAGTGCTTTTTTATTTCATTATGTAACTTTTTACTAATTTTAGTATACTTTTGTATATGTCTAACTGGTATTACATTGTTTTCGTTATTTAGAATTTCATGTGCTTGCTTCTCCTTAATGGCTATTTAAATTTCCATATGCAAATTGGAGATTACAAAAATTTTTTGTTTACCGCTTCTGCCTTTATCATCAATATAACGACATACTCAGTTATCACGTTTGGCTATGTACTTCAATGTCTTGCTTTTGGGTAATATTGATAACTGTAAATTAACTAATTCCTCAGAAGATAAGCATATTGAATTTAATTAATTAACCGTTTTAACCTAGTTATCTACCATTTACTTTTAAATCTGTTAAAATCGGTTGGAAGTTGCACCGTGCGTATCTTGTGTCGGCCAAATTTGCTCAGGAGAAACACCGATAATATTAGCAATAATTTTTTCACCTTTTAAATAAGGCATTTCCAATGCTGTTTTTAAGGTGTTTGACTTTAAACCAGCAGCTCGAGATAGCGTCGATATAGACCACCCCTTTTTTTAATACGGCAACCAATATCAGCACGATGCCAGTCTGCTGAATTTTTTTGCATATTTACTTACTCCATTAGGTAACGCGTTTTAATTAACTTATAGATATATTGCTAAACAAAAGAATATATATCAAATCTTTTGTTTGGTAGTTTTGGTGAAATTTTAACTAAAATTGTTAATTTATTGTTTTGGTTTATAACATAACAAAATAACTAAACTTTTGTTTCGTTTTTTTTAGTTTGCTTGTACTAAACAAGAGGACTATATACATATGGATATAACGTTTAAGGATAGGCTATCTACACTATTTCCTAAAGACACCATAAGCTCTATTGCTTCTAAAATAGGAATGACCCAAGCTGGGTTATTTAAAATTTTTAATAGGAACTCACTACCTAAAGCAGAAACAATTCTAAAAATCAACGAATTAACTGGCTGTGATATAAAATGGCTGATGACAGGGATTGGTAATCCTTATCAACAATTAAATGCTGCAAATCCTACAGATAAATTATTGCAATCCGATATAAATGTGCCTTTAGCTTTTGATGTTATAGGGCGGCCTGTTGATATTGATGAATTTGTTTTTATACCGCACTTCAATATTCAGGTTTTCGCAGGACATGATAGTATGCTTCATAGTGAAGAATCTAATCTAGTACTGGCATTTAGACGAAACTGGATAAAATACTATTTAAATGCTAATCCAAAAGATCTTAGTTTTATTAGGATAAAAGGTGATAGCATGCAAGGCGTATTAAATAATGGCGATAATGTTCTAATAAACCATACAAAAAATATTCCTCAAGATGGTTTATATGTTCTTCGTATTGATGGAAATTTATTTGCTAAAAGATTGCAGATGATGCCTGATAATAAACTATTAATTCAATCAGCAAATAAAGAATATAAATCATTTACTATTGACCTCAAAGCAACTCCGAATAACTTCGAAATAATTGGTGCTGTTGAGTGGTTTGGAAGACAACTAAATAGTTTTTAATATTATTTAACACAATAGCTAAGCAGATAATTTGCTTGCTATTGTGTTATTTTAGGCTTATTTTAAAATAAGGTTTATAAATCCAGTTTAAGTATTGTTTAAACCATGTTTATAATCAGCTCAAAAGGTTTAAAAAAATGCGCAATTTTTTATGAATTGGTACAAAAGCCAAAATTGATATTTTAACCACTTTTTTGTGCAAAGTTCGGTATTTATTACGTTTTGGCTTTTTTGTGCGCATTGCTTAAGGTCTAAAAGCTAACACTCCTCCCCACAAGTATTTTATTTTTTAAGCCTTATAAACTTAAAAATATCTGTTTTGGTACTGTTTATCCTTCAAGCAGCAGTCTGCCCAGATAGTCATTTTCTTTGGCCATTCCCGGTAAAACAAAGAAAAATCCGCCGCCGAATGGTTTGATATAACGTTCCATCGGTTCGCCATTCAGGCGATTCTGGGTATCAATAAAACCTTTTTTCAGGTCGTTCTGATAGGCAACAAAAATCAGACCCATATCAAGTTGCCCGTTGGGTAGTACACCCAGCGAGTAACTGAAACTGCGCCGGCGCAGTTTGGCTACATGCCGTTCAGGAATACGTGGTTCTGCACGGCGCATGTGTGAATCAAACAGAATACGGTCGCCATGAGGGTCACTGTTCATTTTCGGGTCATCCATTTCATGTTGCATACCAATGGGTGCTCCGCTGGTTTTGTAACGGCCAAAATCATTTTCCTGATCTTCCAGCGGGGTTCTGTCCCAGAATTCGAGATTGAAGCGAATCAGACGGATTGCCTGATAACTGCCGCCCAGACACCATGCCGGTTCCTGGTTGTTCTTGGTTACCCATACCAGTTCATCCATCAGTTTGCTATCGCTAATGGAGCCATTACCAGTACCGTCTTTAAAACCAAACAGATTAATAGCGGTAGTGTGATTGTCGATATCTCTGGCTGGCAGAAATCCGTCCATTTTCCATACCGGCACCATATACTGATTACAATGACTAATCAGATCGCGCAGGGCATAAATGACACTTTCGCGGCTGTTGGCGCAGAACTGGATTGATAAATCTCCGCCGCACCATGCTTTTTCCAGCCGGTCGTTGGGAAAGCGGGGCATAGGAATCAGTTTTTTGGGTTTGAGCTGAGACAGGCCAAAACGCTGGTCAAACAGGCTGGCACCCACGGCCAGGGTAATTGTCAGTGAGTCGGGAGACAGATTTTGGCCCAGCAGCCCGGATTCTGCCGGAGGAAGCTGGTCATTTTTTCCTGCTGTGAGTGTTTGTGGTCTGGTGAGATAGGCAATACGTTGTGAAATCCGCTGGAATAACTGTTGCAGCTCTTTTTTGTTTTTTACAGTAACGTTGAAGACAACAAAGATAGCTTCTTTGGTGTCGGGGGTGATTACGCCGGCCTGATGGCTACCCCAGTAATCAACGGCCTGATTGTAATCATGAGTACAGTTGCCGGCCGCATTGGCTGCTTTGACGGCGCCAAGACTGGCGATACCCAGCCCTCCGGCCAGCAGCATTTTCATGCTATTGCGTCGCGTAGTGCTGGCCGGATTGTCTTCAGGCGAGGCAATTGAGACAGGCTGATGTCTGAAGGTGTTTTTAGACATAACTTAAACCTTAATGAGGATATTTATAATAAACACGTATATTTAGTTGCGCCCTAAGCTGGGCCAGCCGTGCTGTCTGCATACTTAGTAAGGAGTACAGGATATCGTGATCTGTCTGACTGAGCCGGCTGAAACTTTGGAATTGGTTCTGGGGCAGTTGATAATGCTGCAGAATGGCAAAAATCTGCTGGTAACCATGATTCAGTGCTTTACGCTGCTCTGCTGGAATAAAGCTCTGCAGATGCTGCATGATTTGTGCTGAACCGGTTACATTGGCATGGATATCGGCCAGATCACTATGGCTATACTGATTTTCTTTGCCGGCAAGTTTGGTTTGCAGAATCATTTCCAGAAAGTCGGATGCTGACTGAACTACTTTGGCAATATCCAGATCATCGGCAGCTACACGTTTTTGTAAATCAATAATTTCATATTGCAGATTGCTGTTTTCTGCCTGTGCTTGCTGTAGGTCTTTGAGTTTAAATAAATCATATTCTAAACGGTGAAAACCGCTGAAATTCGGATCATCGGTACCTTGCAGATAATAATCAGCGCGCGAGTTAATATTCTGGTCGGCATTACCAAACAGTTTGACGATAACCCGTACTTGTTCGTAACTCTGATGGGCACGGATATAATTTTGTTGCGCCTGTTGCAGCTGTCCGTTTTTGCAGGCGTTCTCAATCGCATTAAGATATTGCTGAGTGGTTTTTAGTTGCAGTACAACTTCCTGCTGATAATTACGAATTGCTGACTGGTATTTTTCCGGCGTGGGAATATCCCCTTTTGCGACTACAGCATTAGAATCATTGATAATTGGTGCCCGCAAACCATGTGCTGCAGCAATGGCAGGCACCAGTAAAGAGCAAATAATAAATAGTGTACAGAACTTATTCTGTGTCATTTAAAATTTTCCTTAAGAAGAGCTGTATGGGGATTAATAGCAGGATACTAATAAATGAAATGATGCTAAACCATACAGGCGGCGAATTATAGGCAGAAATTAAGTCAGGAAAGCTATCGGACAGAAAGCTATTGTCAATAAAATGTGAGATTTTCACTGCCGGCCACATCATAATATCAGGAAGGGGTTCATTGTGTGCCGACAGATATACACCTGCTTTGACATATGGGGGGAAATTCAGAACTAACATTATAATACTGGTTATGATAAGGTATTTTTTCAACTGCATGCGGCGGCTGATTACAACAAATGGATAAAATGTCAGGGCAGATACTGCAATGCCGAGAATGACCGCAAGGCATAAATTAGTATAATTAGAATTATTCAGCTGCTTCATTTGGTCGGACAACAATAAGATAATTTCATTGCCTGCACAGGCAATGGTAAGCGCTGCTATGAACATGGCTGCTGTCCATGAATGTGCCATCTGCTGAGCTTTTATCTGTTCCTGTGCTGATCCCATGCTCAGGATATAGTCAAACATCAAAAACACTACTAAAAATGTCAGTAAAGTAGTCAATAGCAATATGCTCATCATAAGCATTTTTTGATTTTTATCGGGAATATATCTGAACACGCCACTGATAATTGCTGCCAGGAACAGTACACCGATTATCAAGCCGCTAAACAGATGGCGCATCCCGCTTTTGCTGTCCGGATTATGCTTAATCCATGAGTAAATAATGCCGACAACAATCAGTGTTACAAAGCATTCACGCCAGACAATAAAAAAGGTTTGTTCCATTCTATATCTCGTTTTATTTTAAAATTAATTGATTAAAGACCTGTTCCGATTGAAATTTATACAGGGTTTTTCAGTGCAATGGTAGCAACTGATGAAGCATTGCGCCGATTACTTTTTATTGTGACAGAAGGGGGACAAACGTGACATATCTTTCGTTCATATTCACCATATTGCAACATGTAACAGATATAGTTGATAAGGGCGTTAAGTGTCCGGGGCATGATTTTCAGGCTGAGCTAGTTATCAGTAATGCTAGAGAAGCATAAGGCTGTATAAAAACAATCAAATCATGATTGAATGGTGCCGGTAAATCATATGCTGAAGAAATAACCGGCACATGCCCAAAGTAAGTAAATTAGATATGTAGCAGGTTTTGCCTTATTTGGATTTTTTCCTTAAAAACAATATAGCCATTAATAACCAGAATACACCAAAAGTAATGACGCTAATCCACATTGGCTGGGAGCGGTAGGCAAACAGTGAGGAAGCAAAACTGCCGATCAGACCGCTATCGTCAATAAAATGTGATGTATCCCATGCCGGGCTAATGAGGAAATCAGGAATTGATACGTCATGCTCCAGCAGCATATTGGTACCGTCTTCAACAGCTCTCAGGAATAATGAAATGGCCAGAAATAACAGGACAATACCGGTTATGGTAAAAAATTTTTTCCATTGGATGAAGCGGCTGGTTAGAATAAATGCATAAAATGTCAGAGCAGATACTGCTATGCCGATAAGTACGGCAAGACAGAAACCGGAGTAATTTTGACTGTTCAGCTGCATAATCTGGCCGGACAGAAATACGACAATTTCACTGCCTTCACGGGCAATGGCAATGGCTATAATAAACAGAGCTCCCCACCAAGAATTGCGGGCTACCTGTTGTGCCATTTCCTGTTCCAGGGATGATTTCATATTTCGGGCGTGTTTGTTCATCCAGTACACCATTTGCACAATCAGTATGCAGGCAACAGCAGACATGCCCATCATAAACATGGTTTGATGGTCATCGGTAAGCGCTTTGAATACGCCGTTGATGATTAATGCCAGTATGACAGAAATCAGTACGCCAAGCCCGACACCGCCAAACAAATAACGCATACCATGACTACTGTCAGGATTACGTTTAATCCATGCATATATAATGCCAACAACCAGTAATGCTTCGAAACATTCACGCCAGACGACAAAAATTGTTTGTCCCATTGTATTTCCTGCTTTTATTTTACTATTAACTGCCCTTTGGGCTTATTTAGATGAAAGTCATCGAAAAAGATATAGGTACCGGGTTTTTTCGGGGCGATGACGACTACTGATGAAGCACCCGGGGCGAGTACTTTTTCTTTGACCAGCTGGGTACTTTCAAACTCGACGGGACCTTTGCCAATATTGGTAACCTTAATGCGAATAATTTTGTTGGCCGGTGCATTGAGGGTCAGGGGAATCAGATCACCATCTTTCATTTTCAGTTCAAGGGTGACTTTATCGTCAGCAATGGCTGAAAATGAAAACATAAGACTGCATAAACCCAATAAGATAAGAAGAAATTTTTTCATAACAGATATTCTTACAGTGAAAGGTGTTGTGGCAGTAATAATGTAATAAGGGATTATTCAGCCAGTTGAAGCTAGAATAATCCCTGATCACAGCCAGCTAAATGCGATTAATAGCTGCCTTTGCGGCCTACACCGGCATAATCAAAATCCCAGCTGACTTCAAATGGTTTGAACCATGGAGCTACGCCAGTTTCTTTGTCAATATGGCGAGCCATCTGGTTGGCTGTTGGTGGGGAGATACGGTAGGTAACACGATATTTGCCCAGACCATTCAGTTTAATGTTGTCACCATAGTGGGGACCGTCATTGGCAACCATAGACATGAATTTACCTGAATGTTCGAATTTGCCTTTAGTCAGTTTGGTAATGGAGTATTCAATATTCAGATTAGGAATCCAGTCTCCTTCAGCAAAGCCATTAGGATTACCTTCTGTTGCATGGATATCGGCTTCCATGTGCACGTCGGATTTGCTGGCCGGCAAATGCATATTACTGTGATCCATGCCATCAGTGTCCATGGTAATAGGCGGCAGATATACACCGGAAATTTCCATTCCGTTTTTAATAATAGGTTTACCCATGGGGTATTCCTGAGCAAAGGCTGCCATTGATACAAGAGCGGCACTGGCAATAGCAATTTTTTGTAACAGCATCTTTAATTTCCCTATTTTATTCATATTGAAACAAATTGAATCAGATATGACTGCATATCAATTGATAAGGATTATCAATATACTCCTTTTACCAATGTTAGAAAATAATTAAATTATGTTTTTTACTGGTGTTTAATGTTATTTATTGTGGTGCAAATAACAGTAATTTTTTGAGGTTGTCCGTAAAAGTGTCTTATAAATAACAAATTTAAATTGACAATTGAATATATTCTTTATTAATAAATATATAGATTAAAAAATCTGAAAACGCCGGTTGGAAATGGTTTCAGCCATTATCAATTTTAATCTGGTCGTTACCAACCGGAAAATTAATAGAGAAATTTCTAAATTATTTGCTGTTGTGGTGCAGGCAAACTATTGATATATAAGTTAAGTAATGTTAAATTAAGTCTGTGGTTGTGATAGCGCTGGTTATGGAAATGATCAGCCGGAACAGATTCCGGATAGTACTTTAATTGGTATGTGTTAGTTTGAAGTAAAAAACTGTTCGGGCTGGTTTGGTGGTATGAATAAACAGTTATCGAAAATAGTTGCCTATGGTGAAATTACTATAAGCAGAAAATGATTAGGTTCTGTGTACTGCCTGCCATATTTGTTGTGCTATGGGTTCTATCCCTTGCCAGAGCAGGGGTTCCCAGTTACGCTGTTTGCAGAATGAAAATACCAGGGTTTCGGCACTGATGATGCTGTTACAGGGCTTGAAAACCAGCAACCCGCTATCCTGCCAGTCTGAGTCAGTTTTGATGATATAGGGTGACAGGATATAAGCTGTATATTCGGTAATTTCCTCTGGTTCGTTATGCCATTGGCTGCCGAGTGATGTAGTTTGTTGTATATAATAAAGTGCAAAGGGGTATTGCAGTTGTAGATTGTCGTGCAATGCTGTGGATAGCGCATTCTTGTCAGGCGCAAGAAGTTTCATTGTTTATTCTCCCTTTGTGTTTTATGCTGAATGAGTAATTGTATGAAGTATGTAGTATATCTGTGTGTCAGGACGACACCTGATTGTCACTAGTTTTTGTGCAAACAGGTTAGATTGTAGTTTCTGAAAGGGGAGATTTGCTTTGTAGATGTTCATATCATTGCCCTTCTCTTTAATCATGAGACCGCAAGTGTGCTGTTAAACACAGATGGCGGCAGACAAATGGCAGGGTTGACAGACCGACAAAGAGTACCGGTAGGCGTAAAGCCTCCCTGCCACTGTCCACCATGAAAAAAAGCGGTGGCAATGGGTTTTTACAGACAAACGCTACTTTTTTAGGTAAGTAGCAAAAAGTCTGCCTCTTTGTTCAGCCTGTCAAAGCTGGTTACGCTATTGAACGTAACGTCTTTATCTTGCCGCTAAAGCAAGGAACTGTCAATTATTGACTCATAGATATGTATGAGTTATCCGATATGCATTTTCATTCTGGGTAAAAATGGTTTGTTTATCCGGATTATTAAGTCTGTTTTATGGCTGAAAAGCCAGTTTTTACTTGTTTGGCATGTATTGCCGGATATTATATATTTTGCATATTTTTATGATAAATGCGAGATTAATCAGACGATTGTGAAATTAATTATTGTATACAGGACAGAATATCTTTAGCTGTAGCCATATTCGCTGAACTGGCTTTGATGACTATTGAATAATATAAATGGATAATAAACAGAAACCGACTGCATATTCTTCGATTTAGTGTATTTGCAATATTTTTTGTTAATGGTTAAGAGTTTTATTTTTAAAGTGTTGTTTTATTGGTATTAGAAGCGAATTGATAAAACTAAAAAAATTGATATTTCATAATTTAGTCTTCAGTATTAGGATAATGCCATCTCTCAGTGCTTTTATTTGTTATTTTCAGCAAAAAAAATCGGGCATACCTGTGTATGCCCGATTTTGAAGCTATTTATCTGATAATTACCACTTATAGCCTATACCTGCATTAAAGCCGGTTTCACGTCCGGTAGTGGAGACACCTGCACCCCATGAGAATTTACCGGTATTGTTTGTGGCTTTGTAGTTAATACCAACTGCAGCATAACCATGATATGAACCCATGCCTACACCTACTGTCTGTTCACCGGCATTTAACTGCGGCAGATAAGCACCAGACAGTGCCATGGCCAGAGCAGTACCGGAATAGGCACGCCGTTCTACACGATGTACGCGGTCGTTAACATCATTGACGTAGCGGTTGATATTTTCCATGCGGGCATTAACACCTTTCAGCTGCGCCACATTGACTGCATCGGTGTCGGCAGTACCGGCAGCGACACCTGTAATCTGACGGTAAACACCATTGGCAGCGTCCCCAACAGACACAGCGGCCTGAGTGCTGGTGGTTGCCTGAATGGCTCTTGCCTGTTGTGCCGTAGCACTAACCGGAATGTAGCCATTAATACCTGCTGCCGTATTGGCCACAGAGTTGGCTCCGAGCGCAATTCCGCCATTCTGAGTAACGCTGGCATGATTACCAATAGCAACGCCGTTTTCTGCACTGGCTGTTGCTTGTGAACCAATAGCTACAGCAGCCTTACCACTGGCAGCTGCTGCACCGCCTACAGCAATAGCATCACTTCCGCTTGCTGAAGCCACAGCCTGAGTGGAATTAACTTTTGCATATTTGCTGCCACCGTTATACAGATTGTTAATGGCATCACCTACGTTATTGGCTGTTACCGCAGTACCATCAGCATTGCTGGTTGTATAGCTTGGTGCAGTGAAACCACCTGTGCCGGCTCTGGTGAGTGGGTTGTAGCTGGCATTACCGCCCAGGCTGGCTGCTACTGCAGACAGGGCATCAGCTGTTGAAGCAGACAGTCTCTGGGTATCCGAAATAGCCTGATTGGCTTTTTCAGTTGCTTCATTGATCGCAGAAGCATTACCGCCACCACTGTTTTGTGCCAGCTTGCTATCCACTGAGCTGGAAAGACTTTGTAAATCCTGTTTCCATTCATTTTTCAGTTGCCACAGCTGGCTGCCATTTACTGCCTCTGTTGAATTCTGGCCTGTATCACCAGAAGCAACATTGGTAATTTTCTGGGCAGTGCCGGAGCCATGACTGGCATCGTAAGCTGACCCGTTCCATTGCAGGGCATTAAGCTGTAATGAGCTCAATGTTGTGGATATTCCTGCCGGTATGGTGCCGGAAGCAAGGTGAAGCTGATCCTGCAGACTGGACAGACTGGTTGAGGTGGAAGTGGACAGTGAATAGAGCTGACGACCATTTACTGCCTGATTAGATGTTGCGTCTACTCGTCCGTCTGCAACTCCACTAATGGTTCTTTCGTTGCTTGCGTCACGAGTCAGCTGATTTGAGAAGGCTGTTGTACCATCATCAAAATGCACTGAGTTCTTCTGCAATTCGTCAATCAAACGTTTTGAGGTCTTAATATCATCCTGAGCAGTTTTAATATCATCCTGAGCAGCTTTGATATCTTTGTTCATCGTTTCTATCGTTGTCCTGCTCTCAGTAACTACCTGATCAACTGAGCTTGATACAGTGCTAATGATGGAAGACGAAATACTATATAGCTGTCCGGCATTCACTGCATCAGTAGAACCGTCTGCCAGCTGACCGGCAGCCACGTTAGTAATCTTCTGGGCAGCGCCGGAACCATGGCTGGCATCATAAGCATTACCATTCCATTGCAGTGCGTCGCGTTGCAGATTACTGATGTTATTCACCGCAGAACTCAGACTACTAGACAAAGTAGAAATATTACTGTTGGTAGTAGAGAGTCCGGTATTATTACCGGCAGTCACAGTGGAAAGACTACTGCTCAGTGAGGTGGACAGATTATACAGCTGGTCACCGTTAACGGCATCGGTAGAGCCACTGCTAAGTGTACCGTTGGCCACGTTAGTAATCTTCTGGGCAGCGCCGGAGCCATGGCTGGCATCATAAGCATTACCAT
The DNA here is from genome assembly GCF_013344955.1 of Snodgrassella sp. ESL0324. Lineage (NCBI taxonomy): Bacteria > Pseudomonadati > Pseudomonadota > Betaproteobacteria > Neisseriales > Neisseriaceae > Snodgrassella > Snodgrassella sp. ESL0324. Next base: position 43,363 of record NZ_JAAEDS010000016.1, on the reverse strand, counting down.
TCCATTGCAGTGCGTCGCGTTGCAGGGTACTGATGTTATTCACCGCAGAACTCAGACTACTAGACAAAGTAGAGACATTACTGTTGGTAGTAGAGAGTCCGGTGTTGTTACCGGCAGTCACAGTGGAAAGACTGCTGCTCAGTGAGGTAGACAGATTATACAGCTGGTCACCGTTAACGGCATCGGTAGAGCCACTGCTAAGTGTACCGTTGGCCACGTTAGTAATCTTCTGGGCAGCGCCAGAGCCATGGCTGGCATCATAAGCATTACCATTCCATTGCAGTGCGTCGCGTTGCAGATTACTGATGTTATTCACCGCAGAACTCAGACTACTAGACAAAGTAGAAATATTACTGTTGGTAGTAGAGAGTCCGGTATTGTTACCGGCAGTCACAATGGAAAGACTGCTGCTCAGTGAGGTGGACAGATTATACAGCTGGCTGCCATTGACGGCATCGGTAGAACTATTGCTCACTGTACCGTTTGCTACATTGGTAATCTTCTGGGCAGCACCGGAACCATGGCTGGCATCATAAGCATTACCATTCCAACTCAGTGCATCGCGTCGCAGGGTACTGATGCTGGTATTAACCTCTGCTAAGCTGGTCGACAGCGTAGCTGTTGCGCCGGAAACTGTATCTAGACGGTCAATAGCACCATTCAGTCTGCCAGTCAGATTACCTACAGAAGAGGAAACGGTGTTCAGTTTCTCATTGGTGGTAAACAGCTGACCGCCTGTTACTGCCTCATTTGAACCTTGTTCAATTTTTCCGCCTGTAATATTGGTGATTTTTTTATAGTTTGCATCATAATTTTCACCATTTATTTGCAGGGCATTCTGATCCAGATCATTGATTTTATCTGTAGCAGAAGACAAATTATCGGAAATTCTGGAGGTGGATTCAGCAATACTGTTAATCCGCGTATTGGTCTTATTCAGGCTATCATTCAGACTTGCCACAGTAGAGCTTAAGCTGCCTACCCTCGAATTAGTCTGATTTAGCTGACTGCCATTGACAGCATCGGTGGAATCCGGGGCTAAATCAGCTTCGGCTACGCGGGTGATTTTCTGCGCCATAGTAGAACCATGGCCGGCATCGTAGGCAGATCCATTCCATTGCAGAGTATTGTCCTGCAGTCTGGTTACAGCAGCAGTTACTGAATTTACCGAAGTGGATACAGCATTAATACTAGAATTTGTAGTATATAGCTGGCTGCCATTCACTACATCAGATGAATCAGGTGCCAGTAAACCGTTTGCAACATTGGTAATTCGATACCGGGCATTGGTAACACCATGGCTGGCATCATAATAACTGTTGCCATTCTCTTCCTGTACCCATTGCAAGCTGTCTTTTTCCAATCTGTTTACTGTATCGTTCACTTTGTGTACTGAGCTGGAAACGATACTCAGACTGGAATTAGTAGTAGATAACTGGCTGCCATTTACAGCATCGGTAGAGTTATACGTCAGATCACCGTTAGCTACATTGGTAATCTTCTGAGCCAGATTAGTACCATGGCTGGCATCATAGGCACCAGAGCCATCGGTATTGGTTTTCCATTGCAGCGCATCAGACTGTAAAGCAGCAATATTGCTGTTTGCTGTACTGATATTACCATTGATATTGGTCAGATCACCGGCACGGCTTACAACAGTAGACAGTGAGCTGAAGCTGGTAGCAGAAGAGGTGGATAACTGATAGAGCTGACCGGCATTAACCGCATCAGTAGAACCGTCTGCCAGCTGACCGGCAGCCACATTGGTAATTTTCTGCGCCTGACTGGTGCCATGGCTGGCATCGTAAAAGCCGCCGTTACCATTGACATTCTTTTTCCATTGCAGCGCATCAGACTGTAAAGCAGCAATATTGCTGTTTGCTGTACTGATATTACCATTGATATTGGTCAGATCACCGGCACGGCTTACAACAGTAGACAGTGAGCTGAAGCTGGTAGAAGAAGAGGTGGATAACTGATAGAGCTGACCGGCATTAACTGCATCAGTAGAACCGTCTGCCAGCTGACCGGCAGCTACATTAGTAATCTTCTGCGCCAGATTAGTACCATGGCTGGCATCATAAGCACCAGAGCCATCGGTGTTCTTTTTCCATTGCAGCGCATCAGACTGTAAAGCAGAAACATTGCTGCTTACCGTATTCAGTTTACCGGTGGTGTTTAGAGCAGCGGTAGATAAAGAAGTGATACCGGAAGCAGAAGAGGTGGATACCTGATAAAGCTGGCTGGCATTGACTGCATCAGTAGAACCGTTTTCTAGCTGACCGGCAGCCACATTAGTAATCTTCTGCGCCTGAGTGGTACCATGGCTGGCATCATAGGCACCAGTACCATCGGTGTTCTTTTTCCATTGCAGCGCATCAGACTGTAAAGCAGCGATATTGCTGTTTGCTGTACTGATATTACCATTGATATTGGTCAGATCACCGGCACGGCTTACAACAGTAGACAGTGAGCTGAAGCTGGTAGCAGAAGAGGTGGATAACTGATAAAGCTGACTGGCATTAACCGCATCAGTAGAGCCGTCTTCCAGCTGACCGGCAGCCACATTAGTAATCTTCTGCGCCTGAGTGGTGCCATGGCTGGCATCATAAACACCTGAGCCATCGGTATTTTTTTTCCATTGCAGGGCATCAGCCATTAGCTGAGTAACATTATTAGTGATGTTGGTAACATTACCTGTATTGGCCACCGCTGCGTTCAGATTACTCAGACTGGTTGAAGTGGTCGTAGACAAGCTGTAGAGCTGGGCGGCATTAACCGCATCAGTAGAATGCTCATCCAGTACACCGGCCGCTAAATTACTGATTTTCTGAGGACTGGATGTTCCATGGCTGGCATCGTAAAAACCAGAACCATCAGCATTTCCATGCCATTGCAACGCATTACTAAGCAGAGAGCTAACTTGAGTATTCATAACATAAACATTGCTGGCAACAGTAGAAATATTACCAGTAGTAGCTACCGCTTCATTCAGATTACTCAGACTGGTCGATGTGATTGTAGACAAGCTGTAGAGCTGAGCGGCATTGACTGCATCAGTAGAATGCTCATCCAGTACACCGGCTGCTACATTGCTGATTTTCTGCGGACTACTTGTTGCGTGGCTGGCATCATAAAAGCCTGAGCCATCAGCATTACTTTTCCATTGCAGCGCGCCACCGAGCAGAGTGCTTACCTGGTCATTTAAAACATTGACATTATGAGAGATATTGGCAATATTACCAGTAGTGGCTACTGCCTCATTCAAATTACTCAGACTGGTTGAAGTCGTTGTGGATAAGCTGTAGAGCTGGGCAGCATTGACCGCATCAGTAGAATGTTCATTAACCTGACCGGCGGCAATATTGGTGATTCTCTGCGCACGGTTTGTTCCGTGACTGGCATCGTAAAAACCGGAACCATCTGCATTTCCATGCCATTGCAGAGCATCAATAACCAAATCATTCACTTTAGTAGTTAATGTACTGATATTACTGTTAACATTCGTGAGATCACCAGCACGATTTAAAGTGGATGATAATGTACTCAGTCCGGTAGATGAAGAAGTAGATAGCTGATAAAACTGAGCAGCATTGACTGCCTCAGTAGAGTATTCATCTATATGACCGGCAGCAATATTGGTGATTTTCTGCGCACGATTAGTTCCGTGACTGGCATCATAAGCTCCGCTACCGTCTACATTACTTTTCCACTGCAATGCATCAGATTTTAAAGCAGAGACATCGTTGCTTACCGTATTCAGTTTACCGGTAGTGCTTAGAGCAACAGTGGATAAAGAAGTGATACCACTAGCAGAAGAAGTAGATACCTGATAAAGCTGACCGGCATTAATCGCATCAGTAGAATTTTCATTTATCAGACCAGCAGCCACATTGGTAATCTTCTGCGCCTGATTGGTACCATGGCTGGCATCATAGGCACCAGAGCCGTTGGTATTCTTTTTCCATTGCAGCGCATCAGACTGTAATTCAGCAACAGAACTGCTCAGTGTACTGATATTACCATTTACATTGGCTATATCACTGACACGGCTCACAGCGGTAGACAATGAGTTAAAGCTGGTAGAAGAAGAGGTGGATAAATGGTAGAGCTGACTGGCATTAACTGCATCAGTAGAATTGTCTGCCAGCTGGCCGGCAGCTACATTGGTAATTTTCTGTGCCTGATTAGTGCCATGACTGGCATCATAAAAGCCGCCGATACCATTAACATTATTTTTCCATTGCAGCGCATCAGACTGCAAAGCAGAAACATTGTTGCTTACCGTATTCAGTTTACCGGTGGTGTTTAGAGCAGCGGTAGATAAAGAAGTGATACCGGAAGCAGAAGAGGTGGATACCTGATAAAGCTGGCTGGCATTAACTGCATCAGTAGAACTGTCTTCCAGCTGACCGGCAGCCACATTAGTAATCTTCTGAGCCTGATTAGTACCATGGCTGGCATCATAGGCACCGGAACCATCGGCATTGTTTTTCCATTGCAGTGCATCAGACTGCAAAGCAGAAACATTGCTGCTTACCGTATTTAGTTTGCCGGTAGTGCTAAGAGCAGCGGTAGATAAAGAAGTGATACCGGAAGCAGAAGAAGTAGATACCTGATAAAGCTGACCGGCATTAACCGCATCAGTAGAACCATTTATCAGCTGACCGTCTGCAACGTTGGTAATCTTCTGAGCCTGATTGGTACCATGGCTGGCATCATAGGCACCGGAACCATCGGTATTCTTTTTCCATTGCAGTGCATCAGATTTTAAATCAGCAACAGAGCTGCTCAGTGTACTGATATTACCATTTACATTGGCCATATCACTGACACGGCTCACAGCAGTAGATAAAGAAGTGATACCGGAAGCAGAAGAGGTGGATACCTGATAAAGCTGACCGGCATTGACCGCATCAGTAGAATTGTCTGCCAGCTGACCGGCAGCTACATTGGTAATTTTCTGTGCCTGATTAGTACCATGGCTGGCATCATAAAAGCCGCCGATACCATTAACATTATTTTTCCATTGCAGTGCATCAGACTGCAAAGCAGAAACATTGTTGCTTACCGTATTCAGTTTACCGGTGGTGTTTAGAGCAGCGGTAGATAAAGAAGTGATACCGGAAGCAGAAGAGGTGGATACCTGATAAAGCTGGCTGGCATTAACTGCATCAGTAGAACCGTCTGCCAGCTGACCGGCAGCCACATTAGTAATCTTCTGCGCCTGATTAGTACCATGGCTGGCATCATAGGCACCGGAACCATCTGTGTTCTTTTTCCATTGCAGCGCATCAGACTGTAAAGCAGAAACATTACTGCTTACCGTATTCAGTTTACCGGTGGTGTTTAGAGCAGCGGTAGATAAAGAAGTGATACCGGAAGCAGAAGAAGTAGATACCTGATAAAGCTGGCTGGCATTGACAGCATCAGTAGAATCGTCTGCCAGCTGACCGGCAGCCACATTAGTAATCTTCTGAGCCTGATTAGTACCATGGCTGGCATCATAGGCACCGGAACCATCGGTGTTCTTTTTCCATTGCAGCGCATCAGACTGCAAAGCAGAAACATTGCTGCTTACCGTATTCAGTTTGCCGGTAGTGCTAAGAGCAGCGGTAGATAAAGAAGTGATACCGGAAGCAGAAGAGGTGGATACCTGATAAAGCTGACCGGCATTGACCGCATCAGTAGAATTGTCTGCCAGCTGACCATCTGCCACATTGGTAATCTTCTGCGCCTGATTGGTACCATGGCTGGCATCATAGGCACCGGAACCATCGGCATTCTTTTTCCATTGCAGTGCATCAGATTTTAAATCAGCAACAGAGCTGCTCAGTGTACTGATATTACCATTTACATTGGCCATATCACTGACACGGCTCACAGCGGTAGATAAAGAAGTGATACCGGAAGCAGAAGAGGTGGATACCTGATAAAGCTGACCGGCATTGACCGCATCAGTAGAATTGTCTGCCAGCTGACCGGCAGCTACATTGGTAATTTTCTGTGCCTGATTAGTACCATGACTGGCATCATAAAATCCGCCAATACCATTAACATTATTTTTCCATTGCAGCGCATCAGACTGCAAAGCAGAAACATTGTTGCTTACCGTATTCAGTTTACCGGTGGTGTTTAGAGCAGCGGTAGATAAAGAAGTGATACCGGAAGCAGAAGAGGTGGATACCTGATAAAGCTGGCTGGCATTAACTGCATCAGTAGAACCGTCTGCCAGTTGACCCGCAGCCACATTAGTAATCTTCTGCGCCTGATTAGTACCATGGCTGGCATCATAGGCACCGGAACCATCTGTGTTCTTTTTCCATTGCAGCGCATCAGACTGCAAAGCAGAAACATTACTGCTTACCGTATTCAGTTTACCGGTGGTGTTTAGAGCAGCGGTAGATAAAGAAGTGATACCACTAGCAGAAGAAGTAGATACCTGATAAAGCTGGCTGGCATTGACAGCATCAGTAGAATCGTCTGCCAACTGACCGGCAGCCACATTAGTAATCTTCTGCGCCTGAGTGGTACCATGGCTGGCATCATAGGCACCGGAACCATCGGCATTGTTTTTCCATTGCAGCGCATCAGACTGTAAAGCTAAAACATTGCTGTTCAGTGTGCTGATATTACTATTAACATTGCTCATATCACCGACTTTGCTTACAGCAGTAGACAACGAGCTTAAACCGGTGGTTGTAACACTGGCCAGATTTTTCATCTGTGCCACATTCACCGCATCGGTATCGTTTGTACCTGCTGCCAGACCGGTTAACTGACGGGTTATTCCGCTGCCTGTATTACCAATAGCAACAGCACCTGCGGTGCTGGTCCAGGTCGGATTATTCGCAGCAGAATTTGTACCAGTAGGGTCAAAGCCGGTTTTTCCTTTCTCAATATTGGCAACTGATCCGCTGCCCAGAGCGACACCTGTGTCTACAATAGTCGTAGCATTGGTACCTATTGCAATACCACTGGCATTGCTAACGCTGACAGAATTACCAATAGCAATTGCATCAGTAGCATTGGCACCTGTACTTGTGTTATTACCAATAATTAAGCCACGATCGGCATTAACCGTGTTATCATTGCCCAGAATCAGGCCACGAGTGGCCGTGACGGTATTATCATTACCAAAAACCAAATCTTTGGCTGAACTAACAGTATTATCATTACCAAAAACCAAATCTTTGGCTGAACTAACAGTATTGTTATTACCAACAATACGGATATTATTTACGCCTTCAGTTGTACCGCTAATGGTATTTTTATTACCGAAAACACCAGAATCATCAACAGCAATTGTGCCGTTTTCGTTACCAAGAGAATAAGTGTTGTTACCGGTAATATTGGTATTGGTTGGGTTGCTCGGGGCTGCACTTATTTCACCATCCTTGAAAGTGGCATTGCTTTGTACACCGCCGATTGCCCCGGATTTACGCCCGCTGACCTGATTACCCGCGCCAATACTGATACTCTGATCGCCAGCTGCCTGTGCTGCATTACCGACTGCCACACTGCTGTTACCGGATGCAGTTGCACTGGTACCCAAAGCAACCGCTGCATCTTTATTTGCAGCACTGCTTAAACCAACTGCTACGCTGCCGGTACCATTTGAAGAAGCCATAGAGCCCAGAGCCACACTGGAAATACCAGTTGCCTGAGAGCTTATACCAAAGGCAATTGATGCAGCGCCGGAAGCCAGAGATGCTACGCCGAAAGCCATTGCTCCGCCCGCAGTTGCAGTTGCGTTAGCTCCGAATGCAGTGGAATAATTCCCGGTAGCGTAAGAACCGCAGCCATAGGCAAAAGAATAAATACCATAAGCTACAGGCATTGCATTGTTATCACCGCCGGTAGGGGCGGCCTGATAACCGGTTCCGCCATCGGTCTTACCTTCATCACTCCATGCTTCTGCTTTGTTAGAAGTTACGCTTCCGTACGGACGACCGTTCGCAAACGCAGTATTTCTAATGAAACGTAAGTATTCATCTTTTGCTGTAATGCCGTCTGAAACGGTTCTGCGACCATTAACTCTGTCTGCACCACAATGGTCGTCATCACCCGAGAATACCATGCTACCATGGCCGCCATATTGATAGCCGCCACCCGGCCAAACTGTACCGCTGTTATTGCCGCCGACAATTGCCGCATTAGCTGCATATACTGGAGCAATAGCCTGCCATTCTAAAATCAGCGCTGTTATTGTTACGCTAACAATTTTTTTCAGTCCTAGCTTATTAATAATTTTTTTAACTATTGATTGTTCACAAACAGTATTTGATTTGGTTTTACTATTCGCCAGCTCTGATGCGGCTACCCATGTTTGGGTATTTTCATTCCAGACATTCCGATAAACCTTGTTCATAGGTTTTCTCCTGATTGATTAAAGTTACAAAACCAACAATCCAACCCCCTGTACTACAATTTGAATCTGCTTACTCGGCTGTAAAATATCTGCTTATCTTGACGGTTGTATCAGCAGATAACCGACTCAGGAAATAATCTTCCGGAATAAACAATGACAAAGGTTTACCCAGCGTTAAATCCAATTAATGAAAAAGATACGCTTGAAAAATAAAAGCTTATAAATTCTTAATTATTAATTATCAATATTTTCAGAATAGATAAACGATTAACTTAATCTTGTAACTTTTTAATACAAAGGTATGAGCAAATTGAATAATTAATATTAAATATATAGAATTAACATGAAAAAATATAAATGTACTTATTTATAATTAATTTAAAACGTAAGAATTTAATGTAAAAATTAAAATAAAGAATAAAAATGAGAGAGAAACAGTTAACAGTGCCATTTTATGGCTGTGAATAATAGAAAAAGAAATATTTGATATTTACAAATTATTTAAAACGGATATTCAAGATAAAAAATAATTTGGATTTAAGAAAATTTAAATTCAACTCAGCAGAGATAAGAAAGCAAGACGAACAAATTAGCCGGTTAAATCATAAATTTTCATATCTCATGTCTTATCTTGCTCTAAAAAATAGTAAACAAATTGATCATCAATTTTATAACCTGACTTTTCATGCAGAACTCTGGCTTTGAAGTTATCGATTGATGTGCATAATGGAATGCCGTTATAGGCAGAATTATTAGCGAAGTTTCTTAGTTTTCCATTAATTGGGTGACAACACCGCATCTTCTGTGGCTTTTTATAATATATAAATCATTTAAAATGATAGTGAGTGATATAGCTAAAAAAGAATATGAAAAATAAAACTGTATAAAACCATATGCTGTTTAATTATCGTAGGCTAGAAAAATGATTGAATCATTGTTTATCAATCTTTCTTTAATGAGTTCTTTTGATTCAGATTGACAATCCTTAATACCATAAAATTCTCGACATTCAGAGAAAAGTAATGATATATCATCAAGTTTGATTAATGTTCTTTGTAGTATATTAAATAAGGCATCCATACGTTTATCAATAACATAATGCTATTTAGATAATCAGCATTATGATATTAAACCGCTCTGTTTGGTTCAATATCTTATTTGTAATAGCATAGATTAATATTATAAGAGTGTAACTTTTCAGTTTTCTTCAGAACGAATTTTAATTCTTGCGGGAGAAATCTATTAAATCTGTACATTGCAAATCAAAATTAATTTATATATTAGAATGAATCAACTAGTTTATTTTTTTGACTGAATTAATACTATTATAGATTGTTTTTTTATCTTTAAAGAAAATTGGTTTTCAGGGTGATAAATAAAAGTGAATGGTATAAAACATCAATAAAAAATATATTAAAGGTGGAATTATGAATAGTGTATTTTCTGCCAAGGTATCAGCATTGCAGATTTTTTGATTAAAGATATGATAACTAACAAAAGAGTGATTACCTTTTGCTAACTTTTATTTTTTTAAAAAATAAGTTTTTAATAAACCCAATACATCATTAATCAGCATAATACCGATAATAATTAACAGAGCACCGAGGAAAAAAGCATAGTCAGGTAATTCAGACAGAATCAGCCAGCCCATCAGCATGGCAAATATTGGCTCAGCTAATTCAGTTACCTGAACCTGAGCAGCGGATAAATAACCAAGTGCTTTGGTAGTACAGTAAAATCCCAGAATAGTAGGTAAAATGGCCAAAGCTATCAGCCCTGTGACGGTTTGCCAGTGAAAATCAAAAGGGTTTTGCCGGAAGGTTGCTAAATAGGGTATAGCCAGATAGATCAGACCAAACAATAATAAAAATCTGGTCAGATAAATACCACCATGTAAACCGAATTTCTTAACCAATACACTAAACAACCCGTAACCGGCTCCTGCGGCACTGGCAAATATCAATAACAATAATGAGGCCTGCCCAGACCATGAAATAACGCTAATGCCGGCGATTGCAATAGCAACACCGGAAACGGCTGATATTTTAATTTTTTCATTTAATAATAAGCAGCCGAAAACTAATGCAGCTATCGTAGCTGAAGCCATGAGTATTACGACTACATTCGCCGCACTGCCATGCCCGTAAGCGATTGTTTCAAAGAAAAACAAAGTAAATATTCCAAACAGAGCACACAGACCAATATGCATCCAGATTTTTATATTATTATCTGATACAGGGGCAACTATCTGAATTTGCCGGGCAAATGGAGTACGTATCAAGAGTAGCGAAACAAAAACCAAAGCCAGAAACGTTTTATAAAACGCTATTTCATAAGGATTCAGTCCACTGGCCATCAGTAATTTACTAATAATACCTATAGAACCATTTAGTGCGGCTGCTGATAGTGCAAATAAAATTCCGGCTAAAGCTTTAGGCATTATGGACTTTCTCCGATAAATCTTTCCACATGGCAGATTTCGAATATGCTGACTAAACTCAGAATCAGATTTCGATCATTCATTCAAACATGTAGCTATCTGACACGATAATTAAATAATCATATGCTAAAGCCAGTATTCTATACTGTTTAACAAGTCTGTTTTTATAGTTTTAAGAATTCTTGATTGCCCGTCCCCTCTCTCGGTTTCTGAATTTGTATTTACTGAATAGAAGTCTGAGCAAAAATATTTTTACTGGCTTTAATCTGGTTTTTATTTCGATTATGTTAAATCAATATATTTATCATCGCCGGTGCTGATTATTTTTATAACATTTGATAATGCAACCGACCACTTAAATGATTGTTTTATTCTGTAACGGTTTAATGGTTATTTGAAGATTAATTCTGTATCAGCAGGGAACAGGCTTGGTTCATTTTAGATATAAAAGCCGGCTGTTGTTTTATCTGGTTGATGAATAATTATAATAATTAATTTTATATAATAAATTATTATCGTTTTATTTTAATTTTTTATTGTTAAATTTAAATTTACATGATATTGTATGCCTGGTTTTTATATTTTTATAAAAAGGTACTAAACATGAACACTGTAAGGCTTGAAACACATTCCCGATTGAACCGTTATTGCAAATTAATGTCTCAGTTAACCCTGATTCCTATATTCTGTATAGGTATCGGAATGATATCTCCTTTATTATTTTATTTTTTTGATATTCATAATATCGGACTGAATTCCGGAGGATATTCATTTTTTATTACTCATAGTATGGGTGATGGTAATGCTGATATTGATATATCCAGACTTTCTCTATGGCAGGCAGTTTCTGCTACCTTAATTGATACCATAATCATTGCGATTCTGGCTTATGGTTTCGTTCAGCTCAGATTGCTGTTTTTAAGCTACAGTAAAGCAGATTATTTTTCTGTGAAATCAGCAAATTACTGTTATGCATTTGGTAAAGCTTTGGTGATTTGGGAAGTTTTACAATTGCTCTCAGAGCCTCTGCTATCGTTTATCTTAACGCTTAATAATCATTTTCCGGATCGGTATATTTCGATATCATTTGAAAGTAGTGATTTAATTCTGTTATTCCCTTCTATCAGTATTATGATTATCGGTCAGATACTAAAAAAAGCATGCCAGATTGCAGAAGAAAATAAGCAGTTTATTTAACAGGAGTTTAATGTGCCGATTAGAATAAATTTAGATGTTATGCTTGCTAAACGGAAAGTGAAATCAAAAGAGCTGGCTGCTGCTATTGGTATTACCGAGCAAAACTTATCTTTGCTTAAACAGGGAAAAGTAAAAGGTATCAGGCTGGCTACGCTGGAGGCAATCTGTCAGTATCTGGATTGCCAGCCGGCTGATATATTGGAATATATTAAAGATAATCACTCGGAAACGACATTATAACCTTTATCATGTCGTTTCATTAGCGCATTGTCATATTTTACCCATAAGAAAAACTAAAATAAAAATCGTATTTTATCTGTTTTCTTTAAAGCGAATCAGACGCCCAGTGTTGCCCCGCCATCTACAACAATTTCCTGCATAGTGATCTGTGCGGCTTCTTCAGAGAGCAGGAAAGAAACGGTATTGGCGATATCTGCCGGCTGAGCCAGTTTTCTGAGAGGAATGCCAAGACGATATTGTGTTAAGTCACCATCCAGTATTCCGGCCGGTGGTTCATTGTCGGTCCATAATTGTTGTTGCATCGCTGTGAGGGTAGAGCCCGGTGAAACGATATTAACCCGGACATACGGGGCAACTTCCAGAGCAAGATTGCGGCAGAAATGGCTGAGTGCTGCTTTGGTGGTGGCATATAAACCCATCTCAGTGCGCGCCATGCGTGCACTGTTAGAGCTGACGGTAACAATACAGCCTTGTCGCTGCTGCCGGAAATGTGCGGCTAAATGCTGGCTGATGAATATGGGCGCCAGCAGATTAACATTCAGGCTGGTTTGCCATTGTGCCTCAGTGGCACTCAGCAATGGTGTAAGAATTAATACTCCGGCCACATTAACCAGACCGGTTATATTGTATTGATTAATCAGGGTATTGAGTAATATGCGGGTTTCTTCGAAAGCAGTGATATCCTGACTAATGCTTGTCCAGTAAGTCTGATACTGGGCTTCAATCATCTGTTGTACCGGCCAGCTCGGCGAATAGGGCTGTTTATCGATTCCGATAACATGATAGTGCTGTTTGAGCAGTTTGGTAACAATCGCAGCCCCTATACCTTGGGCTGCACCGGTAACGATAATGGCTTGCTGCATGGTTGTTTCTCCAGATAATGTTACTGTTGCTGAAATACATTGAGCATAGTTTGCATTTTGGCTTCGGTTTCAAACCATTCTGCTGCTGCGTCTGAGCCTTCAACGATGCCTGCTCCGGCATACAGGCGGATAATATTGTGATTCAGTAAGCCGTTGCGGATAGTAACGACCCATTCTCCGTTACCGCTGGCATCCATCCAGCCATTCAGTCCGCTGTAGTAATGACGGTTATAGCCTTCATGATTGAGAATAAAGTCTCTGGCGATATCCGTTGGTGTGCCGCAAACGGCCGGTGTGGGGTGCAGATGAAGTGCCAGATTAAGTGCATCGGGCGCATCGGCTTTCAGTTGCCCCTGAAAGACTGATGACAGATGAAACATGGTTGATGTAGTTAAAATTTCGGGTATTTCTGATGCCTGATATGCTGAGCAATAGCTGCTGAGCTTATGCCGGATATTATCGATAACCAGCTGATGTTCATGCCTGTCTTTAGCCGACTGATAAAGTTCTGTCTGCGTCTGGCTGTTGTGTTCCGGAATGGCCGGGCGCTGTCGGGAGCCGGCCAGCGGGTTACTGCGTACCTGTTGCTGCTGGCGCGATAACAGTAATTCCGGGCTGGCACCAAAAATATACTGGTCTTCTTCCACAGGAATCATAAATTTATAGGCATCAGGATTTTGCCGGATAAGGATATTCAGTAAATCCTCCGGGCTGTATTGCCGGGCAAATTCAAATTCTGTTGCCTGCGACAGCACAATTTTTTGCATCTGTTTATCCGCCATAGCGCTTAAAGCTGTTTGAACACTGTGTTCGAATGCCTGACGCTCTACCAATGATTTTTTGCGGATAAGGGAGTTTGCTGTTTTGCCTGCTGAAGCAGTATTGTGCTCAAAGTGAGCTGGTGAAGTTTGATTAAATTCACTGTAAAAGTTTAAGGTGCCGTTTTTTCTGGTATCAAATGGAATAGCAGCAATAAGAATGGGATTGGCATATCCCTGTGCTTTGATGTGATTAAAACAGTCGGCAATCTGCTGATTGCAGGATTCGGACTGATTAACCGGCATATGTATTTTGTGGATAAGATGTCTGGCACTGATGTGATGCTGTCTGGTTGCAAAACAGGCAAACTGATCCTGAGATTGAATAGGAGAGCGGGAAACAGCGCTTGATTCTGTAATCGTCATTTTATTACCTGTAGACAGATGCGGGTTGTATGTAATGAAAAGTCTAGATAAATCAGGCTATGTAAGTTTGTTTATATTAATGCAAATAGTAATCATTATCAATAATTATAATAAAAATACAGAAAAATTTTCTGTTCTGGGCAAAATTCAGCCACAAACTGTTTCAGATATATGCAATGGTTATTATTTTTTCTTTTGTGCAATGGAAATAAACTTCTGCTGTTTGCGGATTTGCATGGGTAAGCGGTGAATCAATCAGGAAATTCAGGTATGAATGACGATACGACTGGAAAGCTATATCAGTAAAATTAATCAGTTTCTGATATTGATGAAACCATGCTTTGATAATGCTTTCTTTAGCTGAAAAAAGCAGCAGCGCCATCAGCGGCAGGTCAGTACTGTGTTCGGTTATATAGCGTAATTCGGCCGCCCGGAGAAACAGGGTCAGAGTGGATTTATGCTCATTCATAATACTCTGGTGCTGCCGGTATTCAATATCGATACCCAGAAAGCGGTGTGTCGGCTGTTTTTTCTGTACGCAGGCAATAGCCAGACATTGGCGCTGATTGCTGGTGTGGCTCAGACTTCCCTGTAAGGATTCAGGAAAAAGCGGCTGTCCCTGTGAGCCTGTTTTCAGATTAAAGTTGCTGTAATCATACTGTAATAATGCATATTTTGCCGCCAGCCGGCCGGCTACAAATTCTGTCTGGCGTTTGTGCCGGCTTTGTCTGATGTTGTCCGGCAGAAAGATGTTATGTATCTGACCAATTTTATGCAAAACCGTTGTGTCGGCTAATGGCATGCATATCTGGTGAATGGTGTTATTGCCGATGCTGATTGTGTGATGACTGAATAATGCAGGCGAATCATTCACCGGCAATAGCAATTTTCTGCTGCCGGCAGAAGTGTTTTGCCGGCAGTCTGTTCTGCCCGGGTCTGATATAAATGACATGCATAGCCTGTATTTTAAGATATGGCTCTAATCAGTAGTATTTGTCTGAATCATATCTGGTGTTTATGTCATATCCGGCGATAAATCCAGAGTCAGGGTAGGCTGCCACGGAGCCGCACTGCGATGCGACACAAAAATCAGGGTGCGGGACTGGCTGAGTATAGTATCAATCAGTTGTTGTTCCGTGCTTTCATCCAGTGCTGATGTGGCTTCATCCAGAATCAGTATCGGCGCATGCTTGATAAGAGCACGGGCAATGGCTACGCGCTGCTGTTCGCCGCCGGATAGGGCAGAGCCCTGCTGGCCGACATGTTGGTGAATGCCTTCATCCGTCCGGTCGATAACTGTTCCCAGCATACATTGTCTGGCAATAGCTTCGATTTCGGCGTCACTGGCATCAAAACGGCCGATGCGGATATTGTCTGCCAGAGTGCCGGTAAAAATAATCGGGTTCTGAGCCACATAAGCCATATTGTCTGTCAGTGTCTGATAAGACAGTTGAGGCAGTGGAATGCCGTCTAATCTGATTTCACCCATAGCCGGATCATCAAAGCGCAGGCATAGTTGCAGCAAGGTACTTTTGCCACTGCCGCTAACGCCAGCGACGTGTAAGCGTGCACCTTCGGGAATCTCCTGATTAATGGTTGTCGAGCCGGTGATACAGTTCAGATTATGCAAAGATAACTGTGCATGCTTCGGAGTGCACGTTTCTTCTGTTTCAGGCAGTACCGGCGGATGGGTAAGTTGCTGAAAGTGGCGCAGTGAGCTGATTAAGTCATTGATGCTCAGACCGGCAGTAGCCAGTGCGCTTAATGGTGCGCCGGCGCGCCCCATCAGTAATAATACAGCCAGTATCAGGTATTCATCGTTCTGAGCGGACAAAATACAATAAACCGCCATACCTGCCATGGGCAGCACATTAGCTAAAGTAGCTATCAGCGTTGCACTGGCTGCACTACAGTTAATTTTGCTTAGCAGGTTTTCCTGAGTGCTCCAGCGCTGCTGGATAGTATCCAGCGCATGAGCTGAACCTGCGGCTGTACGCAGCAGAGTAAGGTGTTCAACCAGTTCAATGGTTGCCGTGGTGCTGTCCAGTTCGGTCTGATGGCGTTGTGCATCAGTTTTATTTAAAGCATATTGTGCCCATACTTGTAATAGTAAGGACAGCAATATCATCGCCAGTGCAGCTAACATGATGCCTGTACCGGCAACAAAAGCCAGCCCGAGACAGATAAATAGGGGCAGACAGGGCGCATGTAAAAACGTCTGCAACTGATGCGCCGGAATGCTCATGAAATTCGGAATTTCCTGTCCGGCAGTTTTACTGATAACCGCACGGCGCTGGTCATTAAACCAGGACAATTTAGCGCTGGACAGAGAACGCCCCAGTGCGGCAAATAAATCTCCGGCCAGACGTACGCCGGTAAGAAAGCCGTTACGGGTAACCAGTACTGTAATCACTATGGCAATAGCAGCACTAATCACTACCCACAGTGGCGACTGCTGATTTACTATAGCCAGAGCCAGTATGGTGTAAGCACATGCTTCCAGTACGGCAACCAGTATCCAGCCGATACTGACAGCAATCAGGCGGGGTCTGGTGGCGGTCGGTATGGTTTCAAAAAGGGAGTGTTTGTTGCCGGCTGCTGTATTCATGCCTCGCTCCTTAATGCTTCCAGTACCAGTTTTGCATCGGCTTTATCGGCCAGAGCCGGCTGGTGAGTAACAATGATAATGGTTTTATACGCAGTATGAGCCAGTTCCTGCAAAGCCTGAAATATTTCCCGGGTATTCTGATCATCCAGCGCACTGGTAGGCTCATCCATTAAGATAATTTCTGCCTGAGTGAGAAAAGCCCGTGCAATGCAGATACGCTGTTTTTCTCCGCCGGACAGGGTACGGGCAGGTGTTGATAAATCCAGATTCAGATTGGCTCTGGCCAGAGCCTGTTGCATGACTTCATCGCTGGCATCTGGAGCAGTTAAGGCCAGATTGGCACGAATCGTATTGTCTAAAACATCATATCCTTGCGGAATAAACAGAATCAGCCGGTGGCGGGTGTCGTCATGTAATGCAGACAGATCGGTCTTACTCAGTTGAACAGTTCCGGATGTCAATGGTATGTATCCGGCTAATGCATTGAGTAAAGTGGTTTTACCTGCTCCGCTGGGGCCGGTAATAGCGGTAATGGCACCGGCGGGAAATGTGAAGCTGAGTTTGCGTAAAACCGGCTGTTCTTCCTGAGAAAAAACTGCATCATGCATAGATAATACTGCCGGCTCCGGCAGATGATTTATGGTTCCGGCCGGTAATAAGGGCTGATGTAAAAATTCGGTCAGACGACCGGCAGCAGCGCGTCCGGCTCTGATGTAATCAATGCCATGCCCGAGACGTAATGCGGGTGTCACAATGGCCAGACTGAATAACAGAGTGGCAGCCAGAGTAGTGGTGTCCTGTGTATAACTGACCCAGTAGCCAATGGCAAATGTCGCTACTGCCTGTAGCATAGCAGTGGCTATGGCTGCCGGCGTGGCCGCCTTGGCTACCCAGTGCACCATATTGCGGGTAAATTTTTCAGTTGCTTCTGTATAGGCAGTTAATGCGCTGGAATGCTGCCCGTAAATACGATAAACCGGAATCCCGCGTACATATTCATCGGCCTTGTTAATAATATCCAGCATTACCTGCATACGTGCGGTACCGTCACGCCGGGTCATGCGCGGTATGATAATGAGATAATAAACCGAAGCAATCAGTCCGGGTAATAATACCCATATTGCCGATATGCCGATAAAATAAATAAGGATACCGATGGATAAAAGCGGAATAACCGTGAATACGGCAATCTCACCGGGTAAATGAGCCAGCATATGATGCAAACTGGCAACATCATCGGTTAGCAGCTGTTTAAGTGTCTGCTCATTCTGTTTAGCCAGTATATTGGACGGCAGGCGGATTAAATGCTGTGCCACTGTCCGGCGTAAAGCCGCCGCAAAGCGGCTTTCTGCCTGATGTGCCAGCCATGAGGACAAGGCCGTAAACAATGCGGCCAGCAGCCAGCTGACCAGTGCATAATTCAGCCAGCACCAGCTCATGTTATCGATAAATTTAATGATAAACCATAGCCCTGCCAGCATGGCGATACCGGCAATTACAGCGGCAAGTGTACCGCTTATCAGCCCGGGCAGGGCTACCCGCCACTGATGAGCCAGACCGGGCGGTATGCTCTTGCCGGATAGATTTAAGTCAGTCATGTTTTATGTTCCTAAAGCTGTATGCAGCGTCCGGCTAATTATTTGCAGCCAATGCTAGGCTGAAACAGTTTTATTTTGTTTTTCGATGAGCTGCCACCAGTTGTTTAGTGAAGGCTGCTGACCCAGTACATCATAGCCAATATTGATGTCATACTGTTTCAGTTCTGCGGCAAATTGCATAATGCGTAAAGAATCCAGACCGTAGAGAATCAGGTTCTCTTCAGGGTTAATGGTTTCTTCCGGTATTTCCAGTAAAGTCTGAATTTTTTGTGTCAGCCATGCACGAGTAAGACTATTTGTTGCCGGTAACAATGCCTCTGTAGTGGTCACTTGCCCGCAACAGCCGGCAACATAATTCAGTGCTTGCTGGTGTTGCTCCGCTGAGAAGTCAGCCAGTGCATCAGCTACAAAAAATACCTGAATATCCTGCATAAATGCTTCTGCAGCGGTAAGCATACAGCCGATATGCGCATAAACACCACCGATAATCAGCTGATCACGCTGCCAGTTATGCATGTGTGTCAGTAAATCTGAACGTTGAAAAGCGCTATAACGCCATTTGGTCAGTACAGTATCTTCCGGACGTGGTGTCAGGGCGTCAACTATTTTCTGCTCTTCAACAGGTGCAGTAGTAATACCCGCACCCCACATATCATTCAGCAGCGCCCGTTGCTGAGGATGCTGCTGATGCGGCTGGGCGGTATACACCACGGGAATCTGTTGCTGGGCCGCCCAGCTGCGCAAACTTTGCAGATTCTTTATCATTGTCCGGATGAGTGTGCTGTCCTGCTGATAAAAATTCAGAAAATAATTCTGCATGTCATGAATTAATAATACAGAGCGCGCAGTATCAGCTTCCCAGTTGGTTTTGTTTTGCGGAATTTGTGCCAGAGCAGGCATCGGATAATCATCGATTTGTTTGATAGTCATGCTGTTTCTCGTTTCTCATTCTGATAATTATTTCAGGCAGGATTTTGCTGAAAGGTTTCACGTAAGCGTTTTTTGTCGGTTTTGCCGACGGCAGTAAGCGGCAGGCTATCAACAATGCATACCTGATCAGGCAGTTTGTAATGAGCAATACCCAGATTGAGCAGATGGCGTTTCAGGCTCAGAGCAGTTAAGTGCTGATTCTGTGACACAATAAATGCACAGCTCTTTTCACCAAAACGTTCATCCGTAATAGCCACCAGTGCGGCTTCGGTAACATCAGGATGGGTAATCATCAGTTTTTCAATTTCTTCAGCAGCAATTTTTTCGCCACCGCGGTTAATCTGATCTTTAACCCGTCCCACCACTTTCAGGTATCCGTTGCTGTTACGCTGTACCAAATCACCTGAATAATAAAAGCCTTCTGTATCGAAAGCCTGTGTATTGTGTTCAGGGCTCTGGTAGTAACCGCGAAAAGTATAGGGACCGCGTGTTTTCAGCATACCTGTTTCTCCGGCAGGCACTTCGTCACCGTTTTCATCCACCACTTTTACTTCATCATCCGGGCTGATAGGACGCCCCTGAGTGGTGACAATAAGCTCTTCGCTGTCATCCAGCCGCGTATAGTTCACCAGCCCTTCCGCCATCCCGAATACTTGCTGCAACTGACAGCCGAAAACATTTAATACCTGTCGTGCCACTGATTCCGGAAAACTGGCACCGCCTACCTGAATTAATTGTAGTGAGTGCAGCTTTTCCAGTTGCTCAGGTGCATGCTGTAACCACATAGATACGGCACTGGGTACAAGCGAAGCCATGGTCACCTGATGCTGTTCAATCAGGCTGAAACAGCTCAGAGGTTCGGGGCTTGCCGCCATTACCACACATCCGCCGGCATGAAATACACCCAGAGCGCCGGGTGAGCTCAGCATATAATTATGTGCTGCCGGCATGGCACAAAGTAATCGGGTATGCTGATTCAGAGCGCAGATTTCGGCGCTGGCACGCACGCTGTAATCATAATCATTGTGCGTACGCGGAATGAGTTTCGGCGTACCGGTACTGCCGCCGGAAAGCTGGAAAAAAGCCACTTCATCTGCCGGCGTAGCAGCATAATGGCAGATATCAGATTGCGCAGTGGTATACCAGTCTGGCAGGCTTTCATCATCAGCAAAGGCATTGAGCATTAAAGTTAAAGCCGGTGCCAGCTGTAAAGCAGTCAGTTCAGTCAGAAAATCATTTCCGCTGAATACTTCATGATGACGTGAAGCCACCAGCAGCCGGGGTTTAATCTGGCTGAAAAAACTCTTTAATTCATGCTGACGATGATTAAACAGTGCATTCAAAGGCACAATACCGGCTTTCAGCAGAGCAAAAAAGACAATATAAAATTCGGCAATATTAGGTAGCTGCACCAGTGCAGTATCACCTATGCCAAAGCCCTGTGCACTCAGTCGTGCTGCCAGATTATCGGAAAGCTGATTTAACTGCGCATAACTGAAATGCCGTTCACCACAGATAATGGCAGTTGACTGCGGAAACTGTCTGGCAGTTTGTGTCAGCACGCGGGTTAACGGCTGATCCAGCCAGTAACCTTTCTGGCGGTATTTCCGGGCTAAATCTTCAGGCCAGTGTGTATAGCTAATCATCTTATCAGCCTTTTTTTCTATCTGTTAAACCAGCTGAATCAGACAAAAATATTGATTAATCAAAATAAATTGAATCATCCAACATTTTTCTGATGGTCTGTTCAGGGTTGCTAATTACGGTTTGCTGTAGTGATAAATTTTAGTTAAATGAAACTAGTAATCATTTTCATTTACCTGTATCATCGTCAAAAATCGTAAATTTGTCAACAGAGTAAAGAAATAATGTGTGAACTTACTTCAATGCAGTCTGCATGCTGGTTTGGGCGTGTACATGAGGCCATGCTCGGTGGTGTAGCTGCGCATCTGTATACCGAATTCAATGGCACTCAGCTGGATTCAGACAGGCTCAGGCAGGCAATTGAATGTCTGTACCGGCGGCATGAACTGTTACGTTTGCAACTGAATGCTGAAGGTGAAGTAAGAATCAGAGATACACCACCGCAAAATGTATTGGAAATAGATAATTTTTTACATTTATCTGAGGCGCAGCAGCAACAGAAACTTGAAGACAAACGCCGGCAATGGACACATCAGCAACTCAGTCTGGATGAAGGACAGACAGTGCGTTTTTCTGTCAGCCTTCTGGGTAATCAGGTTTTCCGCCTGCATATAGATGCCGATATGATTGCCGTTGATCCTTCCAGCTTCCGGATTCTGATGGAGGATCTGGCTCAGTTTTACGCAGACAGTACCGTCTGTCTGCCTTCACCGCCATCTTTTTATGACTGGCGCAACAGGATTCAGCAGGATCTGTACCAACGCCAACAGCAACAGCGTGCTCGCCAGTGGTGGCTGTCACGCATGGAAACTATCGCACCTGCGCCTGCTTTACCTTTAAAGCAACCAACCCCGGCCGGAGCACAGAGCACACGCTTAAGTGCAATTATCGGTGCAGAGCAGGCATTACTGTTACGCCGGTTTGCCCGTCAGCAGCGGTTAACCTTTTCTGCTCTGATACTGGGGTTGTTTGCCTATACATTGGGCAAAGTCACCCATGATCGTGCTTACCGGCTTAATGTGCCGTTTTTCTGGCGGGAACCGCTTTTGCCTCATATTGACCGAACCATTGGTGATTTTGCTGATTTGGTGCTGTTAAATGTTGATATGACTGAAAAGCCTGATCTGGAAACTTTTTGCCGGCGTCTGGCGACTGAATGGCGGCAATGTCTGGATCACCGGCAATTCAGTGGTGTCAATGTAATGCGGCGTTTGTCACGTCATCATGCTACGCCGCAAATCGCACCGGTAGTATTTACTGCCGCAGTTGATTTACCTGAAAAAAATCTGTTCTCATCCAAGGTACATGAATATTTTGGCAGTATGGACTGGTGTATTTCACAGGGGCCGCAGGTGGCACTGGATGCACAGTTTGTGCAGCTAAATAATGATTTACTCATTAATTGGGATATTCGTCTGGATGCATTAGCCGATACATGGGTAAACGGACTATTTGAACGTTTTCTGACTCTGCTGAATACATTGATCGCGCAGCCGGAATATTTTTCACGCCCGCTGACTGAATTGAATCAGTACCTGAATATTACCGAGCCTGATGAAAAAGCCACCCCTTTAAACTCTCTGCAAAAATCTTATTTGTCCGGCCGAAGTACCGCTTTTGCGCTTGGCGGTGTGGCGATGCAGGAATTTCGCGAATATACCGGAACCCTGGATTTACCCGCATTCAGGCAGCGTCTGGCTGATATGGTACAGCATCATGCCAGCTTAAGAACCTATATTGATGTCAGGCGTTGTGTACAGTGGGTAAATCCGCAGGTAATTATTAATTTAACTGAAATCAATCTGTGTGGAGAAGAGCCGGCAGCAGCTACCGAAAAAATTGACAGTTTTCGCCGGCGTTATCAGCAGGAAATATTTGATTTACAGGAATCGCCGTGGGATATCACACTTTTTCAGTTATCCGCACAACAGTTTATTGTCTTTGCGCGCTTTGATGCGCTGATTCTTGACGGACGGTCTATTGCAGCGCTGATGTGTGAGTTATTCACAGATACGGAGCTGAAAGAGGCGCCACTGCTGTCTGAAAACAGGCAGCAACCGGATAGTCAGACTTATAACACAGCACTTGCCTACTGGCAGGCACAGTTGCAGCCTGTTACAAGCATCCCGCAATTACCCTGGAAACAACCTTTAGCAACACTGGAAACTTCACCCTATCAGCGACAAAGTGCCGTATTGCCTGCACAGACATTCGATAAATTATGTCAGTCAGGTTTACGGCAGGGACTCTTTAAAAATTCCTTATTGATGGCGTTGATTCTGGCGGTATTAAATCGCTGGCAGCAGACATCCGGCCTGCTGTCGGCAGCGGTACCGGTTTTGCCGCTGTATGAGGGTGAATTCTCCAATCAATCCACTTTTGTTGTGGTCTGCTGGTCATCTGCAACCGGATTTATCGAACAGGCGGCTAAATTACAAAAGGATATGCTGGACGGTTTGCAGCATCTGGCCTTTTCCGGTGTGGACTTGGCAAGATTACTATTTGAGCAGCATGGTGAAGCACCGGTTTTACCAATCGTTATTACTAATGGATTATCGTGGCCGGTGTTACCGGCGGGTAGCGCAGTTCATTATGTTAACGGGTTAACTCAGACACCACAGGTAGCGATAGATATTCGCTTTATGCTCAGTGATGATGGCGCATTGCTGTTTAATATTGATTTTGCACAGGCTGCCATTGATGCAGCCATCATTCACGATTTTCTCGCAGTTCTGGTCAGCGTCTGTCAGCAACTGGCTGATCAGGGTTTGGAAAATATTGATTCCATATTAAATCAGACATTATCCGGTATCACAATCAATCCGAATGGGCAGTGTGCTGATGCAGTTATCCGCCAAAGAGAACAATTAGAACATATTTACCGCGATACGCTGAATATCGAACAGACAATAGTTATTGAACATACCCGGCCATTCAGCCAGCTCGGATTACGCCCTGCGCATGTAAAAGAGATTACCAGCCGGATAAATCACAGTTTCAGACTGACTCTGAATCCGCGCCAGTTAATCGGCTGCCGCAATATGAAGGAAGTGGAACAACTGATCCGGGCAGAAATGGATTCAGTATAAAAGCATTACATGTTGTAAATATTTAACTTTTTGTACATAGGGACGGAATAAACATGGATATAAAGCAAACGGATTTGGCAGGTATTGGAATTGGTCCTTTTAATCTGGGGCTGGCGGCATTATTATCAGGTCATTCAGAAGTCAATGCTGTATTTCTGGATAAAACGCCTACTTTTCACTGGCATGCTGGCCTATTATTGCCTGGTACCACATTGCAGGTACCCTTTCTGGCAGATCTGGTTACCATGGCTGATCCGTGTCATCCCTTAAGTTATCTTAATTACCTGTGTCAGCAGGGGCGTCTGTATCAGTTTTACTACTATGACCGTTTTCTGATTCCGCGTCAGGAATATGATGATTATTGCCGCTGGGCAGTACGCCAGTTGCCATCCTGTCATTTCGATGCCTGTGTCAAGGCAGTAAGTTATGATTATCGTCAGGAAAGATTTATTCTCGAAAGTGAATCTGCAGCCGGAGACAGACAGATTTTTTCCAGTAAAGATATTGCTGTCGGCGTGGGTACCAAACCTTACCATCCTGAGTGGCTGAAAAACACCAGCCACCCGCTGATACAGCATTCAGCGCAATTTACCTATATGCAGAAACAATTGCAGGAATGTAAACAGGTTACCGTGGTTGGGGCAGGGCAAAGTGCTGCTGAATGTGTGCTGGCTCTTTATCGCGCATTGCAGCCGGAACAAATCCGGGCTGGCGCGTCAATCCGCTGGATTACTCGTTCTGCCGGTTTTCATCCGATGGAGTTTTCCAAACTGGGGCAGGAGTGCTTTACTCCGGTATATATGCGTTATTTCCAGACACTGACACCGCAGAAACGGCGTGAAGTCAGTGCTGGTCAGGGGCAGCTTTATAAAGGAATCAGCTTTGCCACCATTGGCGATATTTATGATTTATTGTACGAACGAACCATTGCCGGTGCACCGGCAGGGCTGACACTGTTTTCTAATTGTGACGTGCAGTCAGTAGAAATACTGCCTTCCGGCGTAATTAATATGACCTGTCTGCATACCCAGCTTAATCAGCAACAAACCATTCAGACAGATGCAATTGTGGCAGCCACCGGCTACCATCATCAGTGGCCGCAATGGTTTGAAGAGCTGAAAGGCAGTGTTCTGCAAACAGATGAGCACAATGACTATCTGGTTAATGAAGACTTTACCGCTGTACGCTGTGATAGTGGTAAAGGGCGGATTTTTATTCAGAATGCCGAAATCGCCAAGCAGGGGGTTGGTTCCCCTGATCTGGGTATGGGCGCAACCAGAAATGGTGTGATTATTAATCAGCTTCTGGGCAGGCAATATTACCGGGTACCGGAATACTCGGCCTTTCAGCAATACGGATTACCACAATAAACTGCCGTTTATAAAAAATCGCCCGAAAGGGCGATTTTTTTACAGGCCGGAAATTTTTTAAAAATCATATGAACCGGATAAAAGGAAAGTTCTTGGTGCACCTAAAGACAGATTGGACAGGCGCGGCATGCCCCAATATGC
The DNA here is from genome assembly GCF_013344955.1 of Snodgrassella sp. ESL0324. Lineage (NCBI taxonomy): Bacteria > Pseudomonadati > Pseudomonadota > Betaproteobacteria > Neisseriales > Neisseriaceae > Snodgrassella > Snodgrassella sp. ESL0324. Next base: position 17,688 of record NZ_JAAEDS010000016.1, on the reverse strand, counting down.
TTTATTGGTTACGTTCTTCACTTCTGCGCGCAACGTAAACGGATGGCCGGATACTTTGGCATTGTAGCGGGCACCAATATCAAATACAGTATGGCCGGGTACCGATAAACTGTTTTCCTGATTCAGATATTGTTTGGATACAGCTGTTGCATTGGCAGAAAGAGTAACAATGCCGGCTGCGGCTTTAACATCCCACTCCGCACCCAGCTTACCCTGTACTTTAGCCACACCCGTAGCGATATTACCTTCATTGGCATGATTTGCCAGTTTGGTCAGCTCCGGTTTAATGTAGCTGGCACCGCCTATCAGACGTACTGTCTCAATCGGCGAGGCTATAAACGTCCATTCAATACCGCGGTTGCGCTGCTGACCGCCGGATGTAAACTCATTGGTTCTCAGATCAGTATAACTATTGGGTTTTTTGATGTTAAATATACTCAGAGAATTAACCAGATTGCCGTAATCCCATTTTATCCCCAGCTCAGTTTGCTTGGTTTTATATGGAGCAAACACCTTGGGATAATTAGCTGCTGTAATGGGGGCTGAATCACCCTTGGTTAAACCCTCAATATAATTGCCGTAAAGTGATACATGATCTGTGGCTTTAAACAGAAGAGCCACGCCCGGAGTCAATGCATGTTTTTTGTATTCAGTTAAAACAGGTTTACCCATCAGGCTCAGATTATCACTTTTGACTTCCTGATAGCGCAGACCTAAAGTCAGCTGCAGTTTATCATCCATGAACGACATAATATCGGCCATCCCATAGCTTCTGAGTTGCAGTGAGCTTCTGGAAATTGGCGGAACATCAAATGGTACAGACTTACCCCATGTCGGATCATACATATTGGTTACCCATGTAGCCCATGGAATACTTCTGACACCAAAATCATGCTGATTATGCTTGTAGTAAGTAGTATTAACAACCCATTGATGATTTACCGGACCAGTATCGAACTGACCTTTAAAACCCACATCTGCTGATTTCTTGTCCAGATCAAATGCCAGCTGCGCTATTATGGTCTGAATGGTGCCTTTGTTATCCAGTAGATTGGCTGAAGTAGCACCATTGTATTTATAATTGGTTTTACTGCGCCCGAAAGCCGCATAAGCAGTAATATTGTCTGTAATATCAAATTCACCGCGCACCATAGCTCCGCGGTCTTTATTGCTGACATAAGACCAGTCGGGGTTAATCAGCGTTTTCGGATTTGGCGGTGAGGGTACTTTCATATTTTTACCCAGATTGATACCGCGTACTACCCCGTCCACATGATCATTGGCCATGTATACATCAGCAGAAACCCGTGCACGGTAGCCGCGCCAGTCCATTCCTATTGAACCGAGCTGAGTTTTCAAATCCTGTTTTCTTACAGGGCCGGAACCATCCTGATAAACCCCGTTAACCCGAATCCCGAACTGTTTGTTCTGCCCGAACCGACGGCTCGCATCAACTGTTCCGCCCCATTGTGAATCAGACATATAGGTAGGCGTTATCCGCAGCAGAGGCTCATCACCTGCACGCTTGGATACCAGGTTAACTGTACCGGCAACAGAACCGGCAGGCGGCATACCGTTTAACAGTGCGGACGGTCCTTTCAATACCTCAATGCGTGAAAACATGGCCGGCGGTGTACGGTAATAGGGGGCAATACCAAATAAACCGTTCATCGACATATCGTTGGTGTCGGACTGAAAGCCGCGGATATAGTAATTTTCACTCCAGCCGCCGATAGCGCCATTGGTAAATACCGAAGGGTCAGTAGCAGCAATGACATCAGTGACATTTCTTGCCTGAGAATCCTCAACGAATTTATTGGTATAGCTAACGGTATTAAATGGCGTTTCCATCGCAGTTTTATTGCCAAGAAAACCAAGACGGCTGTCTTTAGCCACAAAACCGCCGGAGTAAGTTGTTTTTCCGCCTGCTTCCACCACCACATCAGCCAGAACAGCTTCACCAGTGGATTGAGTATTCTCGGTAGCTGTTTTTTTCACTGCAGGTTTGGCTTTATCATCAGCCGGTTTCGCATATATAACCGGAGTGTAAAGCAGCATGGCGCTGGCAATACTCAATATCAGCGCTTTGGGTGAGGAAGTGAACGGATGCAGAAAATTTTTGCTTCGGTGTCTGACCGCAGGCAAAGCCTCTTGCCTGCGGTGATGTGCGTGTTTACCCATAGATTTCTCCTTGTTAACTAAACTCACGCAATACATTTAACGGATGGATTTATTGGTAGGGTCTGGTTTTCTTATTTATACAGCTTATTATTCTGCTGTAATTGAAACAAAGTTATTGATAGCCTTTCACCACATCCTGCATAAGCAGTCGCATCGAAGTAGGGCTGGCTCCGGTGGTATACCATGCATCGGCATCCACAAAGACTACCCGGTTGTTTTTCCATGCTTTGGTAGCGCGTAATAACGGATTAGTTACCTGTGCAGCGCTAATCACCGGCTGATGCTCCATAACTGAGGTACGGTCAATAATGTACAGAATGTCCGGATCAGCCCGTTTAATAAATTCACTGGAAATCGGCTGTCCGTGCAGGCTGGTGCTGAGGTCATTACTGGCCGGTTTAACCCCCAGATCACTGAAAACGAAGCCGTAGCGTGAATCCACCCCGTAATTACTGAAAGAGCCATTGTTATAGAGTACTACCAGCGCTTTTTCCGGCCGGTCTTTAGTCATGGCACGAACTTTACTGACTTCCGTATCCAGCTCAGCAACCTTGGTGCGGGCTAAATCTTCACGATTAAAAATCTTACCCAGAGTCAGCAGATGATTTTTAATGGTGTCCAGATGCCCGTGTTCGCTGTTATTGAAATTGATTTCATAATAGAGCGTAGGTGCAATCTGCGTCAGTTCCTGATAATGGTCTTTCTGAATCGGAGTCATTAAAATCAAATCAGGTTTCAGAGTATGGATACGTTCCATATTCGGCTGCACAATACCGCCTAAATCGGCAATATCATCATGATTCTGTTTGTATTTATCCAGAAAATGCGGAATAAAATCCTTGGGCATTCCGGCTACAGGCACATTTAACTGATCCAGAAAGTCCACTTCATTCATATCCATTGCGGCCACACGCTGCGGAATGTGATCAATTGTAGTCGTACCAAGCTGATGCTTGATAATAAGCGGCTCACTACGCTTCTGTACCGCAGACGAAGACGCAGAAACCGGCTTTTTATCACAGCCGGATATGGTCACCATTGTTGCTACTGCAATCAGCCCCAGCAGACTGACAGCACATTTTTTGAGTTTCCCGTTCATATTTTACCTTTCGACTTTTGAAAATACTGACAGACATAACCATGTTTATTGTGACTAATTTCAAAATCCAGCTCATACAGTTCACTCAGGCGTTCTTCAGTAATGACTTCCTGAGCAGGACCGCTGAAACTTAACTGTCCCTGTTTTAATGCGACAATATAATCTGAATAATTTGCAGTAAAATTAATATCATGCACCACCATAATGACAGTTTTCCGCTGCTCTTCACTCAAACGCCGGATTGCTGCCATGATTTGTACTGCATGATTCATATCCAGATTGTTTAAAGGTTCATCCAGCAGCAAAATCTTGGTTTCCTGAGCAATAGTCATCGCCAGAAAAGCCATTTGCCGCAGCCCGCCGCTTAGTTCATCTATATACACATCACGCAGGGCTCTGAGCCCCAGAAAATCAATTGCCTCGTCCATAACCTGATGGTCTCTGGCTGAGAGTATCCCGTGCCCGTAGGGAAAACGGCCGAACGACACCAGCTCCTTAACCGTCAGCCGCAAACCGAAATAAGGAGATTGCCGTAGCGTCGCGACCAGACGGGCATAATCAGCAATGCGAATGCCGGCAATATCCTGCTTATCAAACAGAATATTGCCTTTAGTCGGCGAAAGCAGCCGTGCCAGAATCATCAGCAGAGTGGATTTCCCTGCACCATTGGGGCCAATCAATGCAATTACCTGCTGCATCGGCAGCTCCAGATTAATATTGTTCAGCACCGGCCGATGACCATATACTTTGGAAATATTCTGAATAGAAATCATGCCATTCCTCGATGACGGACAATAAGCAGCAGAAAATACACCCCGCAAATCAGATTAATTAAGATACTGACTGTTGTTTTATAATTAAACACATGTTCCACCAGAATCTGAGCAATCAGAAACACCGCAATAGCTACCGCACTGGCAAATAACAGAATCCGTTTGTGCTGATAATGGCCGGCGAAGGCATAAGCCATATTGGCAATAAATACCCCCATAAAGGCAGTCGGACCAACCAGACTGGTCGAAACAGCGACCAGTACAGCAATCAGACCGAATCCCCAGCGCACATAACGGGCATAATCAACACCAAGCGAAACAGACTGTTCCTCTCCCAGAGCCATCACATCCAGAGTAGTCAGATACGGATATCCCACCAGTCCTACAGCCAGCATGACGACAAAAGCATATAAAAGCGTCTGCGTTTCGGAATGATTAAAAGATGCATAATTAATTCCCTGAAAAACAGAAAATTCGCCCGGGCTGATTTTGAGCACAATAAACTGCGTTAATGTGGTGATAACCATGGTCAGCACCATACCGAATAAAAGCAATAACCACAGACTGTGGCGTGCACGCGGCAGCAGATAATGATGAATAAGCCACGAATAAAACAGCATTAATCCGACTGAAGCAAAAAAATTTCCGTTCAGACCCAGCAGCCCCAGACTGCTTTGTCCCAGAAAGAACAGCAGCAAGACCTGCCAGAACAGATATACTGCCTCATAACCCATAATTGCCGGAGTCAGAATCCGGTTAGTTACCAGCGTCTGAAACACTACAGACGAAACCGCAATACAAATACCAGCCAGCAAAATAGTAGCCAGACGCAGTAATCGCTTGGGCAGCACATATTCAAAATCAAGACCGGAATCAAACAGCATAAAAAATACCGCCAGTCCGGCAATACAGGCGCAAAGCAGCCAGAATTTGCGATTCATCATCGTAGCCCCCGTAAAATCAGCAGCAAAAAGACAATGCCGCCAACCGCACCGGCAGTAAGGCCAATAGGTATTTCAAAGGGGTAGATCAGCAAACGGCCGGTAATATCACATCCCAGCAGCAGGCATGCCCCGCCAAGCGCGACAACGGGTAAAGTTCTGGCTAAATGTTCACCATATTTAATCGCCACCAGATTCGGAATCACCAGACCAATAAAAGGAATAGAACCAACCGTAATCACCGTAGCCGCAACAGTAACTGATACCAGCATCAATCCAATAGCCACAGTTGTTTTATAGCTTACGCCCAGACTGGCAGCCATCTGCTGCCCCATACCCACTACAGTAAACCGGTTGGCAAATACATAACTCAGAATAATTACCGGCATAAGCACATACAGCAATTCATAATGCCCCTGCACCACACGGGAAAAATCTCCCAGCAGCCAGCCCTGAACATTTTGTAAAAGATTATTTTTATAGGCATAAAACTCAGCTGCAGCACTTAAAACACAGCCATACATCAGCCCGATTACCGGAATCAGCACAATCTGCTGATAGCGGATTCTGGCAATAATCCAGATGTAAATCAGTCCGGCAACAAAGCAGAACAGCAGAGCTGCCAGCATCTTACTCAGCACACCGGCAGAGGGAAGCATTACCAGTGATACCAGAATGCCGAGTTTGGCTGCATCCAGTCCGCCGGCTGTTTCCGGTTCCACAAATTTATTGCGGACAATATGTTGCAGAATCACACCACCGATAGAAAGCCCCATACCTGTGAGCACAATCGCAATCAGACGGGGAAAGCGGCTGGCTTTGACAGTTAACCAGTCAGCATCAGAACCGGACAGCAGACCTGTCCATGAAACCGGATCAGTGCCTACCAGCAAAGACACAATACATAAAACAATAAATACACTGATCAGAATACGGTACATCAGTGATATATCCTGCTACAGCGATGACTGATTACAGCCGTTGTCACAAAGTCATCACCATATAAAACCGTAAGCCGGTAAGCTAAATTTTGCTCCGGCATCGGCTGATACAGACTTAGCATTGATTCTCCTCAGGAAGTGCTTTTTATGTCGATCCGCAGCTTATGCTGCTGTTTTACAGCATAAATCAAAATATTAAATAAAATTAAAAACAATTAAAGTTGATGAAAATGAAAATCAATTGTATTATGCTTTTAAATGTATTGTAAAGTATTATTAATAAAAATAAAAATTCTGACTCTGATAAACAGAGCAGGCAGATAGCACAAATCTCTTCCGACGTTAATTTAAGTTAACTGGTTAAATAATTATGACCAGAATGAGTACAGACAGTCATGAATAACTGATACGGCAAGAGAGGATTAATAATATGTTAACATTAAATACAGATTCTGCTCCTTCTATCGCAAATGAGCACGAAGAATTTATCTGGATGCAACAATTGCAGGAACCGGAGCAGGTGAAATATCAACTGGCAGTGTGGCAGGTAAACCCATATCCGGATTTAACCATACTGCATAAAAGCATTGAGCATTTACTGGAAATCCATTCAGACTTAAATGTTCGCTATCAATTTACCGATGACGGAGATTTATATAAATATCCCGATACTGATTTCTCAGCTTGTATCCAAACAGAGAAAATACAGGAAAAACAGCTTGTTACCCTTCTGGCGCAACTAATGCAGCAGTCATGGCAGCCGGAAACAACACCCCCCTTTCTGGTTACAGTAATCAGCACAGAAAACAAAGTTTTTCTGGCTTTGCGTTTACATCCGATACTGGCTCAGCAATTTACTCTGGATGATTTAATTCAGGAAATTCAAGCCACTTACACCAGCAATACCGGAGCACCGCATCAGCTCGAATTATTGCCTTTAGATTTAACTGTACTGAATATACCGGCAACACCGGCTCAGCCTGCAAATACAGAATCGCTGCCAGACATCATACTGGCAGAATTCAGAAATACACTGGCAGAACCCGATATGACTGCTGACGATGATTTTTTTGATTTTGGCGGACATTCACTACTGGCAACACGGGTGATTGGTAATTTACAAAAAAATCATGGTATTAAATTGAATTTTAATGATTTTTTTAAATCGCCTACGGCAGGCGCACTGGCAAAAATTGCCCGCCAGCAGCAGCCGGCAGTATCCGCAGCCGAAGTACAGCAGGATCAGAGTGCGCCATTAACACTGGCACAGGATTTTCTATGGCAGGCATACAGTGCTTTTGATTTCAGCCCTATTTACAATTTACCGTTTGCCATCGAATTTCAGCAGCCGGTCAATGAAGAAATCCTGCATCAGGCATTTAATGATTTAATAATACGCCATATCGGCTTGCGTACCCTGTTTAAAACCGATAAACAGCAAACCAGACAATATACAGTTCCCGTAGCCGAACTTAACCAATATAAATGGTTCTGGCCGGTCAGCGACAGCCATGGAGTAACACTGTCCGGTGAAGCGGCGTATAAATTTGATCTTACTCGTGAGCTCCCTCTCAGAATCCGGCTGTTAACAGCAGATAACGGCAACACAGTTTTATCGTTTCTGGTACATCACATGGTAATAGATGAATGGTCTTTAAATACCATCATGACTGATCTGAGCCATGCTTATGCCGCACGGCTGCAAGGACAGGCACCGGTATGGGCAAATACCGTACCCGCTATTCATGAATTTGCACGCAGACAGCAGCAAAACGGTATTAACCGTCAGCATCTTGACTACTGGCGCAGCCGCTTACAAGGAGCAAAAAAAGGCTTAACCCTGAACACAGATACCATCACCTTGCCGGAAAATACTACTCCGCAGGTGAAATGGCTGGAAATCAGATTTGATTCTGCTTTTCATCAGCATATTTCCGCATTTGCCAAACTTCATCATGCTTCAATATTCAGCGTGTTTTATACCGCTATTGCCACCATACTGCAAAAAGAGGGTAATTTAGACGAAATCGTCATCGGCACCTCAGCATCCGGCCGTACTGATCCCAATTATTTTGATACCGTTGGCTACTTCACAACCATGGTTGCCCATCGTACCCGTTTTACCCCACAGCAATCATTTACCGCATTGCTGGCAGACACCAGTGAACAAATCAACGAATCCATGGATTATGCCGATATTCCGATTAACTATATTCAGCAAGCTTTAGGTATTCCTGATAACGAAGGATTAATGTTTGATGTTTATATTCACATTCATTCAAACAATGCCTTAAATGGTCAGCTAAGCACAGCCCGGGGTGCCATACCTTACCGGCAGATATTACCGGAGCGCAATGAATCCATGTTCGGGCTGCACTTTGAAATTATGGAAAATCAGATTAACAATCAGTACAGCCTGAGCATGATTATTACCTATCAGGCACATCGTTATCCGACTGTACTGGTCGAAAGAATAGCTACCGAAGTGCAACAACTGTTAAATGATCTGGCTAAACAGGCATCGGCATAAAGATTCAGATAAACAAAGTACTTAAAAAATTTAAGTACTTTGTTTAATAATTTCCGGCAGATATTATTCAGGCATTCTCCTGTTTATCTCATTCACCACATCCTGTATTGTTTTACAGCGTAGCAAAATAGCCGTATCCAGCCGAATATCAAACTGTTGTGTAAGCTTGTCTGAGAGCATAATTAACTGTTTCAGACGCATACCAGTATTCAGAATTTCAGTTTGTGCAGAAATATTTACAGCATTTTCTGCTGTCTGGGGCAGGCATTCACGAAAAATAGTCAGAATATCATCAGTTACAGCCTGTTCTTGTGTCGCTGTTACTTTGGTCTGTGGCGGCGTAGCCTGATACAGGCGTTCCTGTGCCATCTGCTGTATCAGCTTACGGTCTACTTTAACATTACGGGTTAGCGGAATTTCTTCAATCATCAGCCATCTGGTCGGAATATGTGATTTCGGTAAATCAGCCATCAAGCATGTTTTCAAAGCATTAATATCCGCATCGGACTGATTAGCCGGCAACGTATACACCACCACCAGTTCATGCATTTGTGTTACCGGGTGAGTACAGCACACCACCAGACTGTCCTGAAAATAACCGGATTTAGCCAGTGCAGCCTCAACCTCGGCCGCAGAAATTCTCACACCTTTTATTTTCAGATAACCTTCAGTACGTCCTGCAAAAATAATATTGCCATCATCTCGCATATACCCCAAATCACTCATGCGAAAAGCAATTTTTTCTTCATCACATCCCAAAGACACAAAATCCCCGGTTTGCAACTGACCATTGAGCAAATAACCGTTAGACAGATTCACGCCCGACATATACATTCGCCCCACCTCACCAATAGCACATGGTTGTAACTGCTCATCCAGAATATAATATCGGTTATGTGCCAGTGCTTTACCATAAGGAATCACATCAATATCTTCAGCAGTGATTTCATGCCATATACTCCAGATAGTTGTTTCCGTCGGACCGCCTAACGAAAACAAACGCGCCTGTGGCAGTTGCCGGCGCAAAAACTGAATCAGACCCGGCTTAATATAATCACCCCCTTGTGCAATCAGGCGCAAAGACTGCAATTGTTCTTTACTGGCAACGCTGCACAGCATATCCACAATAGCCGGAACACTTACCCAGATACTAATATTATGAGCTGTCAGTAATTCCGCCCATGACATTGCATCCTTAGCCTGTGCCGCAGTAGGAATAACCAGAGAAGCACCAAGAGCCATTGCCCCAAAAACATCAAAAACCGACATATCATGATGAAAGGGCGTTACAGCCATCAATACATCATCCTGATTAGCCTGCCACCGGCTGATGGTTTGTCCGAGTACATTGGCAGTAGCCAGATTATTCAGTACCACACATTTCGGCGTTCCCGTACTGCCGGAAGTATACAAATAATAGGCTGCTTCAGTATTCAGCTGATAGCAGCATTTTGGATGATTGAAACCTTGTGCAGTCAGAGCCTCATCAATAAGTACATATTGCCGACCGGTTACCGGCGTTTTGCTAATCACCAGATCCGTCAGGCTATTAGACAGTAAATAATCTCGTCTGGCTTCTGGTGCATCCATATCAACCGGTAACCAGATAATACCCATCAGAGCACATGCCAGAACCGCATAAACATGCTCAGCACTTTTGGGAAGACAAACTGCCACTACCGCACCGGCACATAATTTTTTTTGTTGCAGCGCAGCCATTACCTGAGCCACATTTTTACCCAGCTGAACGTAACTGATTGCTTTACCATCATAGAACAAAGCAGTTTTATCTGGCGGATAATCAAACAGATTATGCCGGATAGAATCAAGAAAGCAGAATGCATCTGCCACTATCTCATCGTATTTCCCGCGATACTGAAAACTATCCCGATTAGATTCAAAGTTATCCTGTTGCTGTAATTCAGAGCTGTCAGATTGCATATAAACTTTCTCCCGTTTATTGTTGTCGGCTGCTACTCAAATGAGTAATGACAAAAATAGAATTTCAAATAAATTACCGCACCGCAGAACATTTTATACAGAGTTAACCTTTTTTAAAAGATAATAATAATTATTTTCATTTATAAGAAAAATTATAATTTCAATTGTTTATTCAGATTATCGATAGTAATTTCGGGCAAATAATCATTCATCAAACTCAGTAGCGCAGCAATTGAACCGGGCACAGCCGGTAATGTTTATATAAAAAGTAATGCCATACAAAAAATAGCACCGGCAGGCACACATTCATCGATTAAATTAAATCATAATAAGAAAGATTTATTAATTAAATTGAATGACAAAATCTGGTTCAGGTATAATGATTTATCGTATTTTTCATAATAGGAAAATCGAAAAACATACCTAAAGTTATATAAAGAGTTATGAGAAGAAATATAAATATGTTTATCATAAAGCAAAGGATAATAAACATATAATTTATACAATGATATTGTTAAGAAAAAATTTCAATATGAAAAAATTTATTTTAAAAATTTCACTAATAATTTTATTATCTGTTAGTACTAATTATGCATATAGTTTTAATAATAGTTATTATAGGTTAATAGAAGACAGATTAACAGAACAGACAACTGAAAAGGAACATATAGTAAGAGTTTTCAGTGATTCAAATTTAATAATGAGTGAAGAAGAAAAAATCTATTTTTTAGGATGTGATTTCGAACATTCAGAAGAAAATAAACAAGAGATCAATAATCGATTAAATAAAAGTGATTTTTTTAGGAACTATAAAAATGAATTAAAAAAATATCATTTGACAGCAAATAACTTTAGTAAACTTTATTATAGAAATAATAATGACTCATTAGAAAATAATAGTGATTCATCAGACCTATGTAACGAATACAGTAATATTAATATTATACTGCTTGATAATAATGAATTGATGATACCTTATAAAAATCAATTGGTTTTCTTGCATCGTTTATCTAATGAGGATGAAAAAAAACTCAATGATTTTTATAACAATGAGAAATGCCTAGACATGCAAGAGAAAGAAGGAATGGTATTTATTAATGTTTGCTATTATCAAAACATGTCAATTTTAGATGTATATAATGCAATGAGTAAAGATCCAGCATATATTTTTAGGGAGAAAATTGGAATAGGAGAAAATCGCTCGGTAACTTATGAAGATAAGGCAGTTGATGTTGAGTATAAATGGAAAGGAAAGAATAAGTTAGAAATAATACAGCATTTTGAAGGCGGAGAGGCGTCTTACATTTTTAAACACAAAAAAAATGGGACAAAATTGACAACTATTGATTGTCCTGATTAATAAATAGATCATATCCGAGTCGTAACTATCTCCTGAAATAGTACAGTATAAAAGTAGAAAATTCTCTATGATATTTTTAAGAAAAATTTCAATATAAAAAAATTATCAACATATTGAGTTTTATTAAGTTTAAAAATCAGAAACGGGAACTTAGGTTAAAAGACTTAGCAGTAGTAAAAAAGTATGGAAAAGTATATTTTTTATAAATGACTGGAAAATTATGCTGGGTTAGATCTATGCGATTAAATAGATAGTATATTCAAACCATATTTCAAAGGATACTAACTATTATGCACATCGCTCATATTTTCAATATCATGCTATAAAGAAAGTTGAGAAAATTAACGCATGAAATACTTAATTTATCCGATTATTATCTGTTTTATTGTATTTGGGAATGTTAGCAATGCAATTGCAAATACTAAAGAAAATGAACTCAGGCATTATACAAAAATAAACTTACCTTATTCTTCTGATGAATTAGAAAAATACTATTATTGGGGAGAACATGGATTGCAATTGTCTCCTGATATGCCGTTTCCCCTCAGGTTCACTAACAAGGAATTTTCATATAAACCTAAATTATTTGATTATCTCGGTAAAACGCCATTCTATTTTCCTCATTGTTATTTTTATTATAAAAATATTTTATATAAAGGCGTTATACAGATGGCGTTGGGTGATAATGATCAAGCAGTTTTTACTTTTCAATTATATAGTTATGATGATCAAGGAGGGGTTATTGATGCAATATTACTTTATAAGGTTCAAGGTGGTGAAATATCATACTGGAATGACTTTATAATAAATCCAAATGGAAAAATTTTGATAACCCAATATCAGCAAGACAACCTTATTGAATCCGATGAAAATCCAAATGAACTTATAATAAATCCAGAAAATAATCAAATCGATACCAAAACTGTAGAATTTCAAATGACGCCTTCTGGTATTTTTAACTCAGTAGAGAAGTAGATCATGAAAAAATCAATATATATAGCTGTAATAATAAATTTGTTTATTTATAATAGTTACGCAGAGCAATTTAATGTGGCTGAAAATTATAAAGGTAAATCTGATATTCAATCTATAGATATAATTCAACTAGAAAAAGATTGCCGTAAACCAATTGATTTTGGGGAATTGACCAATTCTGAACGTGAAAAGATAATGAAAAATTGTCCTATTAATCAAATTGCTTTCTACTTTCAGAATTTATATGAAGCCATTAACAATAAAAAAAATATTTATAGTTCTGAGAAGCTAGATCTTATTATTGAAAAAAATACCTCTGCCAGAATAATTAATAATACTAAATACCCAGTAAAAGTGCTCAATTTATCCATTTTTAATAAAACAAATTTTACGGATAAAATTACTTTAGCAAAGAATTATTATGATGTGAATGCTTATCATTGGTATATCAATCAATATTATTATATTAGTGATAGCGGGGATATTTATACATTATCAGTCAAGGATATAGATGGTAATGTGGAACCTGTATTCTGGAAACATTATCAAATAGACAAAAAAAATTATCATTTTAATCTTATAGATCTGCTGATCGATGATGGATATAAATATGAAATTATTTATCCAGATCATTTCAGAATTCTTGAGGGCTCATTAAAAGAAACACCTTATGAAATTGATAAAGTAAAAACATGCTATCAAAAAGAATATTCGACAAGATGTAGTATTGATTCGTATCGTTTTTATCATAATATTTTATCTGAAAAAATTAAGATGTTGAAAGAAAAAGATACAAATAATAAAGAATCAATAGAAATAATCGATAAGCAAATTAATAAAAAGTGTTTATCAATATCAGAACCAAATGATCATTTTGAAGCAGAAAAATTTACTTATAACTTAACAAAATGTTTAACCAGGCAATTAAAGAAAAAAATCAAAAAAATCGATCAAAGATTAGAGGTTTTATGATCTGAATTTTATGCATACTTCTATTTCCTGTACACAAGTAGAATCTGTTATATATTTATTAAATATAAAAATAATGCTTTGTTAAATGTTATCAATAATATAGCTTTACAGATGCAGGCTCTGCCGTTTGTCTGCGCTGCTTCCCTGAATCATCTGCAGCCCGTCCCACTGGAAGGTAATGCGGTTGCATGGCTACCGTCCCGGTCCGGCCGGTGTTTTTCAATCCGCCGGTCAAGCGCATCCTGTACACTGTGTTTTTGATGTTACCAACAGCACTTCTTATGCTTCTTATTGTAATTACAATTTAACTTTTCATTCAAAAATACCGTCTGGCAAAAGTCCTGCTTTTTTAAGCTTGCAAATTTTTCTATATATATATCGGTATAAATAGTTCTGACACATTAAAAATCCTTTTAGGATTTTCTTCCCAAAGCTCTAATGCCTCTGCCGGAAAAGTAATATCCGGAAGATTAAATTCATTTTCATTCTGATCATAATTAGCTTTATTTTTTGTTCTAGTAGTAATCATGGATAAAAATTGACCAAATGAATCTTACTATTTTTAAATATGTATTTTGTCGTAAATATCCATATTTTACTTTCATGCCAAAGTATAACTAATTAATTTTAATATCATAATTATAAATTATGCCAAAAAAATGCAAACAAAGTAAATTTCTATGATTTATTCTTGCTATAGCGAAGCAGCCCTAGGTACTCTGTTTAAACACTTTTCATTAAAAGCAATTAAATCTTCACCTGCTTTTTCCGAGAATCCAAGAATCAATTCCAAGGGCAATTTTTTCCCTTCATAGTCAATATAATAACTATAATCTAAAACATAAAAATCAATTACGTTATATTGTTTAAAAAATTAACGTAAGATTCCTATTTTTCATAAATCAGAAATACAGGTCTGATTTTTATTCTGTCTGTGTTTACTGAATTAGTTTTTAAAACATACTGAGCAGGAACAATTGCAGAATTGATATTCTTGCTCAGTTGATGGTTTAATCAGCCTATCAGATTGGAGCTGCAGTCGTCATCAATCAGCCCTTCATCTGTGTACAATATTTGGCTTCCTAGGGGTAACAGTGTTACCACCAATTTTCTTTATTTATAATGTCTCTGACCAATATTTATTTTTTATTTTTTGCCTCTTTTAAATAAAAATCTAAATATTTTTTAGGTCTTTCTTTAAATGCACGTGCTTGGCCACCTTGATATGCTATGTCAAAATATTCATATGCTTTATCATACTGGCCTAATTCATAATTCACTACACCAAGATCTGTATATGGACCTGTATCTATATCAGAACTTACTGCTTTAAGCCGGTTATGTGCCCAGAATTCAGCCTTTTTATAATCTTTTAAAGATAAATAAGCATCATAAAATGAATATGATAACCACATACTATCTGGTTCCCATTCTAATTTTGGTTCGGGTAAAAGCTCCCATGCTTTCTTATAGTTTCCTATGGCTGCAGTATAATCTTTGTTTCTAGCAAATCTGTTACCTTCTTCTCCGATGGAAACAATTTTTTTTCCTAATTCAGGATTTACATCTGATAAATCTTTTAAATTTTTATATCGTATACTGGTCTCACTTTTTAAAAATATTTACTCTTCCGTTAACTTTTCAAACTCATCAGGATGTTTATAGGTTTCCCTTAATTTCGCTCCTTGGGAACGATTATTCCTGAAATACTCTAATTCATAATTATTGGTTTACTCCACAGATAATATGAGTATTCCCGGTCAGTTTCGCCCTTTTCATTAGCCGTTTCCTCCAGCTGAACTTTTACATCAGCTTGAAAGTGTAGCTGAATCAATAAATAATGCTGTTGGAATTATTTATTTTTCACGCCTACTTCTCTTGGTGAAATATCTGCCCCTCTAAATTTAAATTTTTTAACCGCTTCACCGATAACCCTGGCTGTTTCTGTTCCTAGTATAATAATTGGCCATTTTTCTATTCCACTACCAAAAGCTGTTGATGTAAAAAATATTCCATTTTGTAATACTTTTCCGGTTTCATAATAGAAATCTGGTCCTGGTACTACTTGATGTTGATATTGATGGCATTTTTCACAGTACTTTTCTAATTGATAAGCTGAGTATTTAATTATTTGTACCGGCTTAATCAAAAATAAAGTTTTATTCTGATTGACAGGAAGAAAATCGACTTTATAATCTAGCGTTTCAATAAATTCTTTAAATCTTTGCGACACAATACATCGGTGATCATAGGTATAACTTATATCAGCTCTATTCGGTAATTTAAGTTCTTTAGGTAAGTAGTCGCCATCAATACAGCATCCACATTGATCGCAAAAGACATTATCTGGAGCGTCATCAAAAAAATATGCGTGATTACATATAGCAGATAAGGTATATCCCACAGTTATTAAATTATTCATTCTTCTAATCTCGGATGTAGTTTAAAGAAATCTTCCGCCACTTTTTCATATTTAGCTCCCGGTCCCTTATAGAACTCCGCTAAAGCTTGCAATCTTTCTTCTCGAGTAAAATTGCCCTGAATATCAGAACCACTGTTTCCACGCTGTGGCCGCATATGAACGTCTTTACCTTTGACATCTTTAGTTTTTTTCACTAAAAAATCATTCATATCTTTATGCAGCTCTCTGTGAGCTTGTTCATCTAATGTAGTTAATTTTTGTTTTTTGTCCCCTCCCATAAATTTCGGATCAGAATGATGTTTATGACATGCCCAGCCCCACGGATCAATCCACATCAGCGCATTGGGTGCATACTGATAAAGATTGTATCCGCCGGCCAATCCAATCGGGTCAGGCTGGGTAAAGCGGCCTGTATCCGGATCATAGTACCTGAAAGTATTGTAGTGCAGTCCGGTTTCTCTGTCTGAATATGATTACTAATATCTCTGGTTCTGTGTGTGCAATCTCCTGTATTGGTTTGCTCCACAGATAATATGAGTATTCCCGGTCAGTTTCGCCCTTTTCATTAGCCGTTTCCTCCAGCTGAACTTTTACATCAGCTTGAAAGTGTAGCTGAATCAATAAATAATGCTGTTGGAATTATTTATTTTTCACGCCTACTTCTCTTGGTGAAATATCTGCCCCTCTAAATTTAAATTTTTTAACCGCTTCACCGATAACCCTGGCTGTTTCTGTTCCTAGTATAATAATTGGCCATTTTTCTATTCCACTACCAAAAGCTGTTGATGTAAAAAATATTCCATTTTGTAATACTTTTCCGGTTTCATAATAGAAATCTGGTCCTGGTACTACTTGATGTTGATATTGATGGCATTTTTCACAGTACTTTTCTAATTGATAAGCTGAGTATTTAATTATTTGTACCGGCTTAATCAAAAATAAAGTTTTATTCTGATTGACAGGAAGAAAATCGACTTTATAATCTAGCGTTTCAATAAATTCTTTAAATCTTTGCGACACAATACATCGGTGATCATAGGTATAACTTATATCAGCTCTATTCGGTAATTTAAGTTCTTTAGGTAAGTAGTCGCCATCAATACAGCATCCACATTGATCGCAAAAGACATTATCTGGAGCGTCATCAAAAAAATATGCGTGATTACATATAGCAGATAAGGTATATCCCACAGTTATTAAATTATTCATTCTTCTAATCTCGGATGTAGTTTAAAGAAATCTTCCGCCACTTTTTCATATTTAGCTCCCGGTCCCTTATAGAACTCCGCTAAAGCTTGCAATCTTTCTTCTCGAGTAAAATTGCCCTGAATATCAGAACCACTGTTTCCACGCTGTGGCCGCATATGAACGTCTTTACCTTTGACATCTTTAGTTTTTTTCACTAAAAAATCATTCATATCTTTATGCAGCTCTCTGTGAGCTTGTTCATCTAATGTAGTTAATTTTTGTTTTTTGTCCCCTCCCATAAATTTCGGATCAGAATGATGTTTATGACATGCCCAGCCCCACGGATCAATCCACATCAGCGCATT
>NZ_JAAEDS010000015.1:0-167897 GCF_013344955.1 Snodgrassella sp. ESL0324 | reverse complement strand
TGTTGTGGGTGCGGGTGTCGGTGCTGCTGTAGAAACGCTGCCATTCGAAGGGCAGGTGAGCCGGCAGGGAGAAGTCGAGATCTTCGGGGCCGAACAGGAGTTTGGCACCGGTTGGCAGATGAACCGGATTACCTCTGAAGGGTTCTATAGCTTTTGAAACGCCAAGGCTAATAGCTGCTGCTTTAACAGCACACTCTGCAAAACGACCTAGTTTTGTGAAAAATTTTCCAGGGGATAACACTAATGTCGCAATAGTGGCTACCAGGGCAATGGGGTGTTTGCCGCTTTTAATTTCACGGACAACAACAGATTCACCGCCGATGCGCACGTTGTTGGAAACTTTGATACCACCTTTGTAGTCATCAGTTACTTTGGCTTCGCAGGTACTGCGGTCATTGCTGCGTACTGCCGGCTGGCCGTTGATGTAGACTTTTTTGGAGCCTTCAGCCATATATTCGGCCGCGCCGGTGATGGTTCCTATTGCGGCACTGACAACGCTGAATCCAAGCTCCAGAACACCCAGTGCCGGCGAACCTGGCATGCCGATATCGGAGAAAGAAGACGGGTGTTTTTTACAGGTGATTTTATCGTAATCTCTGGGTTCAGTTGTACTCGGATCCGGAGAAGCAACGGTAGGTCTGATAAATTGACTGGCCGCCTGTCCTGCGCCCTGCAGTATGTTGCCGGCTATATTGATAAAACCTTCAGGCTGTTGCGGTGCCTGTGTGGTTTCTGCTTTTTTTACTATGCCTGCTGCACGGGCGGAAGGTAAGCTATTGGTACGAGTATTGTGAGAACCGGTTTTAATCCTGCCATCTTCGGACGGGGGAAATAAGCTGCTGACCCAGTCTGCGGCCTGTGAAATATACTTTTCTAATGCTATTGAAACACCAACGGATACAATGGTTCCTACAACACAGGCTGATGTACTGGCAGTTCCTAGTACTGCACCTAATGCCAATGCTGCTGCGCCACCGGTTGCGGTAAACATGCCTATTGCTACTGCTGCAGCGGCAACGCATGCAGTTGCTATAGCTGCATAACAGGCTATTTCAACAGCAGCGCCTGCAATATCAGCCAGCAATGAAGTATGTAAAAGCACGTCTCCCTCACGGGCTGCCCAGTATGCCTGTCCCATAGTTGTTTTCTCTGTTGATGTTTGTTTTATTTGTTATTTTTTAATTAATAATTAACAAATATTTAATAATTTTTAATTATTATATCACAAATTTATTAATAAAATTGGTTCGGATAGTGTTGCGTAATTAGAAAATCAATACCGGAATTGAATATTTATAAGATTTATTTAAGGTGAAATAAATTGAATTTTATTTTATGCAGGCAAAAAAATAACCGCATTCAGCGGTTATTAATGGTGGCCAGAGGCAGGATCGAACTGCCGACACACGGATTTTCAGTCCGTTGCTCTACCGACTGAGCTATCTGGCCATCGGGGAAGAGTGCGAATTAAACCAGATATATGCCGGCTTGGCAAGTGTTTTCTGTGTTCTCTTATCTATGTAGCTGTTTATTTGTTGGAAAAATTAGTTATTTTCTGGTTGCACAAGTATGGTTTTGAAATTCTGTGTGTTTAATCAGGTCGTTTTTTTCTTTTTTCAGAATACAGACAGGAAACGATTGCTTATCTTGGATTTCTGTCTGATTCTTCACAAAAAGTAGACGCCGGATAAGAGCTGTATTAAGGTAAACACTTTTATTACAAGGGCGAAGAGGATGCAGGGCGAACAAAAGCCGGTATGGAAAGATGGCTGGTTACAGCAATGTACTCATGTACCGTCACCGAATTTCAGCCGGCGTCCGGCACAGACTGAGGTATCGCTGGTGGTATTGCATAATATTTCTTTACCGCCGTTTGAATACGGGCAGCAGGCAGTACAGCGTTTGTTCACTAATCAGATTGATGCTGCTGAACCTGATGATTTTATGCGTTCATTAACCGGATTGCGGGTATCCAGCCATTTTCTGCTGGAACGGGACGGAACGATAATTCAGTTTGTTTCCTGTGATGACGCAGCTTTTCATGCCGGAATATCACGTTTTAACAGCAGGGATGGCTGTAATGCGTTTTCGGTCGGAATTGAGCTTGAAGGCTGTGATTTCGAACCATTTACGCCATCTCAGTATACGCAGTTGTATGCGTTATTGCAGATGCTGTGTGCGCATTATCCGATTCAGGCGATTACCGGCCATCAGCATGTGGCACCGGGGCGAAAGTCGGATCCGGGGCATTTTTTTGAATGGGATATGCTGTACAGTAATGGTTTACCGATTATGACAGAATATCAGTGGCTTTTGTAGTTTATGGCTGCCGGCAGGGGTATTTTTAGTTATAATTCCATTCAACTGTTAATTAAGTTGCGGTTTTCGCAAATTGTCTGGTAGGAATGTAATGAGTGATTCTGTAATGATTGTGCTGGTGATAGGTGCTGCGATTATTCTGTTGGTACTGGCCTATAATATTTATCAGGAAAGCCAATACCGCAAACAATTGCGCGAACAGTTCGGGCATGCCAATAAAGATGCTTTACTGGACAGTCAGGTAAATTCAGTACGGGATGGTGCGGAGGCACAGTCTGTAATGAATACTAAAACTGTGCCGCCGGCTGAGGAAGTAAATAAAACTGATGATTCATCCGCCGAACAATCTGAGACATCGGCCACTGATGAAAAAGTTATTGATGACACAGTTTCTGAAGAAGAGAATGTGTCTGCTGCGCAAGCGGCATCTTCTGCTCCCGATAACGCTGCAGCACCGGAAAATTCAGCAGCACATATTGATATGGTGCCATTATCACGCACGGTTCCGGTAAAGGGGCGTAAAGCTTTGCTGGATGTGCGGGATATGTCTAAACAACCGCTACCGTGGTTTGATGTACGTTTTGATTATCTGGCCTATATTGCGTTGTATCAGCCGAAAGAATTACATGCAATGCCGCGATTGAGCAGCCGTTCCCGTTTCCGGCTGGTGGGCTGTACGATGGATGACCGTTACCAGATAGCTGAACCGATTCCCAGTGTTTATTATCAGGGTTTTGTGGTTGGTCTGCAGGCAATCAGCCGCAGTGGTCTGCTTACTCATGAAGAGCTGGCGCATTTTGGCGAACAGGCCAATCGTTTCGCCGAGCAGATGGATGGTCAGCTGCTGTTAACGGATATTAATACTTTTCTGGATGTGGCGCGTCCACTGGATGATTTGTGCGCAAGGGTTGACCAGACAATTGCGATTCATCTGGTATCACGTACGAATGTCAGCGGAACGGAGCTGCGTTCTGCGGTTGAGAAACAGGGCTTTGAGCTGGGGCATGATGGTGCATTTTTTTATGCTGATACTGATGGCGAGCCTTTGTTTAATATTGTTACGCTGGATAACACACCTTTTACCTCTACTTTGTTAGCAAATCAAAATTATCGCGGATTCAGTATGTTGTTTGATATAGTACATATACCAAACGGCGAGAAATGTTTTGATCAGTTTATGGATATGGCTGTGAAATTATCCAGTCAGCTGGGTCTGGATCTGGTTAATGATAAAGTGGAAGAGTTATCCACAGAGTGGTTGCGTGAGGTGCGCCGCTATGTAGTTGACCGGCAAAAGGAAATGAAGCAGGTTGATCTGGAGCCCGGAAGTGAACTGGCCAAAAGACTGTTTTCCTGATATTGCCTGAATATTTTAATTTTATAAAGAGATGGCAAGCCGCAGAACGGGGTTTGCCATTTCTTTTTCCTTTTCCTGAAGGATAGCTGTAATGGATTCAGTAAGCGAACAGCAAATTATTGATTTAACCGCTCTGCTCAATCGTTATGCGCATGAGTATTATGATCTGGATGCACCTACTGTGCCGGATGCGGAATATGACCGGTTATTCCGCCAGTTGCAGGCTCTGGAAGAGCAATATCCGCAATGGCGGCAGCCGGACAGCCCGAGTATCCGAGTAGGCGGGCAGGCACAGCAAAAATTTGCTGCTGTGGTGCACCAGATTCCGATGCTGTCGCTGAACAATGCATTTTCACCACTGAATGATAATAATCAGTTCGACCATAGTGAGATGTACGCTTTTGATAAACGGGTACGTGATGGTCTTGGTGCTGAGCCTGAATATATTGTTGAACCAAAGTTTGACGGTCTGGCAATCAGTTTGTTATATCGTGACGGTTTGCTGGTACAGGCATCTACGCGCGGTGACGGATATACCGGCGAGGATGTTACTCAGAATGCGCGCACTATTGTTAATATTCCATTGCGTTTGCTGGGTGATCAGGTACCGGATGTGCTGGAGGTACGCGGTGAAGTGCTGATGCTTAAAGCCGATTTTGACCGGCTTAATGCACATCAGCAGGCAGAAAATCAGAAAACTTTTGCCAATCCGCGTAATGCAGCGGCTGGCAGTTTACGCCAGCTGGATCCGAAAATAACGGCACGCCGGCGCTTGCATTTCTATGCCTACGGAATTGCCAGACTGGATGAGCGTTTTGCGGTAAACAGCCACAGCGAAGAACTGGCATTGCTGGCTCGTTTGGGGCTGACTGTACCGCCACAGGATAATTTGTGCTATCAGGCTGATATCGGGAAGGTGCTGGCTTTTTATGAGCATATTTTTCAGATACGTGCGGATTTGCCGTTTGGCATCGATGGTGTAGTCATTAAGGTGGATAATCTGGCTCAGCAGGAGCAGCTTGGCTATGTAGCCCGTGCTCCGCGTTTTGCTATTGCCCAAAAATTTCCGGCAGAGGAAATGCTGACTACGGTAGAGGCTATTGATGTACAGGTAGGACGTACCGGTGCAGTAACACCAGTAGCACGGCTGACGCCGGTATTTGTAGGTGGTGTTACAGTTACCAATGCAACTTTGCATAATGAAGGTGAAGCACAGCGCAAGGATGTACGTGAGGGTGACACGGTTATTGTGCGCCGTGCCGGAGATGTTATTCCTGAAATTGTATCTGTGGTGCTGGCACAGCGTCCGATGGTGGAAAAACCGACGGCAGATTTGCTTACTCCGCCTGAAGCAGTACCGAAATATCCGCCGTTCCGTATGCCAGAAAATTGTCCGGTTTGCGGTCATGAAATTGTCCGTGAAGAGGGCGAAGCAGTGGCACGTTGCAGTGGCGGAATGCTGTGTCATGCTCAGCGGGTGCAGTCGCTAATTCACTTTGCTTCACGTCGCGCCATGGATATTGAAAATCTCGGTGACCGGCAGATTGAACAGTTAGTAACACAGGGCAGAGTCCGTCATTTTGCTGATGTTTATCATTTGCAATTGGCCGATTTGCTGGCAATGAAACAGCAGGCTAAACAGGAAGCAGGGGAAAGCTCAGCAGAGTCGGTGACAAATGAACTGGAATTATCTGCAACTGATAAAGCAGGCAAACAGCAGCCATCCAGATGGGCTGAAAATATTCTGGCCGGTATTCAGGCCAGCCGGCAGCGTCCTCTGGCTAATTTAATTTATGCTTTGGGTATTTTTCATGTTGGTGAGCGTACAGCAAAACAGCTGGCACAGGCTTTCGGTGATTTGGCTACGCTTACTCAGGCTACTGAGCCGTTACTGGCCTGTTTGCCGGATATCGGTAAGGTGGTAGCACATTCGGTAGCCTATTTTTTCAGTCAGGAAGATCAGACCAGTCAATTGCAGGAATTACTTGATGCCGGTGTGCAACCGCAGACAGAAACACGTCGCACACAACTGGGTAAATACTTTACTCCTGAGCGGATACTGGCTCGTTTACCCGGTGCCGGTTTAACGGAAGCGCGGGCACAGAAGCTGTGGCAACTGGCGGGTAAGGACTGGTCACAACTGTTAACTGATAAAGCCTTGCCGGAAAGCTGGCAGCAATGGTGCAGCCAGCCTGAAAATCATGAATTACTGCAAAAGACGATTGAGTTACGTGAGCAGCTGCTTAGCGGAGAGACGGAGGAAAAGACGTCATCGGTTAATGAAGCTGTAGCCGGTAAAACTTTTGTGTTAACCGGTACTTTACCAGACTGGTCACGTGATGTGGCACAGCAGCATATTGAAGAAGCCGGTGGTAAAGTGAGCGGCAGTGTATCGAAAAAAACTGATTTTGTGGTGGCTGGGTCAGAAGCAGGCAGTAAACTGTCCAAAGCTGAAGCACTTGGTGTTACTATACTGGATCAGGCTGCATTGATGATTATGCTGGGAATTAAAGAGTAAACTCAGATGAAAGCAGAACCAATCCGTAAGTGTGTTTTTCCGGTGGCCGGTATGGGGACACGGTTTTTACCGGCTACTAAAGCCAGCCCGAAAGAAATGTTGCCGATAGTGGATAAACCACTGATTCAGTATGCGGTAGAAGAGGCTGTTGCAGCCGGCTGTACTGAACTGGTATTTATTACCGGCAGGAATAAGCGCTGTATTGAAGATCATTTTGATAAGGCTTATGAACTGGAAACAGAGCTGGCTTACCGCAATCAGAATAAATTGCTTGATTTTGTGCAGGATATTCTGCCGCCCAATGTGACTTGTCTGTATATTCGCCAGCCGGCCGCACTGGGGTTGGGGCATGCGGTTTTATGCAGCCGGGCAGCAGTGGGTAAAGAAGCCTTTGCTGTGGTGCTGGCAGATGACTTGATTGATGCACAACCAGGTGCGTTGAGCCAGATGATGAATGCGTATTACCATACGGGTTGTAATGTCATTGGTGTAGAAAATGTTGATCCGCTGCAGACGGGTGCTTACGGTATTGTCGAGATTAATCATCAGAATGATTTTGATTTTGTAAAGAGTATTGTCGAAAAACCCCATCCGGATGAAGCACCCTCACATCTGGGTGTGGTTGGGCGCTATATTTTGTCTGCACGAATTTTTGATTTTCTGACTAATTTACCGTTGGGTGCTGGTGGAGAAATTCAGCTGACTGATGCTATTGCACGGTTGCTGACTGAACAGAAAATGATTGCGTATGCTTTTGCCGGCAGACGTTATGATTGCGGTGATAAGCTTGGTTATCTGGAAGCAACAGTGGCCTATGGTATGAAACATCCTCTGGTAGGAGAAGATTTTAAAAAATTATTGCAGCGCATGGTGTGTTAACGCAATACCGGAATTCATACGTAAATGCATCTAGTTTTGTTATTTGCCTGCCTGCTGTTTCGCCGGCAGGCAAGTTTTTTGCCTGGCGTTCTGCTTCAGCGCAATGGCATTGTCTGATAATTAGTGTTGCTAATAATCAGGCGTTCTGTTGCATACCAGACAACTGATTGTGTGTGATTAACAAAGCGCTTTTCATCTTCCATTAATGCGTTTAATGCCTTTACAGCTTCTGGTGAAGACCGGTTTTTCTGCATGCTTTCCAGATTCTGCCACCATATTTCAGCCATACCGTCAAAAACAAAATTCTGAGACTGACGCCCGTTTTGTATTATTTTATCCAGCCCGGGATAACGGTGCGGAATGGTTTGTACATAGCGGGTAATATTTAAAACATTTTGCACAGAAGCCACTAGCGGAGCATGATGCTCAATCCAGTATTGGTCAAATTCTTCATAAGTAATATCGGGCAGGCGTTTTACTAACATGGTTAACTTAATCATTTTCTTTCTTTCAGTTTGTGGGTTGTGCGAATAATGATAAAGTTTCACAGTAGTGTTAAAGTCAACAGAGTAAAAATGAAAATCAGTGAATTAGCCAGAAAAAGTGCAATCAGTCCCAGAATGCTGCGCTATTATGAACAGGAAAAATTGCTGACACCTGCCCGTACACAATCCGGATACCGTGAATACCAGCAGGCAGATGTAGAAAGAGTAAAATTGATTCAGCAGCTCAATAATGCCGGTTTTTCGTTAAAAATTATCCGGCAAATACTGCCTTGCTGGCATGAGCAAAACAGTAAATTTGAGCCTTGTGAAATTTACCTGAAAAATATTAATCTGACGTTAGAAAAGATTGAACAGCAAATAGATATATTAATACAAACACGAACCCGTCTGCTTAATATGATAAATAAATAATGTATTTTTGTGTATTTTATTTCGTATAATAGCCGCTGAAACTTAAATAAGAAATAATGACCACAGGCAGGAGATAGCGTTAATTGCCTTTACTGGTGCTGTCTTTTATCTGCTCCCAGCTTAAATCAAATTTGGCCAGATATTTTTTCAGTCTGTCTGCATCATTGGCGCGCTGTTTTTGTGCTCTGGACACAGCAAACAAATACCGGCCAGCTTCGGATAAAGTTCGGCTTTTCCGGCATACTTCAATGACTTTTTCCAGCTGATACCGGTCAAATTCATCAATTTCAGCCGGTATCAGCGCATCAGAAAGAGTTACCTGCTGCCAGTGTATCTGTAAACGCCGGATTTCATTTTCAACTTGTTCCAGAGTGATGTTTCCTTGTGTAGATAAAGTAGCCATACGGGTAATGGAAGCAGTGAGCTCACGGAAATTACCCGGCCATGTTGCCATAGCCGATGTGGCAAACTGAATATAACGGTCTCTGGATTGCTGATTAAAACGCGGCATGGTACCGTACTCCTGCGCAAATCGTGCCAGCTCAAAATCAATATTCGGTTCGATATCTTCTTTACGTTCGGCAAGTCCCGGTAGCTGGTAACTCCATAAATTGATACGTGCGTATAAATCCTCTCTAAAAGTACCGCGGATAATTGCCTGTTTTAAATCTTTGTTGGTTCCGGCAATTAGTTGAAAGTTACTGGATACCAGTTTGTCTGCACCTAGCGGATAAAATTGTTTTTCCTCAATCGCCTTTAAGAGAATAGCCTGTTCATCCAGCCCCAGTTCTCCGATTTCATCCAGAAACAAAACACCGTTATCCGCCTGTCTGAGTAAGCCGTTTCTGCTTAGACTGGCACTGGTATATGCACCTTTGATGTGCCCGAACAGTGTAGACATGGCATTATCGCTACTCAGGGTAGCGCAGTTAATTTCTACGAATTGTCCGGTAATCTGATGCTGGTTCAGTTTAAGCCGGTAAATTTGCCGGGCAAGAAAAGATTTACCGGCACCAGTGGGGCCGCATAGCAAAATAGGCGCATGAGAGCGGCTGGCAACCTGTTCTATTTCGTTGATTAGTTGATTGTAATGCCGGTTTTTTGTCGCTATACCTGATTTGAGCAGTTCTGTTGCCTGATTAGCATATTGCTGGAAGCGAGTCAGAATCTGATCGTAACGGTTCAGATTCAGGTCAATGATGTTTATTTGTCCGCTGGGGCACAGTGGCTGATTTGCTATAGGTTCTGCGGCAAGGTTTTCCGGCGATGCTGACGGTCTGGCCGGCGGCGAGGGTTGTAACAGTTTAGCAGGATAAAAGCGTGATTCTGCCAGTAAGAACCAGCAGATCTGCATTACATGGGTGCCAGTGGTAATATTCAGATAATAATTTTCTTGTTCATTATTAAAAGTATAGTTTTTGGCGATATCCAGTAAACAGGTATACACCTCTTCAAAATCCCATGGATCCTGTATCTGAACCGGAATCGGATTCACCTGTGTATCCGGGGCAATGGTTTTAATATCCTGAATAATGTCTTCGAGTAGTTTGCTGTCCTGAGTGTGATAAATCAGTTCCAGACGATAGATCGGCCATTCCGGATGATTACAGATATCAATAGTAGGACGCCAGCGTGTCCAGCGTTTTTTTCCTTTGCCCCGCTGGTCAAGTACATTGCCTAAAAAACTGAATACGATATTTTTCTTGTCCATTATTTATTATTAGTTATATAAAATTAAATAAAATTATATAATATTTTATAAAAAATTACGAAAATAAAACTAAAAGTAATTTATTGAAAATAAAATTATCTATTTATTTTTATAATAAAAACAATATTTTAATAATTTTATTTTAGAAATTTACGGACTTGGTACGGTAATTGCAATAAGGATATTGTCTGAAATACATACTGTTTTTTACGGCAGCAGGGTACATAGCGAATGGAATTAAATTAATCGAAAGACTGATTTATTCGCATTATCAACATGTATTCCTCGGTATGAAAGACATTTCCTTCCCCCGGAAAATTTTTGAATAGCTCAGAGGTAGAGCAATTGGTACCAAACCAATCTGTCACGGGTTCGACTCCTGTTTCAAAAACCATATTGTAATTATTTGTTGTTTGAGCAATACCAGCCAGTAAAGGGAAATAAGCAAAGCAGTAAAGCTAAGGCACGAAAAAAACCGGTTAACCGCACAGAATAAATGGATTAATGATTCTGTCCGGGTAAAAAAACCGGATAGCAGGCAAAAAATTGATGAGCCATAAGCAGTTAGTTGAATGTTTAAAGATATCAGTTTTTCCCCTGTTATTTCGTTACTTAATCCGTTTGATTGTGTCTCTTCTCTTTGCTGGCTGCCAAAAAGGAGATTTAATATGTTGAATATAATTAATGTGAAAAAAGGTGAGCTGGCCGTTGTCACCAAACGCGGTGAAATTAATACTATTGTTACCGCAGGCCGGCATATTTTCTGGAATCCTTTTGTCAACATTACTCATTATCTGGTGGATTTAGCTGATACTAAGATTGAACCGGCTATCGCGGAAAAACTGCTCAATTTTTATCCGCAGCTGGTAGAAAAATATTGTCATTATGTCAATGTGGCTGATGATGAGATTGTGCTGCGTTATGAAGAACAAATGCTGGTAGAGATTATTCAACCCTCTACTAAAGCATTGTACTGGAAGAGTTATAAAGAACAGGCAATTAAAAAAGTAACTTTGGAGCAAGGGTACCGGTTGTCTGATGAAGTTGCTATGGAAATTATTCAGGCAAAAAATACCGGCAGATTAATTGAAGGTATCGATCACATCAAACTGCATTATTTTACCGATGAGCAAATTGGTACGCTGTTTGTTGATAATCAGTTTGTACAGATTATTCCGCCTAAATCCGTAATTGGTTTATGTGAATTCAAACATAAGCTAGTTCTGGGTAAATTCAAACTACAGGATAATCATATTGATGATTTGCTGGCGGCAACAATTGAACAAAATGCCCCGCAGCAGATGGCAAAATTCTGTATTCAGATGCAGGTAGGTGCTAATCAGGCCGGTTTACGCTTTGAAGATGATTTACTAGTGGAAATTCTGCCACCGGGAACCAAACGATTGTACTGGCAGAATAACTGCAAGCAGCATATGCAGCTTATTGAGCTGACTGACGATTTTCAGCTTTCTGAGCAAATGGTACAGCAGCTGTTACAGCCAAAATTACGTAAAAAAGAAGTAACTGGCGATAGTAGTGTATTGATTGCACAGGTACCGGCATATCATGTTGGCGTATTAAAAGTTAATGGTAAAGTAGAACAGCTGCTTAATGCAGGTATTACTGCTTACTGGCGTTTTAATCGTGAAATCAGTGTTGAAATTGTCGATACACGTTTGCAGACAGTGGAAATATCCGGTCAGGAAATTTTAACCCGGGATAAAGTCAATCTGCGTATTAATCTGGTAGCCAGCTGGTGTTACACCGATGTGTTAAAGGCGTTTGCCAGAATTGCGCAGCCAATGGAGTTATTGTACCGGCAATTACAGTTTGCATTACGGGAAGCAATTGGTACTCGCAGTCTGGATGAATTGCTGGAAAACAAAAATTTAATCGACGAAGTGGTGAACGCTCATATGCAGATGCATATGACGGGCTATGGAATCGAAACGGTCAGTGTTGGCGTAAAAGATATTATTTTACCGGGAGACATGAAAACCATTCTGGCACAAGTAGTAGAAGCAGAAAAATCTGCACAGGCGAATGTTATCCGCCGGCGGGAAGAAACTTCTGCTACCCGTTCCTTACTGAATACAGCCCGGGTAATGGAAAATAATCCGGTTGCTTTACGCTTAAAAGAAATGGAAACACTGGAAAGAATTGCTGAACGAATCGATAAGATTTCGGTTGTAGGCGGTTTGGATCAGTTATTGCATGGTTTGATTAATATTCAGGCGCAATAGCGTACATCCGCTAATTAATTGGTTAAAAAATAATGGAAGTTAAAAATGCAAAAGCAAGAATTTGAAGTATTAAAAGAAAATAAAACACGTCCGGTAAAAATGTGGACAAAAGGTGTGCCGGTAGAAGATGTGGCTAAAAAACAATTGCTCGAAACTGCACAATTACCTTTTATTTTTAAGCATATTGCGGTTATGCCAGATGTGCATCTGGGAAAAGGCTCTACTATCGGGAGTGTGATTCCGACTGCTGGTGCGATTATTCCGGCTGCTGTCGGCGTGGATATTGGTTGTGGAATGATGGCTGTACAGTTGTCACTTACCGCTCAGGATCTGCCGGAAGATTTAATGCCATTACGTCTGGCTATAGAAAAGGCGGTACCGCATGGTTCCACACTCAATAAAGAAAAGTACGATAAAGGAAGCTGGCAAAATCCGCCACCGATTGTACAGGAGTACTGGCAGCAGCTTTTGCCCGGATTTGAAAAACTGACCAGTAAATATCCGTGTTTTTTAAAAGCGAATAGTTATAGTCATTTGGGAACCTTGGGCGGCGGTAATCATTTTATTGAAGTTTGTCTGGATGAGTGTGATCGCGTATGGATAATGCTGCATAGTGGTTCACGCGGTATTGGTCGTGCAATAGGTAAATATTTCAGTGAGCTGGCTAAAAAGGAAATGAAAAAATATTTCATTGATACCTATTTGCCTAATAATGATCTGGCGTTTTTAGTAGAAGGAACCGAATACTGTAATGATTATCTGAAAGCGGTGCACTGGGCACAGGAATTTGCCCGTTTAAATCGTGAAGTGATGATGCACAATACTATCTCTGCTATACGCAAAGTAATCA
Organism: Snodgrassella sp. ESL0324; assembly: GCF_013344955.1. Classification (NCBI taxonomy): domain Bacteria; kingdom Pseudomonadati; phylum Pseudomonadota; class Betaproteobacteria; order Neisseriales; family Neisseriaceae; genus Snodgrassella; species Snodgrassella sp. ESL0324. The sequence goes on along the minus strand of NZ_JAAEDS010000015.1, from coordinate 155,103 downwards.
ATGTGCCGTTTACCACGCATTTACAAACTGTAAACTGTCACCATAATTATGTACAGAAAGAGCACCATTTCGGTAAGAATGTTTTTGTTACGCGTAAAGGGGCTGTTTCTGCACGAGAAGGTGAACTGGGAATTATTCCGGGTTCTATGGGAACAAAAAGTTATATTGTGCAGGGACGAGGGAATGCAGAAAGTTTTCATTCCTGTTCCCACGGTGCAGGCAGAGTTATGAGTCGTGGTGAAGCTAAACGGAAATTTACTGTTGCTGACCAGATGCAGGCTACGGCTCATGTAGAGTGCCGTAAAGATGCTGAAGTTATTGATGAAATTCCTATGGCGTATAAAGATATTGAAGCAGTAATGCAGGCGCAACAGGAATTGGTGGAAATCAAGCACCAGTTACGTCAGGTTATCTGTGTTAAGGGCTGATATTATTCGGATAATCAACTGCAGAATATTTTTGTATAGAAAAAAGGATGGCAGACAATGCCATCCTTTTTTTTAGGTATTTAAAAACTAAATATCAACCTGAGCATTTAGAGCGTTGTTTTCGATAAATGCACGACGAGGTTCAACTTCGTCACCCATCAGGGTAACAAATACATCATCCGCAGCCATCGCATCTTCGATTCTGACTTTCAGCAAACGGCGTACTGAAGGATCCATCGTAGTTTCCCATAATTGTTCGGGATTCATTTCACCCAGACCTTTATAACGCTGAATGTTAATTTTTTCCTGTGCTAAATTCATCAGTAATTCCAGTGCCTGGGCAAAGCCGGTTACAGTGGTGGTCATATTACCTTTAATGACTTCAATTGGTACGTCAGCAATACCGCTTAAAGTGGCCGCTGTCTGTCGGATAATTTGATAGGCGCGGCTTTCAACAAATTTTTGATCCAGATAGCTGACCATATGATTCCCATGCAACTGACGAGTAATTTTAATCATTTGTACTTCATCATCTGCACCAATGCGTTCCAGTTTGAGGTTGTCGTCATTAACCAGTGCGGTTAATGTTTGCACAGCTTTTTCTGCACTGCTTACAGTGCTTAAATCCAGATTCTCATTCCAGAGAAGCAGGGAATTAAGTACATTGTTGTCAATGATACGGCTTTCACGCGCAATCATACTTTGTGCCAGAATCAATTGTTTGGCGATTTCGGACAGAGCATTACCTTCCAGAGTATTTTCGCCAATAATTAATTGAGCATTATTCAATGCCAGACTGAGCATGAACTGATCTTTTTCAAACTCGTCTTTCAGGTAGTTGTCTTTTTTGCCATATTCCACTTTATACAATGGTGGCTGAGCAATATACACATAACCGCGTTCAACCAGTTCAGGCATTTGCCGGTAGAAGAAGGTAAGCAACAGGGTACGGATATGCGCGCCGTCTACATCCGCATCGGTCATGATAATTATGCGGTGATAACGCAATTTTTCCGGGTTAAATTCTTCTTTGCCTATACCGGCACCCAGTGCAGTGATTAAAGTACCAACTTCCTGACTGGCAAGCATTTTTTCAAAACGGGCTTTTTCTACATTCAGGATTTTACCTTTTAAGGGCAAAATGGCCTGAAATTTACGATCACGGCCTTGCTTGGCAGAACCGCCTGCCGAGTCACCTTCGACCAGATACAATTCTGATAAAGCGGGATCTTTTTCCTGACAGTCTGCCAGTTTGCCCGGCAGCCCCAGACCATCCATTACTCCTTTTCTGCGGGTAATTTCGCGTGCTTTGCGCGCTGCTTCACGTGCACGCGCGGCATCAACAATTTTGCTTGTGATGATTTTGGCCTCTGCAGGATTTTCTTCCAGAAATTCAGACAAGGCTTTACCAAGCACTTCATTAACCACTGGACCTATTTCACTGGAAACCAGTTTGTCTTTGGTTTGTGAAGAAAATTTCGGATCAGGCAGTTTAACAGACAATACGCAGGTTAAACCTTCACGCATATCATCGCCATTAGTATCTACTTTGGCTTTTTTGGCAACTTCATTGGCTTCAATGTAGTTGTTGATGGTTCGGGTCATAACCTGGCGCAGGGCGGTTAAATGGGAGCCGCCATCGCGTTGCGGAATATTATTGGTGAAACACTGCACGTTTTCCTGATAACTGTCGTTCCACTGCATGGCACATTCCACGCTCATGCCATCTTTTTCACCATTGGCATAGAAAACTTTATTGTGCAGAGCTGTTTTATTCCGGTTCATATATTGTACAAAGCCGGCTACACCACCGCTGAATGCGAAGTTTTCGTGTTTGCCATCACGTTTGTCAAAGAGCTCAATACTGACGCCGTTGTTCAGGAAAGATAACTCGCGGATGCGTTTGGCCAGAATATCAAAATGATAATCGATATTACCAAAGGTTTCGGTACTGGCCAGAAACTGAACACGTGTACCCTGTTTGTCGGTATCGCCGACAACAGCCAGCGGAGCAACTGCATCCCCGTGACGAAATTCTACAAAATGTTCTTTGTGATTACGATAGATGGTCAGACGGAGCCAGTCAGAAAGTGCATTAACTACAGAGACCCCTACACCATGCAGACCACCGGAAATTTTATAGCTGTTGTTATCAAACTTACCGCCGGCATGCAGAATGGTCATGATTACTTCAGCTGCTGAACGATGTTCTTCCGGATGCATATCGGTAGGAATGCCACGGCCATTGTCTTCAATAGTAATGGAGTTATCGGCATTAACTGCTACGGTAATATGATCACAGTATCCGGCCAGTGCTTCATCAATGGCATTATCCAGAACTTCGAATACCATATGATGTAAACCCGTGCCATCCTGAGTATCACCAATGTACATACCGGGACGTTTGCGAACAGCATCCAAACCTTTTAATACTTTGATACTGTCGGCACTGTAATCTTCAGGGTGTTGATCTATCATAAGAATTCTTTACTAAACTTGGCAGCGGTTATGCTGTTAAAGGTCATTTATAACTGTTATTAATTATAAAAAACGTTAGCGGTATAACTGTATAACAGGCCTGTTTGAGGGCAATAAACCAAAAACTTATTATAACATAAAAACGGTTTTTTTTCAGTCCTGTGCTATATTTAAGATTATGTTTTATCTGATGTTTATTGGAAGATAAGAATGCTGATTGTAAATAATAAACTGCCGTAAACCAGACTGAACTATTAAAAACAGAAAGCTGGCGTACGGCAGTAACCGGATTTAAGAGTGCATGAATGTTTAAATCCGCATAGGCATAACTATATACTTAAAGTTGGGATTGTTCGGGATGGTAAACAGTGTTGAACGGTTTGCATCACCAAAAGCAAGTTGTAAATCTTCTGCATGTAAATTACGCAATACATCCATCAGATAGTTGATATTAAAACCGACTTCCAGTGTATCTCCCTGATAGGCAATTTCCAGCTCTTCACGGGCTTCTTCCTGTTCGTTATTGTTACAGGTCACGCTCAGTAATCCGGGCTGGATTTGCAGGCGGGCACCGCGAAATTTTTCATTGGCGAGAATGGCTGCGCGTTCCAGTGCACCCAGCAACTCGGTACGGTTGGCCAGAAAGATTTTATCGTTATCCAGTGGAATAACCCGGTTGTAATCCGGAAATTTACCATCCACGACTTTAGAAACAATAATGGTGTCATTACAACGGAAACGTACCTGATTGTTCAGCAGTTCAATGGTGATTGGCTGTTCGGGAAAGGTAAGCAGCTTAAAGAGTTCCAGCACGGTTTTACGCGGCAGAATAACTTCTGCTTTGGGTAAGTCTGCTTCTATATTGCAGGCTGCATAGGCCAGACGATGTCCGTCAGTAGCAACCAGACGCAGCTGATTGCCTTCTGTCTGCATCAGCAGACCATTCAGATAATAGCGGATATCCTGAATGGCCATGCTGTACTGCACCTGAGACAGCATTTCACGAAATGTTTCCTGTGGCAGGCTGAAGCTGGCATCAATATTTTCGCCCACACTCATTAATGGAAAATCTTCGGCCGGCAGGGTTTGCAGATTAAAACGGCTTTTGCCTGCTTTAAGTACCAGACGGTTGTTATTCCAGTCCAGAGAAACGATTGCGCCGGCCGGTAAAGCCCGCAGGATATCCTGCAGTTTTTTGGCATTGGTGGTAATGCGAAAATCTTCTGCTTCGCTTTTGGGGCCGATGGTATCAATCTGAATTTCCAGATCGGTTGCCAGAATCTTGATTTGCCCCTGATGGTTTTCCAGTAATACATTAGATAATATCGGTAATGTATGACGACGCTCTACAATACCGGTTACTGCCTGCAGCGGTTTGAGTAAACTGTCACGTTCTGCTTGTAATATCAGCATATTTTGTTCCTTGGTTTAATCTCGCAAAATCATCATTAAGGTTTCATACGCTTTGGTTGTTTCAGCATCATCCTTGCGGAGTTTGGAGATACTTTTTACCGCATGCATAACTGTGGTATGGTCGCGGCCACCAAATCCGCTGCCAATAGCGGGTAAACTAAGCGGAGTAAGTTCTTTTGCCAGGGTCATGGCCATCTGGCGCGGGCGTGCCAGATTCCGGGTACGTTTTTTCCCTACCATATCACTAATGGTAATCCCATAAAATTTTGCTACCGTATTCTGAATGTGTTCCAGGGTCATGGGTTTGTGGTTAACAGCCAGAATATCCTGTAATGCTTCAGTAGCCAGCCCTACATCAATCGGGCGGCTGGCAAAACGGCTTTGTGCTACTACCCGCTTGAATGCACCTTCCAGTTCACGCACGTTGCTGCGGATATGTTTGGCAATAAAAAATGCGGCTTCGTCCTCAAGCTTCACCTGAGCCATCTCAGCTTTTTTCTGCAAAATGGCTACGCGCATTTCCAGCTCCGGCGGTTCCAGTTCCAGACTCAGCCCCCATGAGAAGCGGGATTTCAGGCGATCGTCCATGCCGTCTATATGAGTGGGCAACGTATCACAGGTAAGGATAACTTGTTTTTTTTCGTCAATTAAATGGTTATAGACGTAAAAAAACTCTTCCATGGTACGGTCTTTACCGGCAATAAACTGTACGTCATCCATAATCAGTAAGTCTACCTGCTGATATTGCTGGCGCATGGCATCAAAAGATTTGGCGTGGAATGCATTCATGATGCCGCGAATAAATTCATCAGCATGAATATAGCGTATTTTTACTTTATTGTCGGTAGCAAACAGCTGGTTGCCAATAGCCTGTACCAGGTGGGTTTTACCCAGACCGGTACTGCCATAGATAAAAAACGGGTTGTACATGCTATTGCCGGGATTTTCTGCAATCGACAGCGCTGCAGCGTGAGCAAGACGATTTCCTTTACCTTGTACCAGAGCAGCAAAAGTATGTTCAGGATTAAGGTTGGTATCAGTATAGCGGGATTTTTTACCGTTTTCATGTGCTGAATCAGAGGTGGCCACTGATTCACCAGCCTCAGGTTTTTCTGTGGCGGCCTGTTTGCTGCTGCTGTTTTCTTTTGTTTCGGCAGTAGCATTTGCGCTTTTGGTCTGGTTGTTTCGCAGGCGTTTGGCAATAATGTCCTGAGCAGATTCGGTACGTTTTGCCGTTGTCTGTGGTTTGGCTGAAACTTCAGAAGGAACTTTATTGCTATCAACTGAATCCGGTTTGGTATCAGCCGGCTGTTCAGCGACATTTAAGGCTGGTTCTGCAGTCTTGGCCGGTGAATTGTTTCCTGCCGGTATTGCCTCAGTGGCAGCCTGCAGAGATAGTCCCTGTCCGATTTTCAGAATTAATGGTGTGCTGCCGTCTGGCAGAACTGATTGTCTGGCATTTTCGATAGCCGGCCAGAAACGCTCGCGGATATGATTGAAGGTAAAAGTATTACGCGCAAAAATAACCCAGTTGCCATTTTCTTCGCCCACAGTTAAAGGTGCAATCCACATCTGGTATTGCTGAGAAGGTAAGCTTTGTTTTAATTGCAATAGGCACTGAGGCCAAAATTCTGTCAGGGTCATTCGTGAAGCTTAAATTTATCTGTCAATCGGAGCTGGCTGAAGGCTGGAAACAATAAGTGCCTATTATGCTAATTATACGCAATAAACAAATTTCTGACCATGATTTGCACTTTATACCAGCACAGCTACCGTAAAGCTTTGCTACAGATTATATTGATTGACAAAGTGCTGTTCTTGTTGTGTAATGCTACGTTTTATTTAAAGTTAATTCGGGAATAAATTATGAAACGCACTTATCAACCATCCGTTACCCGCCGCAAACGCACTCATGGCTTTCTGGTTCGCAGTAAAACCCGTGGCGGACGTGCTGTACTGGCTGCCCGCCGTGCCAAAGGCCGTAAACGTTTGGCTGTGTAAGAACAAGAATGGATTATCATTTTGGCAAAAAATATCGCCTATTAAAAACGGATGATTTTTCATCCGTTTTTGCATTACGTTGCCAAAAAAGCCGTGCCTGGATTCAGGTTTTTCAGGCACGCAACAGTTTAGGTTTCCCGCGTCTGGGGCTGATAGTAGCCAAAAAAGTTGCCAGACGTGCTAACCGGCGCAATTATATGAAGCGCTTAATACGCGAGTGGTTTCGCCTGCATAAGCATGAATTGCCGCCGGTAGATATAATCATTCGTGTACGCCAGCCGTTCCGGCATGCTGAATACGCTGGCGTAGTCAGGACTTTACAGCAGCTGCTTATTACAGCTGACAGGTGTAAAGCATCTTCGCAATGAGATATTTATTGCTGGGTCTGATCCGGTTCTATCAGTATGCCATCAGCCCGCTGTTATCACCGCGCTGCCGCTACAACCCGACCTGTTCGCAATATGCCGTACTGGCGCTGCAAAAATACGGGGTAATGAAAGGTAGCTGGCTGGCGATAAAGCGTATTTGCCGCTGTCATCCATGGGGTGGTTGCGGTCATGACCCTCTTCCTTAGCGAGTAGACGGAATACACTATGGATTTCAAACGATTATTGATATTTTTTGTGCTGACCATGGCGATTTTGCTGGGTTGGGAAAAATTATACCCGCAACCCGAAAAACAGCCGGCAGCACAACAAACATCATCCACCAGTAACAGCAATTCTTCTACTGGTGTTGTTGCCGAGAGTGCCCTGAGTAAAACAGAGCCGGTAACAGTGACTACTGATACTGTTAAGGCTGTTATTGATGAAAAAAGCGGCGATTTACGCCAGCTAACTCTCAATAAATACAAGGCCACCAGTGATGCCAGCAAGCCTTTTGTATTGCTGGATAATGGTGTAAACGGTCATCAGTATGTCGCCCAGTCGGTATTATTAAACCGTCAGGGTGACTATCAGTTTAAAGACCTGACATTTACAGCTGCGCAAAAACAGTACACGCTTAATGGTGACAAACTGGATGTGCGTCTGACTGCTGCCGAACAAAACGGTGTACAGGTTAGTAAAATTTATACGTTTACTAAAGGCAGTTACCTGATCGGGCTGCGCTATGAAATTGCCAATCACAATGCTCAGCCATTACAAATGGATGTAGCTTACCGGGTACTGCGGGATGATAAGGAACCTGAAGGTACAGGCTATTTCGATCACACCTATACTGGTCCGGTACTGTATACCCCGAATGGTAAATTTGAAAAAGTAGCCTTTAAAGATCTTGACAGTGATTACACCTCTGGTCGTGATCAGGCAGATTATCAGCGTAAAACCAATACCGGCTGGATTGGTATGACCCAGCATTATTTTATGACTACCTGGATTCTGCAGCCGAAAGAAGGTAACAGTGTTTGTGGTACCAGTGACTGCCGGATAGATATCAGAAAACGCAGTGATGGCCTGTATTCTGCCGGCGTACGAGTACCGCTGAAAGATATTGGTGCTAATTCCACCGGCAGTTTCGGTATCTCCCTGTATGCCGGTCCGCAGATTTATTCTGTCATTACTAAAGTAGCCGATCATTTGCAGATGATTAAAGACTACGGCAAAGTATCGCTGTTTTCTTCTCCTTTATTCTGGCTGCTGAACTGGTGGCACAGTCTGGTACAGAACTGGGGCTGGGCGATTATCCTGCTTACTCTTACTGTCAAAGCAATTCTGTTTCCGCTGACACATGCCTCATATAAATCGATGGCTAAGATGCGTGCTGTAGCTCCGCGTTTGCAGGCATTGAAAGATCAGTACGGTGATGACCGTATGCGTATGCAGCAGGAAATGATGTCGCTGTATAAAAAGGAAAAAATTAATCCTGTTGGCGGTTGTCTGCCTATGCTGCTGCAAATTCCGGTATTTATTGGTCTGTACTGGGCATTGTTTGCTTCGGTAGAATTGCGCGGAGCTCCATGGATTGGCTGGATTACCGATTTAGGCCGTCAGGATCCTTACTTTATTCTGCCTGTGCTCATGGCACTGACTATGTATCTGCAAACGTTCATGAATCCGCCGCCAACTGATCCGGTTCAGGCGAAAATGATGAAAATCATGCCAGTAGCTTTCTCTGTAATGTTTTTCTTCTTCCCGGCAGGGCTGGTTCTCTACTGGTTGACGAATAATATTCTGACTCTGGCTCAGCAATGGTTTATCAATAAACGTATTGAGCGACAAGCCAAACTGCATCGTTCACTGGATATATAAAATACAGCCTGAAAAAAGCACTTCATGTTGAAGTGCTTTTTTATATAATAAATACTGATTAATCCATCAATGATTGGTGGTATATCTATAATTAAACGTATAATATTTTTAAGTGTTTATTAGAGAATAAATATTAATAAATCAGATTTGTATACCAGGATTTTTGGTTTTTTATAAATTATTTATTTAATATAAATTACTGAAAGTTCTATAATCCGGGTGATTGATTCAAACAAAATTTTAAAATTAATAATTTAATTGATTTAATTTGAAAAAAGCACTTCTGTTTGAAGTGCTTTTTTAATACTATTAATTAAATTTTCAACTAATTGAATATCGAATACAGCATGCTTTGAAGATGTATGAACAATAAACTGAAAATTTTTAATTTTATATTTGCTAAAATTAAGAATCAATACTAATAAGATTTAGCTCCAGCGACCATCATACCTCCGAACATTACTAAAATAATAATGTATAAAACTATACCAATTGCCATCATTATCAAATAGGCTTTGCTGAAAGTAGCACGATTGGGGATACCATTACCATTATTACATGCCCATATTATTAACATAATCAGATTAACAATAGGAATACAGAGAATAAGCAATGTAACTAACCATTCACCTACAGAAGTGACTGGAGCAAGGTTACCATTGGAGGTATCTAGATGGTTGTTTGTTTGAATAGACATATATATTTATCTTTAAGGTTAAAGGTTAATAAGTGTAATTATATTTTAACAGATTTGTTTATATAAATATATATGTTAATTTATGCATGTAAACCTTTTAATTTAATTGCCTGATTGATCAGCCTGCTGCAGTAATCAATCAGGCATATTCAGTAATTACTGAACATAGGTTGTAGTTTGCTGTGTGGTTGTAGTCTGAGCCTGCTGTACCGGATTTAACCGGATTTCCACACGGCGGTTTTGTGCACGTCCTTCAACAGTTGCATTGCTGGCAATAGGATTGGCAGATCCGTATCCGTTAGCACTGATACGGTTATAAGCAACGCCACGGGAAGTCAGGAAATTTGAAACTGATTGTGCACGGCGCTGTGATAACGGGATGTTAATACTGTCATTACCTGTGCTATCAGTGTATCCGGCAATAGTGATGGTAGTATCTACATATTTAGCCAGTACTTCAGCCACAGATGACAGAGAAGAGGTAGCCGCGCCACTTAATTCTGAACTATTGGTCGCAAATGTCACATTTTCAGGCATAGTCAGTTTAATCTGATTACCCTCACGCTGAACTTCGACATTAGTATTAGCCAGTTTCTGGCGTAACAGTTTTTCCTGATAATCCATATAAGCGCCAATACCGGCTCCGATAGCACCGCAACCAAGTGCGGCATTACGTGCACCGCGGCTGTTATGAGTAATCGCGCCGACAATGCCGCATACGGCAGCGCCGCTTAAACCATATACTGCTGTTTTACTGGCATGAGACTGACCGGTAGACGGATCGGTAACGCAACCGGTTAAAGCAAGGGCGGTAGCGGCTGCAAGTGCAGCCAGTGGTTTCATGATAGTCATACTTACTCCTTCTCTTGAATATAAGCTTGATTATGCTTTTCACAGTTTCTGTTTTATGCTTTCTATAGTAGAAAAGCAAGAGTCATGCTTTTTTGGCAATATGATGTACTGAAAAGAAAAATGGTTATATCTATATGATAAAAAGATAAATTTTTGGTTGAAAGCTGCTTTAGACGACAATAATTATTGGCTATAGTACCGTTCAGGCTACTATAATTAACTTTTTAAGCTGGTTATATCTTGAAAACAACCAGTTTAACCTCATACAAACTAATTACCTTAGTACAGTGCTACCATTTTAGCCATTTGGAAACGACATGCTCAGCTTGTATAACACTTTAACCAGAAGCAAACAAGAATTTACACCGATTAATCCGCATCAGGTGCGTATGTATGTGTGTGGTATGACTGTTTATGATTATTGCCATCTTGGTCATGCCAGAGTAATGATTGTATTTGATCTGGTGGCGCGCTGGTTGCGGGAATTAGGTTATCAGCTTGATTATGTGCGTAATATTACTGATATAGATGATAAAATCATTGCCCGTGCCAATGAACGCGGGATTAGTATTACTGAGCTTACCGATTATTATATTCAGGCCATGCACGAAGATGCAGCCGCTTTGGGTGTACTGCCGCCAGACCACGAACCGAGAGCCACGCAATATATCCCGCAAATGATTGCTATGATTGAAGATATCATTGCTAATAATAAGGCTTATATGGCGGATAATGGCGATGTTTTTTATGCTGTACGCGAGTATCCGCAATACGGTCAGTTAAGCGGGAAAAGTCTGGATGATTTGCGTGCCGGAGAACGGGTTGATGTTGACGGACATAAACGGGATCCGTTGGATTTTGTGTTGTGGAAATCAGCCAAGCCGCATGAGCCCGCATGGGACAGCCCATGGGGCAGAGGACGCCCGGGATGGCATATTGAATGTTCTGCTATGAGTAAAGCACTACTGGGTAAAAATTTTGATATTCATGGAGGTGGTGCTGATTTACAGTTTCCTCATCATGAAAATGAAATTGCTCAGAGTTGCGGTGCGGAAAAAAACGGGTGTTGTGAAGAGCATAATCATTTTGCTAGCCATGTTAAATATTGGTTACATAATGGATTTATTCGTGTGGATAATGAAAAAATGTCTAAATCACTTGGAAATTTCTTCACTATCCGCGAAGTGTTGCAAAAATACGATGCTGAAGTTGTGCGGTTTTTTATTTTGCGTGCACATTATCGCAGCCCTTTGAACTATTCGGATGCTCATCTGAATGATGCAAAAGGTGCATTAACCCGCTTATATACGGCACTTAAAAATACAGCTGCCGCAGAAGTGGCAGTACATGCTGACTTAAATGATTATACGCGCCGTTTTTATGCAGCCATGAATGATGACTTTGCTACCGTTGAAGCTGTAGCAGTATTGTTTGAGCTGGCTAATGAAATTAATAAAACACATGACGCCGAACTGGCAGGATGTCTGAAAGGGTTGGCGGGTTTACTGGGCTTGTTACAACGTGATCCGGCCGCTTTTCTTCAGGGAGAAGTGGGAGAAACGGTGCAGGGTCTGGATAACGCAACTATAGAAGCGCTGATAGCTGCACGGCAGCAGGCTCGTGCAGAACGTAACTGGGCTGAATCCGACCGGATTCGTGATGAGCTTACGGCAGCCGGTATTGTATTGGAAGATGGTGCTGGCGGGACTAGCTGGCGTCGTGCCTGAATTTGTATATAGCACAGCCTTAAGTCTCAGACTGGGTGTATTTTTGTAGTGCATTATGGTCTTGACAGCAATGTTAGACTTAAATAGCGGGATGTGAGGAATCTGACCGTTTCATATGGTTTTAGCAGTGAAGAAGAGTAGCTGCTATATACTGATTCACTTGAAAATCTTACTCATGCGAGTATAATTACCCGATTCTGAACATCCGTTTCAAGAGGTACAGGCACAACCCCTGTGCCCGCCAACCAAGGACGATATTATGAATAACAGCATTCAACCGAACTACCATGATATAACCGTGACTTGCTCTTGCGGTAACACTTTTGTAACTAAATCCGCAATGGAAAAAGATACTTTCAATATCGAAGTATGCTCTGCATGTCACCCTTTCTACACAGGTAAACAGAAAATCGTTGACTCTACCGGTCGTGTGGATAAGTTCAATCAGAAATACGGCAATATGTTCAAACGTTAATTCTTATTTGCAACATGTTGCACCGAAAAAGACTGCCATCAGGGCAGTCTTTTTTATCAGATAATCTGATGTTGTGTTCAATACAGCAGCAAAAATAGCCAAAAAATTCGAATATTTTACTGGTTTGATTATTTCAAGCGGGTATACATTTACCTTTCATATTACAGAACTCTTTCTTTGATATTTCCGCGCAAAATTGTGAATTTGCATTTTCTGATTCATAGTTAGTAAAAAGCATTGATTTAATCTTGTTTTACCGGGATGGCTGTTTTCTGTTATCTATCCAATTTTAGAATCTGAAAAATACAAATTTTCTTATTTTCTTGTATTCAATATATAAAATCGAACGCTAACGCTGGCTTAAAGTTTGATTGGTTAATAACCATAACCAACTTACTAGTACAAAAGGTAAGGTTAATACAGGTATGGCAAATGGCTTCAGTACTGTGGCTAATGCTGCCTGAGTAAGAACAGTAAAGATAATACCGAAGATAATATAAATAACGGTTTTAAAATCTTGATTATTACTGAAAGTAGCCAGTGTGATAGCTGTCAGGATTGCATTAAAAGAATAGAGGCCGAGAGAAATCATTTCAATCTGACTGCCATATAACAGTGCAATACCGATGGCCAGTAAAGAACCGGCCAGTGCATAGATAGCCATTCTGATTGAATTGACTGCCAGCCCTGCCAGAAAAATAACACCTACCAGTGTGCTGTTAAATAAAAATACTTCGGCAATGCCCAGTATACTATCCGGTATCAGATGCAGCAGATTAAAACTTGAAATCTGTGCAGATAATGAAGCAGACGGTTCGCGTATCAGTACTGAGAATGATGGTGTAGCCAATAGATACAGCCATGTAAGCAACACAAATGGTATTGTCAGACAGGGTAAGTACCATTGCTGTAATATCGAGCTGAATGCTTGTGTAATAAATACTGATAATATGGCTGCAAATATGATACTTAGCCATAAATACAGTGAATTTTCGCAGAAAACAGATAAGGCGATACCAATCAGACAGGCATTGAAACCATAAATTCCTTGCAGCCAGGCTTTGCGGTTAAGCTGGTACAGGTAAGCTATTGCATTGGCACAGACTACAGCAAGTAAGCAGGCCAGAGCAGTTTGGGGCTTACCGGCACTGTAACTGCCAAATAGTATGCCTATTGAAAAGATTAACCCGGAAACAGGATTGTTTTGCAACATAACCTGCCCATAGCTGCGCAGGATAACATCAATAAACTGACAAAGATGATTGGTACTGGTTAACTGATGCCAGTACTGACGTACTGAGGCTGTGTTCATCCGATTTCTCCTTTTTTATTTTTACTTTAGCTGAACAGATAAATTACTATCAGCAACGATAACTATGAATATTAGGATGATTATAAAAGAGAATAAGCGATAGTTGGATTGCGGAAGTATAAAAATGTAATTATTCCGTATCTATTCAGGCAAAATACTGCCTATAAGAATATAATAGATATATATCAGGGCGTTATTTGTCCGTAATAAAAATACGCGGATGCAAGGCTGCTATTGAACAAACGACTGAATAATATTTCAAATATAATCCGGAATAATTAAAACGAATTTCATATGAAATTTATAAAACTAAGCGAATCAGATAAATTTGATTTATATCTAATGAGTAAAGAATAAACCTGAATATCAAGTAATAAAAAATACTAAATACTGTAAGTTAATTTATTTTTTTGTAATAATAATAATTCCAAATATTAAATATGGAAATAGATATGAAAATTTTAAAAATGGTGGCGTTATTATCCCTGAGCATGATGCTTTTTGGATGTGATAATTCGAAGCAGGCAGAGACAAATAAAGCAGGTAGTGAGGCAGTACAGTCAGATGCCAGTAAGCCTGACAGCAATAAAGCAGATAACAATAAATTAGATGATGATACTATTCAGAGCTACTTTAGCGAGCTTAAACGGCAACTGCCTATGAGAGTTTCCTCAACTACCCAGCTAGTCGATCTCACTATTGGAAATAATGTAGTAGATTATAAATATGTAGTAACAGGAAAGAAAAAAAATTTCTCATTATCTAAAGTTCAGAAAATGACTAGTGATAACTTAAAAAATAAATATTGTGAAAATAGAGATCCTGATCTTGTGAAATTAAGAAATTCATTTCCAGATGGCATTAATCATCATTATTATTTTAAAGATGAAGATAAAGAATTATTTAGCGTACATTTAGTACCATCTGATTGTGATACTAAATAAATTGAAACAGATAATGTGAAAGTAATCATAACAGGGTGTTCAGCCCTGTTTTTCTTTTATTATTCATCATTAATTATTTCAACTTTGCCGGTATTATAGTTTTAAAAAAATTCAATTCCGGAAAACAGACCGGATGCGAAAATCAAAAAACATAAATTGCCAGCAGACTAATTTGTATCCGGATATGAAAAATATCAGAGCTGGCTTTGTAATCTTATAACCAGACTGAATTATTATATTTAGCTATTAGAAAATCATGTACGGCATAGGTTATCTGTTCCGCTAAAAATAATTCTGAATATCTTCTCTTAATTCCTGACAGAGGCGGAATGCAGAATCTGCTTAAAACAATTATCAACAAGGGGATTATCTTTTCTGCCGAATATGCTATTGTTCGAATAGCAGCCGGTATAAAGCCATTTGCCTGACTGCTGATTCTGATAACTGGTATGGTTACCAGATTTTTTATGATAAAAATATTTAGCAGGAAAAACTTATGCAGCTACAGCTGAATTCTGTCGGTACACCTTTATTCTATGGTGTATTTATTGTGATTGTCATTGTGATGATTGCAATTGATATGCTTACATTGAAAAAAGAGGGAGTGCATCGGGTTAGTACCAAAGAAGCTTTGCTATGGACAACAGTCTGGATTACTGTCTCTCTCGGATTTGCTGCCTGGCTGTATTTTGAGCTGGCACATAATCCTGCCGCCGGTCCGGCTATAGCAGCAGATTCGGTGATGGATTTCCTGACAGGTTATGTTTTGGAAAAATCACTCTCAGTCGACAATATTTTTGTATTTATCCTGATATTCGGTTATTTCAAAGTGCCGGCTGAGTATCAGCATCGTGTTTTGCTGTACGGTGTACTGGGCGCTATTGTACTACGCGCCATTATGGTGGCTCTGGGTGCAGTACTGGTCAGCCGTTTTGAATGGGTATTGTATCTGTTTGGTGTATTCCTGCTTTATAGTGGAATTAAGCTGATGCTGCCTGAAAAGGCAGAAGATAAAGGTCTGGCCGATAATCCGCTGATAGGCTGGCTGCACCGGTATATGCGTGTTAGCGCGCAGTTAAACCGGGAAAAATTCTTTACCGTTGAAAACGGTCAGCGTATGGCAACTCCTTTGCTGCTTACGTTGATTGTGATTGAATTAAGTGATGTTGTTTTTGCTGTTGACAGTATTCCGGCAGTATTTGCCGTCACCACTGACCCGTTTATAGTTTTTACTTCCAATATCTTTGCGGTACTGGGGCTGCGTGCGATGTATTTTTTACTCGCCAATGTAGTAGAAAAATTTATCTATCTCAAATACGGGCTGGCTGTGGTTTTAACTTTTATTGGCGGCAAAATGCTGGTGGCCAAATGGTGGCATATTCCTTCTTTTGCTTCACTGACTGTCGTGTTTAGTGCTTTAATGATTGCTATACTTGCTTCATGGTGGAAAACCAGACAACAACCATCAGCTTAATTAATAATAGATGATATTTTATTTAAACAGCCCGTTATCTGTTACTGCCATTAACCGGCAACAACAGATAACGGGCTGAAATTCGAAATTAGCTTAAAAACGATTAAGCTAATTTATTGATGACTTCGCTTACCCGTGCTACGTAGATTTTAACGGTTTCAATATCGCCGCGCGGAATTTCATCTACGCTGGCATCTGCCGGTGTTTGTATCAGCGCTCCTCCAGAGCCTCCGAGCACATTAATATCATTACGGTCTGCTTCTTTGTTATTGGCCGGTAACAGCCCCAGACTTACCCAGATACCGCCGTGCTGTGCGGCCAGTGTTTGCATCCAAATAAGCGTAACCTGTTTGTCACCGTTAAAACTGGCACTATTGGTAAATCCGCCAAATACTTTATTTTGCCATGCGCGCTCTGCCCACAGTCCTGAAGTGGCATCAGCAAATTTTTTGAATTGCCAGGGTACATTGCCCATATAAGTAGGTGCGGCAAAAATAATCCCTTTGGCGTCGTGAAGCTGTTGCCACTGATCATTGTCCAGATCACCATTAGCATCAATTTCAACCAGTACTGCATCGGTATCTGCAGCGGCTGCTTCAGCTATTTTACGAGTATGACCGTAACCGGAAAAAACCACTATCGCCAGTTTACTCATTTGTACATCCTTATGAATGATTAAATGTTAAAACAGTTTATGCGTGCTGTGCTGCTACTGCAAGAGAGTTTCAGGAAACAAAAATTTCGATTATTGCCTGCGAAGAAATTATTGACTGATGCATTATTATCCTTGCACATACCAGTTGCTATGGTATTTAGCTAATACACTAATGCACTAAGACAGCATGCCGGGATTTGTTAGTTTACGGTACGCTTGCTGTTGTGGTAAATTATTGTTAAACTCAATTAATACATAATCATGCTAAAGTGATAACAGACAGGAAAATTAATGTTGCCGGTAGCCTGTATCAGGCTTACAAAAGATAATTAACAGCGGCAGCACACATCAGGCACATAACCATTTCTTCATAGTAAACACTGTAATTGTTTCAGAACCTGCCCGTACCGGCGGCACACCAAAAATAGCCAACAGGGCAGTAACCGTGGTGTAACTTTTACTCATGAGAGGTAATTATATGGCGTACGCTAGTACCAATCCTTATACCGAGCAACAGGTAAAGGCATTTTCTGATACTACCGATATTGAGCTGGAAGCAGCATTAAATCATGCTGATGCCGCTTTCCATCAGTGGAAAACTACTACATTTGCCCAGCGTGCGCGTATTCTGCAAAACGCTGCTGATATTCTGCGGGCTAATATTGAAGAATATGCCAGTTTACTCACACTGGAAATGGGTAAACTGTTTAGTGAAGCAAAAGCAGAAACTGAGCTGTCAGCACAGATTCTTGAATATTATGCAGTTAATGCTGAACGGCAGCTTCAGCCGGAAGTGTTACCGGTTACATCCAATAAAGGTAATCGTGCCCGTATTGAATTTGCTCCGCAGGGTATTATTCTGGCTGTTGAGCCATGGAACTTCCCTTATTACCAGATAGCACGTATTGCAGCCCCGCAACTGGCTGCCGGTAATGTGATTGTGCTGAAACATGCTTCTAATGTACCTCAGTGTGCAGCGAAAATGGAGGCGATGTTCCTTCAGGCCGGTTTAATGGCCGGTGCTTTCCAGAATCTCTATCCAACTCATGCTCAACTGGCCAAAATTATTGCAGATCCGCGTGTACGCGGTGTAGCGCTGACTGGCTCTGAAAGTGCCGGTGCCATTGTTGCCGCTCAGGCCGGAGCCGCAGTGAAAAAATGTACCCTCGAACTGGGTGGTGCAGATGCGTTCATCGTACTTAATGACGCAGATATCGAAAAAGCAGCTAAATGGGCTGTCTTCGGACGTCACTGGAATGCCGGTCAGGTATGTGTCAGTGCCAAGCGTATTATTGTAGAAGATGGTGTATACGACCGTTTCCTGAGTTTGTATCGTCAAGGTGTGCAGCAATTGCGCATGGGTGATCCGATGGATGCAGCCACAACACTGGCTCCGCTGTCTTCACGTTCAGCCGTTACTGGTTTACAGCAGCAGCTGGATGAAGCAGTTAAGCTTGGTGCGCACGCTGAGGAAATCCCGCTGGACATGCCTGCTCAGGGCTGTTTCTTCCGGCCGGTTATTCTGACCAATATTCAGCCGGATAATCCGGCACGTCACTGGGAATTCTTTGGTCCGGTTTCTTCAATTTACCGTGCTAAAGATGCAGCACACGCTATCGAGATTGCTAACGATAGCCCGTACGGATTGGGCGGATCTATCTTTACTGCTGACGAAGAACGCGGTGCACAGCTGGCTCAGCAGATTGATACCGGTATGGTATTTATTAATCATCCAACCATGGTAAAAGCTGATTTACCTTTCGGTGGGGTGAAACGTTCCGGATTCGGACGTGAATTACTGGATCTGGGCTTAAAAGAATTTGTTAATGCTAAGCTGGTAAGTATTGCCGATATTGACGGTGAATTCTAAGCAGAGCAAATAAAGCAAAACAGGGCTGACAGTGTGCAGCCCTGTTTTTTTATCTCCGGCCGTCAGTAAATTAATTTTTTCTTTATTTCTCCATTGTAGTTAGCAATCTGTTTTTCGGTTCAGTAAAGTGTTTACCTGGAGAGACATATACGTTACTGAAATGTAATATATATGTAGCATTATGCTAAATTCCGGCTATTGTGTTCTGCTGACAATATTTTCTCAGGTAAAGTGGTGATATCGAGTTTTTATGCATTATCTGATTGATAATAATATTTTATTTCACCATGATGAGCATAAATGTGTACCAGTGATTGAACAGGAGGCCGTATGTTAACCATTATCGCTGCACCCACCAGTCAGGATTTTGCTAATCCGCGCCTGAGTGAAAAGTATACTCAGCCACAGTTTCTTAAACAGAGCGAACAGTTAGTACATTATTGTCGTCAGCTAAGTGTGAAACAGCTGGAGGAATTGATGCATATCAGTCCGCATCTGGCTGAGCTTAATCAGCAGCGTTTTCAGGATTGGCATACGCCATTTACCCCTGATAATGCTTTACAGGCGATTTTTGCCTATAGTGGTGATATTTACACCAGCCTGAAAGTCAGTGATTTATCCCTGCATGAACTGGATTATATGCAAACCGCTGTATGTATTCTTTCCGGTTTGTACGGCATATTGCGTCCGCTGGATTTAATCCAGCCCTACCGCCTGAGCATGAATGTACGTCTGGAGAATCCTGAAGGCATTAATTTGTATCATTTCTGGCATGAAACTCTCACCAGCCATTTGAATCAAATAGAAACTGAAACCATCATTGATTTAGCTTTTGATAATTATTTCAAAGCAATAGATAAGGATAAACTTAAAGCACAGGTAATTAAACCGGTTTTTCTGGATGAAAAAGCGGGTAAATACATGAATGTTAATGCTTATGCGAAAGAAGCCATGGGATTGATGACTCGCTTTATTGTACGCAATAAACTGCACTCACCTAAAATGCTGCATGAATTCAATGAGCATGGTTACCAGTTTGTTGCACATGAATCAAGTGAGGATGAACTGGTGTTCAAACGTTCAGAAAAAACAGCTCAGCAATACCGTAATTAGGCATATTATTCAGTATAGCTGTGCAAAAGCTGCAAAAAAAGCAGAGCAAGTACATAAAAATGTGGTAGTTGTAGCAAAATTAGGTACAATCGCCGCTTTTACCATCGCAAAGGTGTAACCATGTCTGAATCAACCCCAATCTGCCCGCAATGTGCCAGCGAACAGAATTATTTTGATGGTAGCTTTACTGTCTGCCTGGAATGCGGACACGAATGGGATGCTGCCAGCAATACCGGCTCATCACAAGAGCTTGATGTTAAAGACAGTAACGGTAATCCGTTGTCGACTGGTGACGACGTTATTCTGATTAAAGACCTTAAGCTTAAAGGTAGTAGCACTGTTCTGAAAAAAGGTGCCAAAGCTAAAGGTATTCGTCTGGTTGAAGGCGATCATGAAATTGATTGCAAAATTGACGGCATCAAAATCATGCTTAAAGCGTGCTTTGTGAAAAAGGCCTGATATTTTTTCAAAGAGGTACGTACACAAAACCCACCCTGTCTGCCAATTTTTAATTGCAGATAAGGTGGGTTTTGATCTGTGGATAACTAAGTTATCCACATACAGGCGCCAATATGCTCTAATTATTGTCGGAAGTTAACCTCGGGTCAACGACTGCATAGATGCGGTTGTCCAGAACACTGGCACTGATTCTTTGCATAATGACATTAGCCAGTTCAGTACGATGAATAAAACCATGTACCTCCTGCTGATAAAAACATTTACCTGTGCCAGTAACGTCACCATTAGACAAACCGCCCGGACGCAGAATTTCATAATTCAGCTTACTGGTTTGCAGCCATACCTCTGCCAGAGATTTTTCCCGTACAGCATGCCCGAAAGCAGTTTTTGCGCGTTCAGACATAGTATGCCATGAATCGCCGCAGCCCAGAGAGGTAACCAGTAGCATCCGGGAGATACCAGCTTGTTCAGCTGTATCAATAATCAGGCGCTGAGCCAGATAATGTGCACCAGCTGATCCACCCAGAGTAGAGACAATTACGGTATTGGTGCCGGCAAGCCGGCATATTTCTTTGACACTGGATTCATCGGTAGCATCACCAACCACAGTCTGCACACCCTGCCGGTTTAATTCAGCGGCAAAAGCGGCATCGCGTACCAGTGCCGCGCAGCGCCATTCAGATGATTGTTGTAATGCCAGCTGTAATACCTGATAGCCGGTGCCTTTTTTGGGGCTCAACCCGAACAATAATAGCGTTTTCATCAGTTTTTCCTTAGTCCGGACGGAAACGTTGAGCCAGAATTCTGAATTTATCTAATTGCTGTGCTTTTAATTGTCTTTGTTCATCACGTCCGACAAAAATTTTAAACATGGCTTCACCCTGACGGTTCAGAAAAATAATTCCCGCGGTAGCCATATGCATAAAACTGCGCTCAACAAAAGCGATATGTGCACAGTTTTCTGCCCGGATATGCCCGCCGAATGCTTGCTTATGCTGCAAATTAAAATAACCGGCACCATATTTTCCAGCTGGCAGTTCACCGGAAAATTCAGCAATAATGTCCGGAGTGTGAACCAGAAAAGTAATTTCACCCCATGTAAGTACTTCCTGCCACACAGTATCAAATTGACTTCCGTCTGTCATAACTGCATCAGGCATGGCTTCAATTACTGCTGTTAAACTAGTCTGATATTGCCGGGCAATCTGTTCCAGCGTACCTTCCGGGTTACTTTGCATGAAAAGTTTAAGATTATTACTTGCAGATTGTTCAGTCATTCTTATTTCCTTAAGTTAAAACTGTTTTGACGCTGAGATATTACGGAGCAGCGGTATGCCCTGGCGCGGGTTTTCCGCTTTGGAGCATCTGCATTATTTTTTCCTGCTGCTCAAGATGTTCCGGATTATTCAAAGACAATAGTAATTGCTGCAAAGCCTGTAACAGATTGCTCGACCAGAAACGGCCTGATGGTGTTAGCAACAGACTGCGTGCATCATTGACGAGTAAACCTGCCTGCTGCCATTGCTCCAGTAACGGATCCAATAAGTGAGCCTGTGTTGTCAGTGCAGCTAAATCAACCCGACCCTGTTCTATACCGGCCTGAAGCTGATATAACCATTTTCCTAGTAAAGATTGGCCGGTAAGCATCATCAATGGCTTTTTGCCTTGTTTCAGCCGGGTATAGTACTCAGCCAGATCGCGTTGCAGCATAAATGACTGACCGCCCAGCCGGCCACCGGCACCGGAGCCAAATGCAAAGAAATCAGCACCCTGCTTAATTAGCAGATTATATAAATTTCGTTCGCGTGTGGTTTTAGCCCAATGGCTGTTACTTAGCTGCATCCAGCCCTGCCGGCGTAAAAAAGCTTCACCCTGTAAATAAAAATGACATTTATCCGCTACTGAAGGTAATTCAAGTTGGCCGTTTTCCACCCGCTTAGCCAGCGGTGTGAAAGAGAGCAGATTTAGAGCATACAAATCCACACCATCCAGCGGCAGACCGGCAGCAAGTTCTAAATCTGTCTGCCAGCTCTGAGGCGTCTGCCCGGGCAACCCAAACATCAGATCGCACACCAGTGCTACACTGTCTTTAGCGGCAATCCGTTCAAATGTTTCTATAATCTGTTCACGTTTGGATAAGCGTCCGAGCTTCTGACGAATATTGGTATCGAAAGTCTGAATACCGATTGAAAACCGGTTTGCACCTGCCTCTATATAACTATCTGTACGTGCCTCATCGAAATCAGAAATTCGTCCTTCAATAGTAATTTCACAATCAGGTGCAAGAGGTAAGGACTGTTTCAGTAAACTGATTACCCGGGCTAGCTGGCCGGCGGGCAGAGCGGATGGTGTACCACCTCCGAAATAAACCGCATGAATGGGTGCAGACTGTAATGCCGGATTGTTGATTTCCAGAGTGATTTCGGTTAGTAAAGCATCAATATATGCTTCAGTATCAAATTTGCGCAGCAGATTCTGGTAAAAACCACAAAACTGGCAGTGAGTATTACAAAAGGGGATATGAATATAAATCAGCCTTTTATTGCCGGTAAGTTCGGTTTGCTGTAATTGTTGCCATTGCTTTTCGATATCTTCCGCAGCCAGTGGCATACTTGCGCGTAATGGCATGACAGCCCGGCGATCCTGAAACGGTAAACCAGAACATGCAGCATAATAACGGCTTAAATCCAATGATTTCATAACACAGACATAAATTGAAAGCTGCAAGAATTAAATAATAATTATTATCATATGGCAATGGTTTTATGACTATGTATACTTAACAATATCCTGTTTATTGATACATATCAACAGACATGAATATGCCAATAAAAATGTTTATTCTGTAGAATAATTGTGCAAAAACTATTTTATGTGTGTCGGAATTCATCTATCAATGATTAAAAGAATACGGCTGAATCAGATGGTAGTGTGGATAAATTTATCTGTCTGAATTAAAGCTTGATAAGCTTAAAACTGAATTTATAGAAATCAATATTTATTAAAGTTCTGATTTTTGAATTAATTGTATAAATTAAATGGTAATTATATAAACTCTGTATTCTGACTATATATTTAATTGGCAGCAGAAGAAATTATTTTTAAAACATAATGGCATAATTTACTAAATTCTATGATGATCAATCATTAAACTGAAATCAGGTTAAATCTTCAATGTAAAAAATAATATCTGATAGTTGCCACTGAAAATCTGAGTATAAATTTTCCGGCTAAATTATTTTTGGCAGCAGCTTATCTTTATGGCTGAGGATTATTATTGAATATTCTGAAAATAAATAAAAATTTGATAATCTGAACAGTTAAAACAGGAATTAATAAAGAAAATACTGTATAGTTAACATTTGTAAATTTATTATTCATCCACCGGAAATAAATTATG
Source organism: Snodgrassella sp. ESL0324 (assembly GCF_013344955.1). NCBI lineage: Bacteria > Pseudomonadati > Pseudomonadota > Betaproteobacteria > Neisseriales > Neisseriaceae > Snodgrassella > Snodgrassella sp. ESL0324. Next base: position 131,556 of record NZ_JAAEDS010000015.1, on the reverse strand, counting down.
CAACAAACCCAGTCTGTCCGGCAGATTACCGGATTGCTTATTGGTACCGCAGTTGGTGATGCAATAGGGCTGGCCCGTGAAGGTATTGCTCCTAAGCGAGCCAGACGTATGTTTGGCGATAAAATTCAGCACAACCTGATTGTTACTCCATGGGGGAGAATAGGGTTATGCAGTGATGATACTGAGCATGCAGCGATGGTGGCACAATGTCTGCTGAGCTGTAAGCTGAATCCGAAGGATTTTAGTAGCCGGCTGGGCAGAGGCATGAGGCGATGGTTTCTGACTATGCCGGCCGGTTTGGGTATGGCTACTTTAAAAGCCTGCCTGAAATTATGTCTGGGTATAAATCCGGCTAAAAGCGGTAATAATTCTGCCGGTAACGGAGCGGCTATGCGTGCACCGGTTATAGGCTGGTTTTTTGCCGGTAATCCGGACATCATGCGTGAATGCATTCATGCAGCTACCATCATAACTCATACTGATCCGCGTGCAGAAGAAGGCGCATGGGTGATTGCCATGGCTGCCGGCTATGCCAGTCGGCAGCAGTCTGAGGTGTCTGCTGACAGTTTCTTTGCTGAGATTATGCCTGCGCTAAGCGGAGAGCAGCTTATCAGTCACTTGCAACTGGCTCAGCAGAAACTTAAGCAGCAGGCTCAATTGCATGAATATTTGCTGGCGCTGAAACTGGAAAAAAAAGGAATTACTGGCTATATCAACAATACCGTGCCTGCTGTTATCTATGCATGGCTGCGCTATTATGGTGATTATGAACAAACCGTCAGTGCATTAATACAAGCGGGCGGGGATACTGATACCACGGCAGCCATTGCCGGCGCTCTTGCCGGTATTTATGTGGGCGAAGCAGGTATTCCGGAACAATGGCTGCAAGGTATGAAAGAATGGCCGATGAGTATGGATTATCTGCGCAAACTCTCGGTGGCACTGGCTGACAGAAAACATCATCCGAAACAGATTATCAGTCTGAAACAGCCACCATATGTTTTCTTATTATGCAGAAATATACTTTTTTTCTGCATAATCATGTTGCATGGTTTCAGACGGCTGTTACCGCCGTATTAGGCAATAAATACTTTATTGCTGAACCATTAAACAGATAAAAACAGACCGATGATTTTATAAACACTGTTTCGGTATGGTGTTTTCCTTAACGCCGTTCGGGCAATAACCTACGTTTTGTCCGAGTTTTACTACTACCACATCCTTTATCCGGAAAATACTGCCTTTCTGCGGCCACACAGGTGCGGCATAAACGGTATTTAAATCAGATTTAATATCAGCATAGGATGCGGGAATGATAGTGGCAATTTCGGCTTTATTCATAAATGCAGATATTCTTACGGAATTACCGCTATCCCAGTTAAGAAATGAAGCACCAAACATATCTGAATTATTTGGTCTGTTTACGCGTTTAATATCCATCGCACCAAAGAAATATACTTTGACAGGGGTATCCGGAGATACTTTTATTTCTTTGGCGATATCACTGGCAATAAATGAAGCCAGCCGATAATCTTTATTGTAGGCAATATAGTCTGTATAAAATAGGTTACTGGAACAGGCCATACCATATAAAAATGAAAAAGCGGCCACTGCCCATAAAGATTTATTTTTTCGGATAATAATAAAACCAATCAATCCTGCAGAGGCAAAGAATACGGCAAAACTGGTCATTGTTCTGGCTGGCAAGCCTTTGCCGACAACAATATTCATACAGAACAAAGTCAGAATGCTTAAAAGTACATAAAACCCATATCTGGCTTTTCTTTTTAATGGATACAGGAGTGGCAAAATTAAAAATACAAACGCAATTAAAAAGGTATTTAATCCGTAGGGGGCTTTTAGAGTGAAATAGTGCTCTATAGAACGTCTGATATTTTTTAAGTTTTGTACGGGTGATTCATTAAACCAGGTAACAATATCGCTTAAATAAGATTCAGACTGCAGATGATAATAATTCAGAATTAATTTTCCCAATACAAAATACAATATTAATCCGATAACTGAGGAAATACATAATGCAGCTATCAGTTTTAAATGCCGGGTATTTTCTGTACCTCTGACCTCATCGATTAATAAATATGCAATCAGCAATGAGTACGGGAGAAAGATTAATGATTGATAAATAGCTATTGAATAACAGATCAGAAAGGCCGGAAAAATTACGGTATGCAGAAAGGAATTTTTTCTGACAATCAAGTATACGGCAACAGATGACAGCAATATTGCTGTAGCCAGTGTGTCACACTGGTTCAGAAACTGTAACTGATAGGCAAACTGTACAGATGAGGCATATAAAACAGTAAAGAAAAGCGATTGATGCAGATTTAAACAAAATATTTTTACAATTACCGTGCACGAAGCGGCCAATAAAATAAACGTCAGAATTTCAGTGAAAAAGGGGATAAAAGGTTCCGGATAAATACTGGCTTTCAATAAGGCATGTCCCCATCTGCCAATTGCGACAGTATGCAAAATGTTGTTATTGAATTCTTCATCTATAGACAAAGAAAAATGAGTAAGTTCAAAGCCGAAAACAAAAATATAGATGATTAATGCGGACAGAAAAGAAAATACGGCAATCTGGTGTTTATTATTCTGGTCTGGCTGCAAAAATTGCATTCAATGTCACCCTTATTAAAGTAAAGCTTGTTGTTTAATAATCTATATTTCTCCGGAATATTTGTCGCTGACATAGAATCTTGAATAAACCGAAGCTTTCTTTTATATGGAGAAATTATAATTCAATTTGATTTAATCAGTTACTCTATATAAGAAGATTGAAGCTAATAAAACTATTTTTAAAGTAAAAAACAAAATATAAAGTTGATTTGAGGTTTTATGCTAAAAATATAATAAATAATGCTGGTATTAGTTTTTAAATAATTATATGTAATAAAAACGCTGATTATTCAATGAAAATGCAGATTAATTAGGATATTAAGTGGCTCAGGTTTTATTTTAATATATTTTAATTTAAGGAAAATTAAACGCCCTGTTGTTATTCAACAGGGCGTTTAAGAATTAAAAAGCGTTCACAAGCTATCTATTCTACAGTCACCGATTTCGCCAGATTTCTTGGTTTATCTACATCAGTGCCGCGGGCCAGTGCGGTGTGGTAGGCCAGTAGCTGTACCGGTATGGTGTGTACAATCGGGGAAAGTACGCCCATATGGCGCGGGGTACGGATAACGTGTACGCCTTCACCGGCGCTGAATTCGCTGTCCAGATCGGTGAATACAAAGAGCTCACCGCCGCGTGCGGCTACTTCCTGCATATTGGCTTTGACTTTCTCGAGCAGGCTGTCATTAGGCGCAATTACCACTACAGGCATATTCTGGTCTACCAGTGCCAGCGGGCCGTGCTTAAGCTCACCGGCCGGATAAGCTTCGGCATGAATATAGGTAATCTCTTTAAGTTTCAGAGCACCTTCAAGGGCAATGGGGTAATGAATACCGCGACCTAGAAACAGTGCGTTATTTTTAGCGGCAAACTGATTTGCCCAGCCGGCAATTTGCGGTTCGAGATTAAGTACATGCTGCACGCTGCCGGGAAGCAGGCGCAGCTCATTGGTATATTGCTCTTCTTCTTCAGGGGTAACCAGTCCGCGCATTTTACCCAGTGTTACCGCCAGTCCGAACAATGCCACAAGCTGAGTCGTAAAGGCTTTGGTAGAGGCTACACCGATTTCGGCACCGGCGCGGGTATACAGTACCAGTTCACTTTCGCGCGGCAGAGCCGATTCCATTACATTGCAAATAGAAAGGCTGTGCTGCATGCCCAGTGACTGGGCATATTTAAGCGCTTCCATGGTATCAAGTGTTTCGCCGGACTGAGAAATCGTGATGACCAGCTGTTCCGGGTCGGCAATAACTTTGCGGTAACGGTATTCACTGGCAATTTCGACGTCTGTCGGTATTTGCGCAATGGCTTCCAGCCAGTAACGTGCAGTGAGTGCGGAGTAGTAGGAGGTACCGCAGGCAAGAATTTTAATGTTACGGATTCGCTCAAAAATACCGGCAGCACTGGTGCCAAAATTTTCCGGCTCAAAGCCGCCTACCAGAAATACTTCGGCGGTGTCGGTGATGGCTTTGGGCTGTTCGTGAATTTCTTTTTGCATGAAATGGCTGTACAACCCCAGTTCGAGCGAAGCTAAGGACAGTTCAGACATTTTGATTTCACGTTCTGCCGGCTGTTCGTGTTTGTCGAGCAGAATATCAATGCCTTGTGTGGATAGCTGAACAAGGTCGCCATCTTCAAGAAAGACAACACGACGGGTATAAGCAATAACGGCGGAAACATCGGAAGCGATAAAGCTTTCATTTTCACCCAGCGCCACTAACAGCGGACAGCCCATACGCGCAGCCACAAGTTTATCGGGATTGTCTCTGGCAATAACGCCGATGGCATAGGCACCCTGAAAACGTTTGCAGGCAGTTTGTACCGCCTGAAACAGGTTGCCGGTGCTGGAGTGGGTATATTCGTAATGGATGCTGTGAGCGATGACTTCGGTATCAGTTTGGGATGTGAATTCGTAACCCAGTGCCTGCAGCCGGCTGCGCTCACTTTCAAAGTTTTCGATAATGCCATTATGAACAATGGCAATCATGTCGTTAGAAATGTGCGGATGAGCGTTGGGTTCGGTAACACCACCGTGTGTTGCCCAGCGGGTGTGACCAATACCCAGTCTGCCTTTGAGTCCGGCAGCCTGAGCGGCTTCTTCCATAAATTTAACGCGGCCGACACGGCGTACGCGCTCAATACCGTCCGGTGTCCATACGGCAATGCCGGAAGAATCATATCCGCGGTATTCCAGCCGTTCCAGACCGCTGGTAAGAAATTCTACTACGTTATTCTGTGCGCGAATGGCGCCAACTATGCCACACATGGTTTATCCTTTTTCAACAGGCATGGGTTGCAATGCAATTACGGTTTTTTTACCTGGCTGGAATGCGGCTATTGCGGTTTGCGGGTTATGCCGTGCTGATTCCAGTTTTTGTGTATCGTCTGCCTGATGATGCTGTTTCAGTTTTATTTGAAATGAAGATTGTAATGGAAACGGCGGATTTGTACAGTAAACTTTGTTTACAGCCTGCTGTACAAACAGACAGATATGTTTATGCTAATGGTTTTCAGGATGATGTTGGGTAGATAAATTATCTTTATATATCAGATATTTTATTCATTTGTTCTGTGAGTATCATTAAGTATCTGGTTTAGGGATATGTTAGTGGTATTGATTTATGCCGGCAAATTGTTAATGTGTTTTCACCTGAAAAGACAGTTCTGCATCCATGTAAGTCAGATTTAAAATTTTTGCCGGTTCAGGCTAAGCGGGTAATCGGAATGGTTCTGTCTGTGCCGGTGACGGCCTGATAAATTTTTCTGGCACCTTCAGGACAAATAAAGCAGTCGCTGCATTTACTTTGCTGACAGGAAGGCTGGTAAGAATCTATCTGGCGGATGATCCCTTTTCTGAGCCAAAAGTTAAGCATCTGCTCCATGGCACTTTCCTGCACCTGAAAATGGCGGGACAAATCCTGCAGGCTGGCTTGTCCGATAGTGATAAGGTAGTCACGAATGGCAGTGATAAGCATATCCGGTAGTCCTTTATCTGGGTTGGCTGATGGTTTGTTCCTGCTGTCTGGATAACTGAATGCAAACAGATAGTGATGATTTTGCAAATATCACTATCTGTTCAGGTAAATAAGTTTTGGTAATTAGTAAAAATGCCTGATTGCTCAGTGACAGCAGCTACTTTTGCTGTGCGGGCAGTTTTTCATGGTTATCTGGCAAGTCTGACGCCGGCTGCCGATAAATTTCATACTGCAAACAACAAGAATAAACAGACAGGCTACTCCGCCAATCCAGTATGCGGCGCTGGTACTGTGACTAAGCTGGTGGTACTGGTAGTAAATGGTGGCACAGCTCCAGCCGGTAAAGAATGTCCAGCCGGCTACAAACAACATCCAGCGTCCGCCGGCTTCACGGTAAATGGTGCCTAGCGCAGCCGCACACGGTGTATATAGCAGGATGAATATGAGATAGGCCATTGCAGCAGCACTACTGCCGAAAGAGGTTTCCAGTTTGGTTACTGTGCGTCCGGTCATGTCCATATCCTGCTGTACGCTGTCAGCACTCTGATTCAGCGCACTAAAGCCCAGAGGATCGAGAAAGGAACCGGCCAGCTCGTTTAAGTTGGCTGGTATGGTGTTCAGGGCTTTGATGACACCGGACTGAAAATTAAAGGTTTCTTCTCCGCCATCCTCTTCCGCTTTCATGGAGTACAGGGAGTTGAGGGTGGCAATGACGGCTTCTTTGGCAAAGATACCAGTAAATATACCTACCGTAGCCGGCCAGTTTTGTTCATTGATACCCATAGGCGTGAATACCGGGGTAACTTTCTGACTGGCAACCGACAGTACAGACTGGCTGCTGTCATTGTGACCGAATGAGCCGTCGCTACCCAGTGAGTTAAGCAGGCTGAGAATGGTTACCATGAGTACGATGGCCTGTCCGGCACGGAAAATAAATCCTTTCAGACGTGACCATGTCAGGTAAAGCATGCCGCGCAATGTGGGCAAACGATAAGCGGGCATTTCCATAATAAAAGGGGTAATGTCACCGGGCAGCAGGGTGTGCTTGAGAATAATACCGGTAAGAATGGCAACACCGATACCGAGCAGATAAAGGATAAAAACCACGGTTGAGGCGTTTTCAGGAAAAAACAAAACAGCAAACAGGGTATAAACCGGCAGTCTGGCACCACAGGACATAAAAGGTATCATGCTGATAGACATGAGACGATCACGGGCACAGTCCAGTGTGCGGGTACCCATAATGGCGGGTACACCACAGCCGAAACCGACCAGCATAGGAACAAAGGCTTTGCCCGGCAGACCAATGGCACGCATGCCGCGGTCGACTACCATTGCGGCACGCGCCAGATAGCCGGAATCTTCGAGAAATGACAGGCACAGAAACATGGCTGCAATAACCGGAATGAATGTGGCCACTGTTTGAATACCACTGCCGATTCCATTGGCCAGAATAGCAATCAGCCACTCGGGAGAGCCGAGTCTGGTGAGCAGGGCGGAGAAGCCATCGACAAATATGGTACCAAAGAGGATGTCGAAGAAATCGATAAATACAGAGCCGAATTTAACCGCTACCATAAACATCAGGTACATGACGAACAGAAAAAACGGGATGCCGGTATAGCGGCCCAGGGTAATACGATCAATTTTATCGGATAAGGACAGATTTGCTTCACGCGGCTTTTCAATTACAGAGCGGCTTAGCTTATCGATGGCATCATAACGGGCACTGGCAAGGGCAACGTCGATTTCATGGTTACACCAGTCAGACAGGGCATCACGGCATTGTTGCAGGATATGCTTTTCAGTTTCAGTAAGAGAAACGGGGTTCTGTTTAAGTAATAATTCGATCAGCGACCACTGGTCGAGCTGGTGTACGGCACTATCGGCCGGAAGCTGAGCCAGATAGTTGCGGATAATGGTGCTTTGTTTGCTACCAAGAGTATCCAGCTCGGGATGGGCAGCTACAGGGTTGGTGATGGCCTGTGCAATTGCCTGTTTGAGTTGCGGTATTCCGGTTTTTCGTGCAGCGGAAATAGCGATAACCGGACAGCCAAGCTGTTTGCTCAGTATGCTGATGCTGATATTTTCTCCTATGTTATGCAGGGCATCGATCATGTTGAGAACGACCAGCATCGGCCGTTTGAGATCGAGCAACTGAAAAGTCAGGTACAGACTGCGTTGCAGATTAGTGGCATCGATAATGTTGATTATCAGGCTGTCTGGTTCATTGAGAACAAACTCACGCGCAATCATTTCATCCTGAGAAGCAGCTATGTCGAGATTTTCTATGGCATAGGTACCGGGCAGGTCGATGATTTCTACCTGTTGCCGGTTTATCTGGATACTACCGGTTTTGCGTTCTACAGTTACCCCAGGCCAGTTTCCTACCTGCTGGCGTGAACCGGTAAGCGCATTGAAAAGCGTACTTTTGCCGCTATTGGGATTGCCGATTAATGCTATTTTCATTGTGTTGCCTCAACTACGCCGATGGCTTGTGCTTCACTGCGCCGCAGGCACAGGTAAAATCCGCGGGTTTTGATTTCCAGTGGATCGCCTAATGGTGCTGTACGGATTACGGTAACGTGGCTGCCGGGGGTAATGCCCATGGCTAGCAGACGCCGGCGGAAAGGCAGAGATTCGGGCAACAGTCGGGTTATAACTGCCGGCTGACCAAACGGTAGTTGATCAAGAGTAAGTATTGGCACTGCGGTTGACCTTCAGTAGTAGGTAAGGTGTCTTTGTTATTATTGGGAATCATTTTTATTGTGCATGATATTACTTTTGCCTGTTAATTTGCTTGTATGAATGGCTAAGAGAAAATGCTTTATTCAGTTATTTTGTGAAGAATATAGTGAATAAAGTGATTATTTTGCGAATTATAATTAGTTTGTGTATTTTTTAAACGCAGATATGTAATGCTTTTGATTAAAGTATGGCGGGTTTGGTGAAACAGATGTAAAGGCGGGAAAGATTAGTGAATACAGATAATCAGCCCGGCAGGCAGAATAACACTGGCGGGCTGATAAAGAGATTATTTTTCGTTGTTTTTTTCTGGTCGCTGCCATTCTGACAAAGTTGTCTGGCGACTGCGTGACAGTGTCAGTTTGTCTGGCGGACAGTTCCTGCTCAGAGTACTGCCGGCACCGGTGGTGGCACGGTCACCTATGGTGATGGGCGCAATAAGCATATTGCCGGAACCGATGCGGACATGATTGCCAATGGTAGTACGGTATTTGTTAACTCCGTCATAATTACAGGTGATGGTACCGGCGCCAATATTGCTGTTTTCGCCAATAGTGGCATCGCCCAGATAGGTAAGATGATTGGCTTTGCTGCCATAGCCAATAGTGCTGTTTTTAACTTCGACAAAATTACCGATATGCACTGCGTCACCAATCTGTGCCTGCGGTCGCAGGCGTGCAAACGGACCAATCCGGGCATCGCTGCCAATATTGCAGTTTTCCAGATGGGAATTGGGGTGAATGATGGTACCGGAGCCGATGGTGGCGTTTTTAATCACACAATTGGCACCAATGGAAACGTTGTCACCGAGATCTACATTTCCTTCCAGAATGACATTAATGTCGATTATTACGTCTTGTCCGTGGGTTAGCTGTCCGCGTAAGTCGAAACGGGCAGGGTCACGCAGGGTTACGCCAGCCTGAAGCAGTGCTGTAGCCTGCTGCTGTTGCAGGATGCGCTCCAGCTGTGCCAGTTGCAGTTTGTTATTAACGCCGGCTGCCAGCCATGATGCACGCACTTGCAGCGGATGAACGGGAATATTGTCCTGTTGGGCCAGTGCAATGACATCAGTCAGGTAGTATTCTTGCTGACTATTGTTATTTTGCAACGCATTGAGCCATTGGGTCAGCTGACAATTGGGCAGTACAAAGATACCGGTATTGGTTTCGCAAATGGCTTTTTCCTCTGCGCTGGCATCTTTTTCTTCGACAATGGCGACAACATTGCCATGTTGACGGATGATGCGGCCATAGCCGGCCGGATTGTCGAGAACATCGGTCAGTAATCCTACGTCTTTACCGGCGGTGCTGAGTAATTCTTCCAGTGTTTGCTGATCGATAAGGGGTACATCGCCATACAGAATCAAAGTCCGTCCGCTGTCGGATAAATGTGGCAGAGCCATTCTGACTGCATGGCCGGTACCCAGTTGCTGGTCTTGTTCCACCCAGCACACGTCTGCCTGAATTCGTTCCCGTACCAGCTCTTTGCCGTGGCCAATAACGACGGTGATATTGTCCGGATGCAGACTTTGTGCGGTGTTAATAACGCGTTCCAGCATGCTGATGCCGCCGATTTCATGCAGAACTTTGGGCAGGCGTGAATACATCCGGGTACCTTTGCCGGCTGCAAGGATGACGATATTTAAGGGTGAATTAGCCATAAATTTGTATATATTAAGATGTGAAAACGGGCTGTCGGTAATCTGGCATGATTCCGGCAGCCCTGTACTGATGTATCTGAATTATTCGGCACTACTGTTTGAATCTGACCAGTGTGTGTGTGCCGGTAATTTTTCGTCTGCATCCCCTACAGTGGGTTTCATCACGTGCGGTTCGGGGCGCATGCTGTTATAGCGCATATTATGTGAGTAGGTGCCATCCTGATAAACCACACGTGTACCCGGTTCATATTTCTGGCGCAGTTTTGTCTGTCCGCTGGCATCCTGATAGGTTTCCCATGTGCAGCCACTGATGGCCAGTAGACCGCAAATTAAACAGATTCCGGCACGCATGGTGTTGTCCTTTGAGGTTAGTCGTTTGTACAGGGATATTGTAGAGAATTTGTGTGCCTGCGTATAGTTGCTTTATAACAGAGACGGGGCAATATGCAGCAGACTGTGCATATCCGGTACAGCCGCATCGATTCCGGCAGCCGGATGGCTGTGTGTTCCGAACCATACTGTTCGCATGCCCAGTGTATGTGCTGTTTTCAGATTGGACAGGCTATCGTCTACCATAATGCATTGCTCAGGGCGGATATGCAGCTGCCGGCACAGGCTGTGGTAAGCATGCGGATGAGGTTTGTAAAGCATTTGTACATTATCAGTACCAAACAGGGCATGGAAATGTGATTCAATTTGCATGGTACTGATCAGTGCCTGTACATAATGGCTGGGACCATTGGAAAAAACGACTTTATAGCCGGGCAAATGGGTTAGAGTATGCTGTATTTGCGGCACTGGCTGCAACAGAGGCAAAATTTGCTCCAGCGGGTGACACGCCAGCAGAAATTCCTGAAGATTGATTTCCGGATGGTGTTTTTGCAGTCCGGCCAGTGTAGCGCCATAATCCTGCCAGTATTGCTGACGCAGCCGGGAAGCGGCAATATCGTCGATATTCAGGGTGGTGGCTATATAGGCTGTCATGTGCTGATTGATAATACCGAATATGCCCGCATCAGCCTGATGCAGGGTATTGTCTAGGTCAAATAGCCAGTAATGAGTTGTCATGATTTGTAAGATGGCGTCAGATTTTTACTATAAACGTCTAAAACGGGTATGATTGTATATGAAGAATACCTAATGATTTTAATGGCAGGAGACCGGAATGAAAGCAGGTAAGTGGTTAATCGGAGTGCTGTGTCTGTTACTCAGTATGGTTGCACAGGCACAGACAGAGGTACGTCTGGCTGTACATGATTCATTTGCTTTACCTAAAAATGTTCTGGCTCAGTTTGAGCATGATAATAATGTGAAACTGACTGTGATTAAAGTCGGTAGCGGAAATGAAATGCTCAACAAGCTGATTTTAACTCGTGCCAAACCAATTGCTGATGCAGTATATGGTCTGGATAACAGTAATATTGCCAAGGCTCAGCAGTTTAAACTGTTTGCTCAGGCACAGCCGTCTGGCCGTCCGGTTAATGTTTCTCTGCCGCAGGCTCTGGCAGTGGATTACGGCTATATTACGATTAATTATGATAAGGCATGGTTTCAGAAACATGGCAAAGCTGTGCCGCGCTCGCTGGAAGAACTGGCCAGCCCGGCTTATCGCGATTTACTCGTTGTGCCCAGCCCGGCCACTTCCAGTGTGGGACTGGGTTTTCTGCTGGCGAATATTGGCGGCTTAGGAGAGCAGGGCACCTGGCAATGGTGGGCTAAAATGCGCCAGAATGGTGTAAAAGTGACTAAAGGCTGGAGTGAGGCCTATTACACTGAATTTACCTTGAACGGAGGCAGCCGGCCGATGGTGGTAAGCTATGCTTCCAGTCCGATAGCAGAAGTTTATTATGGTAAGGGTAAATACAAAACACCGCCAACTGCCGATTTACGCTTTAAAGGGGCAGTGTTCCGCCATATCGAAGGTGCTGCGGTGCTGAATCATGCCAGTCAGCCTGCACTGGCTGCTAAACTGGTGCAATATCTGCAAAGTAATCAGGTACAGAATGCCATTCCGACATCCATGTGGGTTTATCCGGCTGTAAAAGACGTGTCTTTGCCACCGGTATATGCTCATGTAAAAATTCCGACTACGGTAACACAACCAAGTATGGCTGATATGGCAGCTAAGCAGCAAAGCTGGGTTAAACAATGGGTAAAGGTAGTGCAGCGCTGAACAAATAACCTGTACTGTCGCCATGCGGCTGTTTATTGCGGCCGGAGTAAGAAATAAAAACAGGGCATGGATATGCCCTGTTTGGTTATACAAATACTGAATCTGAGGTAATCGTCTGGTAAATAAAGATGTAAACGGTATTGGGATGAAAGTTGTCAGTTTCGGGCAAAAATTGCTGCTGGGGCTGTTTTCATTACTGCCGCTGTTTTTTTTGCTGGCTGTGGTGCTGTTACCATTGCAGGCAATGCTGCAACAAACGGATGCAGACAGTTTCCGTATGGTGTGGCAGGACGAATATATGCGTCGCTTACTGGGCTGGACAGCTTCACAGGCTGCTATCAGCAGCGTGCTGACGTTGTTGCTGGGTGTACCGGTAGCATGGACGGTTACCCGTTTGCAGTTTAGTGGCCGAAACTGGGTACTGCGTTTGCTGATGCTGCCGTTTGTAATCCCCACCTTGGTAGCTGGTGTGGGTATTCTGGCATTGTTTGGAGCACAGGGTTTATTGTGGCGCGGCTGGGAAGGTACGCCATGGTTATTGTTATACGGTAATGTATTTTTTAATCTGCCGGTAATGGTACGTGCCGGCTATCAGGGTTTATGTCAGGTACCGGCAACACGTATGTATGCGGCACAGACACTGGGTGCCGGAACGTGGCAACGTTTTGTCAGGATTGAAATTCCGCAGATGCTGCCATGGCTGGCCGGTGGTATGTGTCTGGTGTTTTTGTATTGTTTTTCCGGATTTGGTCTGGCTTTATTGCTTGGCGGTGAGCATTACATTACGCTGGAAGTACAGATTTATCAGCTGATAGCTTATGAGCTGGATATGGCACAGGCCGGTGTGCTGGTGTTATGGGTACTGGCCACAACTTTTCTGTCCGGTATTATATATGCGGTTCTGAGCAGATATTCTGCTCAGAAGGCAGTGATACAGATGTTGCCGCCGCAATTACCGACAACCGGTCAGAAAGCCGGACTGGCACTGGCTTTGCTGCTGTTGCTGGGGTGTTGTGCGCTGCCGCTGCTGGCAGTGTGCTGGCGTGCTTTGCTGGCTGGCAGTTCATGGCTGGTATTACTGGAAAGTACAACGTGGCAGGCAGTACTGAATACTTTAAGCTTTACTTTAATGGCAATCATGCTGGCATTACTGCTGGGTTTTTTGCATGCTGCGCTGGCAAAGCGGCTGATGTGGGTGCGTAGTCTGACATTTTTACCATTTATGGTATCACCGGTGTGTGTGTCATTCGGGCTGTTGTTGTGTTATCCCGGCTGGACAGCATCATTAAGTATGCTGATATGTACGTATGCGCTGCTGGCTTATCCGTTTATTACTAAGGATGTACTGGCTGCATGGGACAGTTTGCCTGACAGTTATACACAGGCTGCGCGTACACTCGGTGCCGGCCGCATGCAAGTATTGCTGTATGTTATTGTGCCTCTGTTACGACCGGCTTTGCAGCGCGGGCTGGCTCTGGCTGCGGCTACCTGTATCGGTGAGTTTGCGGCTACGCTGTTTCTGTCGCGGCCGGAATGGCAGACGCTGACTACACTGATCTATCATTATCTGAGTACCGCCGGACGGGATAATTATGACCGTGCGATGGTGCTGACCTTACTGCTGATGATGCTGACTATACTGATTTTTGCATTAGTGGAATGGAGTAAGGACAAAAAGGAAACGCATCTATGCTGAGCTGGCAACACATTAATAAAAAATTTTCCGATAAAGTTGTTGCCGCGGATTTAAGTCTGGAGGTGGCCGACGGTCAGCTGGTGGCGGTACTGGGAGAAAGCGGCAGCGGTAAATCAACTTTGCTGAATATGGCTGCCGGTCTGGTACAACCTGATAGCGGCAATATTTTTATTAACGAAGAAAATATAACTTTTTTATTGCCGGAACAGCGCCGTATCGGGCTGATGTTTCAGGATTATGCTTTATTGCCGCATCTGAATGTGTGGCAAAACGTGGCTTTCGGACTGCGTATGCACGGAGTAAGCAAACCGCAAGCACAACAGCAGGCCATGCAAATGCTTGCCGAGGTGGGGCTGTCTGAAGCAGCTGCCCGGCAGGTAGATGTATTATCCGGCGGAGAGCAGCAACGGGTGGCACTGGCCAGAGCACTTGTTCTGCAACCGCAGGCATTGTTGCTGGACGAACCATTTTCAGCGCTGGATACAACATTGCGCGCCAGTTTGCAGCAATTAACTGTGCGTTTATTGCGTCAGCAAAAATGTCCGGCTGTACTTGTTACTCACAGCCCGCTGGAGGCTTTTGCGCTGGCTGATCGTATTTGTCTGCTCAGGCATGGCCGCTGGGTACAGCAGGGTACCGCTGCACAATTGCTGGCACGACCGGCTGATGTATGGGCTGCGCGTTTACTGGGTTGTGATAATGTCAGCGATGTTTGTTACATTCCGCAAAACGCTCTGCAATATGATCCTGAAAACGGAACACAGGTACAGGTAACAGAAGTATGTTTAACAGCCAGATCATATGATGTACAGTTGCTGCATCCGCAATACGGAATATTACGCTGGTGGCTGCCGCTGCATTATGCTGTGCAGGCAGGAGACTGGCTGCCATTAACGGTACAGCATCAGAAAATTGTTTTCTTTCAATAATACGGTGTCTGTTTGGCAGTAAACTGAATTAGTGAAAGAATGCATGCTCATGCCTACAAAAACGGTGCATAGTGGTATAATTGCGCCGATTTTTTTACCAATTATTGCAAGTACACACGGAGAACCTCATGGCTTTAGTTTCTATGCGCCAACTGCTCGACCATGCTGCGGAAAACAGTTATGGTCTGCCGGCGTTTAATGTCAATAATCTTGAACAAATGCGTGCGATTATGGAAGCGGCCGATGAAGTTAACGCTCCGGTGATTGTGCAGGCCAGTGCCGGTGCACGCAAATATGCCGGTGCCCCGTTTTTGCGGCACCTTATTCTGGCTGCCATTGAAGAATTTCCGCATATTCCGGTTGTGATGCATCAGGATCATGGTGCGTCACCGGAAGTATGTCAGCGTTCAATTCAACTGGGCTTTTCATCAGTAATGATGGATGGTTCGCTGCTGAGTGATGCCAAAACACCTTCCACTTATGAATACAATGTAGATGTCACTCGCAAAACTGTCTATATGGCACATGCCTGTGGTGTATCAGTAGAGGGTGAAATCGGCTGTCTGGGTAATCTGGAAACCGGAGATGCCGGAGAGGAAGATGGTGTAGGTGCGGCAGGTAAACTCAGCCATGAACAGATGCTTACCAGTGTGGATGAAGCAGCGCGTTTTGTACAGGATACGGGTGTTGACGCTCTGGCCATTGCTATTGGTACCAGCCATGGCGCCTATAAATTTACCCGTAAGCCGACAGGGGAAGTACTGCGTATCGACCGCATCCGTGAAATTCATGAACGTTTACCTAATACCCATCTGGTTATGCATGGTTCCAGCTCAGTACCGCAGGAATGGTTACAGGTAATTAACGAATTTGGCGGCAATATTCCGGAAACTTATGGAGTGCCGGTAGAAGAAATTGTCGAAGGTATTAAATACGGTGTGCGCAAGGTTAATATTGATACAGATTTGCGTCTGGCCAGCACAGGTGCGATCCGCCGTTTTCTCGCTACACATCCGGCAGAATTTGATCCGCGTAAATACTTTACTGAAACCATTAAAGCCATGAAGCAGGTTTGTATTGATCGTTATGTAGCCTTTGGTGCTGCCGGTCATGCGAGCCAGATTAAGCCAGTTTCTTTGGAAAAAATGGCAAATCGTTACGCAGCCGGCGAGCTGGTACAGATTGTAAAATAAGTATTTTTACATGTAATAATGGACTGTCCGGGAAAAGACAGTCCATTATTGTTTGTATACTGCTTTTTAGTTTATCTGCCGGTGTGGCAGGAAAATTGATTCAGACACAGTCTGCTTCACAAAATGGTATGGCAGTCTGAGTAAACCGGCGCTGAAAATACAGTAATCCCTGATTTTCCTGTGAATTAATATTTATATGCTCAACTGCTACATAAAATACGCTGTGGCTGCCCATATCATGGCTGTCGACAATATGCCCGTGCAAATGCGCCAGTGCTCCTACTAACTGAGGCTGGGCGGAGTGGTGATGATTTTGCCAGTCGTTTTGCAGAAAACGCTCGGTTACCGGAACAGATGTTATTCCGGCAAAATGTTCCGCTACATCCTGCTGAGATGAAGCCAGAACGTTAACACATAAACGCCCGTTGGCGCGGAGAACCGGTTGTATACGGGCGTTGCGGTTAATGCATAATAATAAGGTAGGAGGTGTATCTGTTACCGATGTGACTGCGGTAAGGGTGATGCCATAACGGCCGGCTGAACCTTCGGTAGTAATAACATGTACTGCTGCGGCAACTTTTGACATCGCTTCACGGTATTGTAAAGCTACGGCTGACGGTGGTTGATTCATTTTATTAAGTTTCTGGTTCTTCTTTATCAACAGCAATATTGGTAAATTCTTTCAGCATATTGCCCAGTTGATGTAATTTTTCCTGAGTATAACGCTGTTCCAGTACTTTGTACCGTGCATCTACTGAACGACACAAATCTTCATACAATTTTTCTCCGGTCGGTGTCAGCTTGAGAAAAACCCGTCGCTGATCATTGGACGGTTTAAGGCGGACTACATAATCCAGTTTTTCC
The DNA here is from genome assembly GCF_013344955.1 of Snodgrassella sp. ESL0324. NCBI lineage: Bacteria > Pseudomonadati > Pseudomonadota > Betaproteobacteria > Neisseriales > Neisseriaceae > Snodgrassella > Snodgrassella sp. ESL0324. Next base: position 114,681 of record NZ_JAAEDS010000015.1, on the reverse strand, counting down.
AGTCTTGTCAGGATACCAGTCAGGCTTGGGCGAAGAATGCATGCCTGTTTAGCTAAATCCTGAAAATCCATGATACCATTTTCTGCCAGTAAACGGGTAATACGCCATTGCTGATCAGTGATACCGATATCATTCAGCATCGGGCGAAAATGAGATAATAATGCTTCACGAGCCTGAATCAAGACAATGTTGAGGGACGAGTATTTAGATGTATTAATCACCTGTTTGCTCCAATCTTTCAGTATATCCGGTTCATATAACTTTTCAATATAAAGCGAGAAAGTTATTTTTTACGAATTTTACATAATATTATTATAAATTTGAATAATTATGTGTAAATAAATTACAAAACAAGTACATTGTATTTAATTAGTAGGTTGTTTTAGAATAAAAATTTATTTTTTGGCTGATTATTGCAATATTCTTGAAGTCAAAAAAGAAACCACCAGCCTTAATACATGAAAGTAATAGCCGGATTTATCCGGCTGCTACCTGTATCTGTGGTTTGGTGGTTGTTGAGAAGAAATAATTTATAATTAATTGTATTTTTGTAACTGTAAAGCAATTTTAGACATTCTGTCCTGTAGTTGAGCCAGTTCAGTACGGTCTTTTTCTACCAGATGTGCAGGTGCCTTGTCGGTATAGCCGGGTTTGGCCAGCTTTGTTTCAATTTTATCGATATTTTTCTGTAGTTTTTCTGCTTCTTTTTGCAGTCGTGCCGTTTCAGCAGCTTTATCCACTTCGACTTTCAGCATCAGACGCGCTCCCTGACATACTGCTACCGGTGCATCATCACTTTCTGGCAAATGGGTTACCTGTCTGGCTTCACTCAGACGTGCCATCAGTGGCAGATATGGAAGAATTTCACCCAGATCGGTATTGCTTTCAACCAGTAAAGGCACTTTTACACTCATCGCCAGCCCCATTTCACCACGCAAATTGCGAACTGAATTAACCAGCTCCTGCAAATAATGCATCTGATTTACCGCATCAGCATTATTCAGACTGCTGTCAGCCTGTGGCCATGCGGCCAGCATGATGCTGTCAGTATGTTTTGCGTTAGCCAGTGGTGCAATGGTCTGCCACAGTTCTTCAGTGATAAACGGCATAATCGGATGCAACAGACGCAACACTACTTCCAGAACGCGTACCAGTGTGCGCCGTGTTGCACGCTGCTGTGCTTCATCACCACGCTGCAACTGAGTTTTGGCCAGTTCTACATACCAGTCACAGTATTCATTCCAGATGAATTCATATAAGGTCTGAGCAGCCATATCAAAGCGGTAGGTGTCCAGTGCTTCACTCACTGCTGAAATGGTTTGCTGCAAACGGGTCAGCAGCCATTTATCAACAAAGCTGTAACTTAGCGGCAGACTTTCATCCTGCCCGCAATCGTGATTTTCAATATTCATCAGCACAAAACGGCTGGCATTCCATAGTTTATTGCAGAAATTACGATAGCCTTCGGCACGTTTGAAATCAAAATTGATACTGCGGCCAAGGCTGGCATAGCTGGCCATAGTGAAACGCAGAGCATCAGCACCGAATACCGGAATGCCGTCAGGAAACAGTTTTTGTGTCGCTTTAATTACCTGCGGCGCTTTTTCCGGGCGGCGCAAACCGGTAGTACGTTTAACCAGCAGGTTTTCCAGATCGATACCGTCAATCAAATCCACCGGGTCAATGACATTGCCTTCAGATTTGGACATCTTCTTACCTTCATGGTCACGCACCATGCCATGAATATATACATCATGAAAAGGTACTTTACCGGTGAAGTGGGTCGTCATCATAATCATGCGTGCTACCCAGAAGAAAATAATTTCATAACCGGTTACCAATACCTGAGAAGGCAGGAATGCCTGCAATTCCGGTGTTTTTTCCGGCCAGCCAAGAGTAGAAAACGGCACCAGAGCTGAAGAAAACCAAGTGTCCAGTACATCTTCGTCACGGGTCAGAACCGCATCTTCACCCGCCTGTGCCTGTGCTTCGGCTTCATTACGCGCTACATAAACGCGGCCGTTCTGGTCATACCATGCCGGAATCTGGTGACCCCACCACAACTGGCGGGAGATACACCAGTCCTGAATATTGTTCATCCACTGGTTATAAGTATTAACCCAGTTTTCCGGAATAAAGCGTACTTGTCCGCTTTCCACTGCATGAATACATTTTTCAGTCAGAGTTTTACCTTTAAACTCTGATTCCGGTTCAGGGTTGGCAACATTATTATCAGCACTGCGGGTCATAGCCACAAACCACTGACTGGTCAGCATTGGTTCAATTACACTGCCGGTACGGTCACCTTTAGGTGTCATCAGTTTGTGTTCTTCCACTTTTACCAGTAAACCCTGAGCTTCAAGGTCTGCGACCATCTGTTTGCGTGCAGCAAAACGATCCAGTCCGGCATATTGTGCCGGTAACGTAATACCAGCCTGAGCCTGACCCTGAAAATCAAATACTTCTGCCTGCTGTAGTATTCTGGCATCCAGACTGAGTACATTAATCAGTGCAGTCTGATGACGTTTACCCACTTCATAGTCATTAAAATCGTGAGCCGGTGTGATTTTAACGCAGCCGGTACCAAAATCTTTATCTACATACTCATCAGCAATTACCGGAATAGTGCGGCCGGATAACGGCAGCACCAGCTGTTTTCCGATGAAACCGGCATAACGTTCATCATCGGGATGTACGGCTACGGCTACGTCACCCAGCAAAGTTTCCGGACGGGTAGTGGCAACAATCAGAGCGTTGTCCGGATTATCGGCCAGCGGATAACGGATATGCCACATATGGCCGTTTTCTTCGATATTTTCCACTTCCAGATCTGATACAGCTGTACCCAGTACCGGATCCCAGTTTACCAGCCGTTTACCGCGATAAATCAGACCCTGCTCAAACAGGCGTACAAATACTTCGGTAACCACTTCGGCACGCACATCGTCCATTGTGAAATATTCACGGCTCCAGTCTACAGAGCAGCCGACACGGCGCATCTGTTCGGTAATGGTGCCGCCGGAGAATTTTTTCCAGTCCCAGATTTTGGCAATAAATGCTTCCCGGCCTAAATCATGGCGGGTAATGTTTTCTACCGCCAGCTGGCGTTCCACCACAATCTGCGTAGCAATACCGGCATGGTCAGAGCCGGGAATCCAGCACACATTTTCACCTTTCATGCGGTGATAACGGGTAAGGCCATCCATAATGGTCTGGTTAAATGCATGCCCCATATGCAGGGTGCCGGTTACATTAGGCGGTGGCAGCTGAATAGCGAAAGAAGGTTTGCTTAAATCCAGTGACGGTGCAAAATAGCCGCGTTGTTCCCATTGCTGATATAAACGGGTTTCGATTTCACTCGGAGAATATTGGGTGTTTAACATGGTTACGAATTGGAAAAAAACAAAAAATAAGATTCTGATTATAACCCATGCGCTGAGGCAAGGTTTAAGACGATGCGCTTTTGTCAGAATCCGGATATCAAAATAAACAGTCTTATTTTGAAAATAGAGGATAAATCGAATAAACAGTTAATTATTAAGCAAATGCCATAAATGAAAACTATGAGTACAGGCGGATAATTAACTAATAAATATATATTTCTGCTGCCTTATCTGTTTATTATCTGTGCAGGCGGGATAAAACTGTGCAGAAGCCCAATCAATTATCCCCCGGTATGCGTAGAATACAGGGGGAAGTAATTAAAAGTGGATTAAATCAGTAGCAGTGATTACTGGCAGACATCAGCGGAAGTAGTCATGTCTGTTGCTGCCATCGAAAGCAGCCGGTTTTCAGACAACACTTCTTAAAAGCTGCGACCCGAGTTGCATGGACAGGGATCATTGCGCCCCAGCTTTTCATGCAGAACTTTGTCACCATGAACAGTTCTTATCAGTCCGCGTTTAACGTTGGTTTCTGACGGGAAACCTCTGCGGCGTTTGCTGGTTGGCTCAAAAAAAGCCTTTATCATTAAATTTGCGCATTATCGTACTCCTTTTTAAGATAATGTAATTAAACAGCAATCATAAATTGCTCGGAATATTTTACAGTAAAAATATAAGATTATCCATGCCGGATGCTTGTCATAAACTATCTTCAGGAGATAGCAGAAAATAAAAAACTGCCTGAATCTGAATTCAGGCAGTGTATTAAAAATACAGGTTATTGCGGCATGATACCTTTCATGCCTTTGGCCAGACGCATCAGTTTACCCATACCGCCCTTGGTAAATGATTTCATCATTTTTTGTGACTGCTCAAATTGTTTGAGCATTTTATTCACTTCCTGTACGGTAACACCGGAACCATTGGCAATGCGGCGTTTACGGCTGGCTTTAATCAGCAGCGGATTAGCGCGTTCTTTGGCCGTCATTGAGTTGATAATGGCTTCCACACGACTCATGGCTTTTTCTGCCGTGCCTTCCGGCACCTGTTTGGCCATTTGTCCCATATCGCCCGGCAGCTTAGACATAATGGATTCAATTCCACCCATTTTACGCATCTGCTGAATTTGTGCTTTAAAGTCATTCAGGTCAAAACCTTTGCCTTTATGCAGTTTTTTTGCCATCTGCTGCGCGGTTTTTTCATCAATGCCTTTTTGTACATCTTCAATCAGTGAGAGTACATCCCCCATGCCGAGAATGCGCGAAGCCAGACGATCCGGATAAAACGGTTCCAGCCCGTTGATTTTTTCACCTACACCGATAAACTTAATCGGTTTGCCGGTTACATGGCGTACAGACAAAGCGGCACCCCCACGGGCATCGCCGTCCATTTTGGTTAATACCACACCTGTCAGAGGCAGCGTATCATTAAAAGCCTGTGCTGTATTTACGGCATCCTGACCCTGCATGGCATCTACTACAAACAGAGTTTCTACCGGATTAATCGCTGTATGTATCTGCCGGATTTCATCCATCATTTTCTGGTCAATAGCCAGCCGGCCGGCGGTATCCACCATCAGTACATCATAAAAATGTTTTTTGGCATGATCCAGAGCATTTAATGCAATGGTCACCGGCTGTTCACCTTCGTGTGACGGGAAAAAATCCACTTCAACCTGTTGTGCCAGCAATTTTAGCTGCTCTATTGCCGCCGGACGGTATACGTCGGCAGAAACTACCAGTACCTTTTTCTTCTGCTCATTTTTCAGCAGCCGGGCCAGTTTGCCCACCGTGGTGGTTTTACCCGCACCCTGCAAACCTGCCATCAGAATCACGGCCGGTGGAACCGCGGCCAGGTTCAGACTGCTGTTTTGTGTGCCCATCAGTTCGGTAAGGGCATCGTTTACCACACCAACAAAAGCTTGCCCCGGTGTGAGGCTGCCAATGACTTCCTGCCCGACTGCACGTTCTTTTACCGAAGCCATAAACGTTTTTACAACTGGCAGGGCAACGTCTGCTTCGAGTAATGCCATACGTACTTCACGCAGGGCATCTTTGATATTGTCTTCACTCAAACGCGCCTGTCCGCGCAGAGTTTTCGCGATTTTACTAAAGCGATCTGATAGATTGTCTAACATCGAAACCATCTCCGGCTAATTGTAAGCAGCCTGTATATGTTCGGTGAAAATTGCCTGTTGCCAGTCAATTCGCACAATAAATAGGTATGATAAGTAGCAATTTGGTTATAAAATGGCACCCCGTTGCTATACCTTTTAGCAGGCATAGCAATAATAAATACCTATTTTACACTACGCGCGCCAATTTTTGGCGCGCTATTGCTGCGGAAAAATCATGAGCTTATTGCTGCTGGTGCTTATTCTTGCTTATGTCGTGCTTTCTGTACTGGCATGGCGGTTCTGGCAACGTCATACAGATGTGCCTTATCCGTTGCGGGGTGAGCAGTCACTGTTACTGCTGATATTGCTGCTGCATACCTTTGTTGTATGGCAGCCAATGCTGCAGCAGCATGTACTGCTGGTGGGGTTCGGTCAGGCACTCAATCTGATTACCTGGTTAATGGTAATGCTGTATTGGGTGGGCAGTTTTCGCTATCGCCTGCAGGGATTACAGCTGGCGCTGTTTCCCTGTTCGGCACTCGTACTGCTGATTGCCTTACTGCTGCCCGGACAGGCTATTGCTTATCCGATGCACAACACAGCATTCATGATACATGTTTTGTCGGCATTGCTGGCTTATGCCCTCTTTGGCATTACAACCCTGCTGGCTGTGCTCATGCTGGTACGCAATCATTATCTGCACCGGCGTAAAACTGTTCCGCAGCAATCATTCCTGCCGCCTTTGCTGGCCATTGAAAAATTAATGTTTCAAGGCCTGCAGGCGGGTTTTGTGCTTCTGACTATAGCGGCTGTCAGCGGCACAGTATTTTCCGAAGCTGTATTTGGTGAGCCTGCACGTTTTAATCATAAAACGGTATTCGGCGTGCTGTCATGGATAATCTATCTGGTTATCCTGCTCAGACATCATATGCAGGCATGGCGCGGGAAAAAAGTGGCATGGTGGGTTATTGTGTCATTTGTCAGCCTGATGCTGGCTTATTTTGGCAGCAAGTTTGTGCTGGAAATTTTGTTTTAATCTTTTTTGTAACTAGTTTCACCCTGATTTGTAACCATAGGATATTTGAATGAGTGACTTACAATCGTCAGTTGACAGCCCGAAGAAGAGCGCAGCTGAACAGCGTTTAGCCACACCTGAAGGACGACGGGAATTTATTAAGGCAACACTTTCCTGCTGGCTCGGAACCACCATGGAGTATGTGGATTTTGCTTTATACGGTCTGGCCGCAGGGCTGGTATTCGGAGATGTGTTTTTTCCCGAATTAACGCCTAAAATTGCTCTTCTGTCCAGTTTTGCCACTTATTCAGTCGGCTTTGTTGCCCGCCCGATCGGTGCTATATTTTTTGGCTGTCTTGGCGACCTTAAAGGACGTAAATTTGTACTGGTAACCACTATTGCTCTGATGGGCATTTCCACCACACTGATTGGTTTTATCCCTAGCTATGCCACTATCGGGATATGGGCGCCACTTCTTTTAGCTGTACTGCGTTTTATGCAGGGCTTCGGAGCCGGAGCCGAACTTTCCGGCGCTACAGTAATGCTGGGAGAATATGCACCACCTAAACACCGCGGTCTGATTGCTTCTATTATTGGCATCGGTTCTAACAGCGGTACACTGGTCGCTTCAGCTGTCTGGCTGCTGGTGTTAATGCTGGATAAAGAAGATGTAGCCAGCTGGGGATGGCGGATACCATTTATTCTCAGTGCACTGATAGCTATTGCCGCTACTCTTATTCGCCGCCATGTACGGGAAACTCCGGTATTCGAGCAGGAACAAAATGAAGTTAAACAGTCCCGGATGCAAAAAACTGAAATATCAGCTTCACAAGCTACTGAAATAGATGATGAACATCCTATACTGTCACGTGTTGATGCAATTTTGTCACGTAATAAAGCATTTTTCGTCATGCTGGGCTTGCGTATCGGTGAAAACGGCCCATCTTACCTCGCACAGGGATTTGTTATCGGCTATGTGGTCAAATTTCTGAAAGTGAATCAAACTGTTGCTACTTCTGCGGTATTTGTTGCATCTTTGTTAGGCTTTTTTGTGATTCCGTTTGCCGGCTGGTTATCCGACCGGTTTGGTCGCCGTATTGTTTACCGCTGGTTCTGTTTTCTGCTGATGCTGTATGCTGTTCCGGCTTATATGTTTCTGGAAACACGAGATCCTTTTATCGTAGCCAGTATTATTGTTATTGGTATGTGTCTGGCGTCACTGGGTATTTTCGGTGTACAGGCAGCCTATGGGGTAGAACTGTTCGGGGTGCGTAACCGTTATTCCAAAATGGCTCTGGCTAAAGAGCTCGGAGGCATCATGTCTGGTGGTATTGCGCCATTAGTTGCCTCAGCATTGCTGGCTCAGTATGGTACATGGTGGCCGATTGCAATTTATTTTGCAGCAATGGCAGGCATTGGCTTTATAACTACATTCTATGCTCCGGAAACTCGCGGACGTGACCTGAATGCAGTAGAAGACGCTATTTAACTGCTTTAACAAATTGATAGAATCACCAATAACGGAGTCAGTTACTGACTCCGTTATAATTGAAGCACAGGTAAATATTTATGAAGCGTATCGTAATTGACTGTGATCCCGGTAACGGTATTGCAGGCGCGAATGTAGATGACGGGCTGGCACTGGCGCTGGCACTGGCTGCAGATTCAATTAAACTGGAATTGATTACCATTGTGGCTGGTAATACACCACGGGATACCGGTTTTCAGGTAGCGCACCAATTAATGCAGGAATTGAATCAAAGCATCCCGGTAGTAAAAGGAGCTGCTCAGGCATTACTTGAACCGGCTGCCCCATGGCGAGAACAACTGGATAATAATGTACGCAAACAGGGATTATTGTCTTTATGGGACAATCTGCCGCCGCTGCCGCCATTAAATGATCACAGTGCGCCACATGCGGCTCAGGCAATTGGTGAACTGGTGTGTAAGAACCCCGGTGAAATTACCGTGGTGGCTATTGGTCCGTTAACCAATATTGCCCATACCATCCAGCTTTATCCCGATTTTGCCCGGTCTGTTGCCGAAATTGTCATCATGGGCGGTGTATTTCAGCTGGACAGCTACCTTAAGGACACCAACTTCGCTGTTGACCCTGAAGCAGCCAAAATTGTTATCGAAAGTGGAGCCAATATTACCCTTGCACCGCTGGACGTAACTACACAGACACTGCTCACCCATCAGGATCTGGATAAACTTCAGAGCTTTGCCAATCCGCTTGCAGATTTTATTGTCCGTACATCACGTCCGTGGATGGACTATTCTATTCAGACACGCCAGCTGGCCGGTTGCTGGATTCATGATGTATTGTGTGTCGCCAAGCTGATTGATGAAAGCATTGTTACCAGCTCGCCTTATATTGTTGATGTATCCACTGCGCGCGACTATACCCGTGCCAGCAGCCGTCGCTGGAAAGAGGGTGCACTCAGACTGACTGTCGGTATGCCCCCAGTCAGTCATCAGCCTGTTAATGTAATGGAGCAGGTAGATAATCAGCGTTTACTTGAAATTATATTTAATGCATTAGGTCAGTATCACTGCTAGAAAATATCAGAATATCTTACAGTAATAACAAAAATCTGTTCTAATACCGCTATAATAAATATTTATGGTTTTAATAACCATCATGATAACGATAATCCGCATCAGAATATTGCATTTGTTTATTTCAGTGTTAGCATAGGCACGCAATACAAGAGAAATCAGCAGGTTTACCATGTATAAATTAATTATCAATATTTCTCTTCCTGTTTTGTGGCGACAACAAAACAGGAGAGCATAATGTTAGCCAAAATCAGTCAGAAATTACCTGAATTATCTTCAGCGGAACGCCGGGTGGCTGAGTGTGTACTGGCGCAGACCAAGTGGTTTGTACACGCAGCTGTAGCCAATATTGCTAAAGAGGCACGTGTCAGCCAGCCTACGGTTATCCGTTTTTGCCGCAGCATGGGCTATAGCGGATTGCCTGAATTTAAACTTAATCTTTCTGCCAGTATCGGTCATGACGGCATGCCATATGTCCATGAAGAACTCAATAGTACCGACTCTATGCAGGACGTGCTGAATAAAGTTATAGCCAGTACCGCAGCCACGGTGCTTGGCAGCCGTAAATCCCTTAATGCGGCTGACTTGGAAACCGCTGTCAGGCTGATGGCCAAGGCTCGCCGTATAGAATTCTATGGGGCAGGCAATTCAGGTATTGTCGCAATGGATGCTCAGCACAAACTTTTCCGTTTTGGTTTGTCTACAGTTGCCTATACCGATAGTCATGTACAACTGATGGCTGCTGCCGTATTGTCACCACAAGATGTGCTGGTTGTTATTTCGCATTCAGGTTCTTCACGAGATTTACTTGATGCAATTAAAATTGCCAAAGGTAACGGTGCCAAAGTAATCGCTCTTACCCGTGCCGGATCACCCGTCGCACAAGCCTGTGACTGTGTCATTAGTGTTGTTACCCCTGAAGACAGCGAAAAATATACCCCGATGATTTCCCGTCTGCTGCAGCTGATGGTAGTTGATATGCTGACTATCGGCCTGGCCTTGCATCTGGGCGAAAATGTAAGCGAAATGCTGGCAAAAACCAAGGCAGGGGTTAAGCTGAAATTTTTACAACATTAATTTCAGCAGAAAAACAGCTTTTGGTATGATTTACTATCAGCCAATATGATTACCTGTATAAAGTTTCTGCCTGTTGTCAGCGGGTTTGCATTGCCCCCTCAGGCACGGTATTTATCTTAAATTATTACAACGAAATGAGCGCTAGTGAGTAACAAAACCCGTCAAATTAAACGTCAGACCGAACAGCAGAAAAATGTTAAAACTTCAGGAGTGGCTACGCAGCAGAAAAGAGGCTCTGCCATCCTAGTAGGTATTATTGCTATTTGTCTGCTTGCCGGGGGGCTGTACATCGGCGGCTGGTTTAATCTGGTTACGCCGGCACAGATTCAGCAGTGTGAAACAGCAGTCAGACAAGCATTTCCACAGGCTGCTGATCAGAATGTCTTGCTGCCCAAATGTAATAATCGCCATATGATTGAAGGCATGAGCAGCCCGGGCAGTCAGAAACTGAGTTCTAAACAGATACTGGACAGTCTGGATGTGGGCAAAACTGTTGATTTAGTTTCCATGTTTATCGGTGGTGCGCTGATTGGTGCGGCTATTGCTGCATTTGCTGCCAGTTACCGTATTTTCCAGCGCAAGCTTGGTAAAAATACCGATTGATTTAAAAGCGTACTTTACAGCCTCATTCTATAAATAAATACTGGTTAATCAATGTATATGCAGTATAATTAATCATTATTTACTAATAAGATATGGTTTGTGCATGAATAAAAAAACTATCCGTTTATTGCTGGCTCTGGTGTGCAGTTTATTCTTTAGCCTGAATGTCTATGCCCAGAAATCCTTTAAACCACAAAATGGTGATCTTATTTTTCTGGAAAATTGTGACGGCGGTATGGATAGTGCCATTAAAGCTGCTACCAGTGGTCTGGCCGGATATAATTTTACTCATGTCGGAATTGTCTGGCAGAAAACCCCAAATCAGTATTTTGTTATTGAAGCTACCACTCCTGAAGTTCGCATCACATCCCTGAAAACATATCTGCATCCCAAAAAACAGTGTCAGCCGCGAGCAGTAGTGGGCAGATTGAAAGCACCTTATCAGGCACTGATACCTTCTGCTCTGATTTATGCACAGCAAAAAGTAGGTAAAAAATACGATGATGCCTTTGATATCACCAACGATCAGTATTACTGTTCTGAGCTGATTTATCAGATATTCAAGGAAGCCAACAACGGGCAGGAAGTATTCCCATTACGCGCAATGACCTTTAAATCTAAAGATACTGGAGAATTTCCTGATTACTGGGTAAAGCATTTCCAGAAAATGGGTATTCCGATACCTGAGGGTCAGCCCGGAAATAATCCGGGCGATATGTCCCGCTCTGATTTAATTGATATTGTTCATTACTATTAGTCATTAACCAACAGACCAGCATTAATTATGCTGGTCTGTTTCATTATATAAACTAAATTTTATCCGGCATATATCAAATTAACCAATCACTAATCATGAGCCAGATAAACGGATAAATACAGATATCTGCAATATTCCTGAATAATGAAAATTAATAGCATCAAAAACTTTATACCGAGTTAGCTGTCTTATATTTATAATTAGCAAAATGACAACTGTATTTTTAAAGACAGAATTTTATACATCAATACAAAATCATTCTATTAATAGAATAGAAAGCGAATGGATAAAATAATCCAATTGTAATCAACTTGCATAAAAAAATTCAAAGCTATGATATTATAATCACATAAAATTATTTATTTGTACCGAGTCCGCCCAATTAAGCTGTAATTCATTATCTATATTGGTATTTTATGTTTACGTTGTGTAAATATCCTCTTTATAATACACAACACTCAATTTACACCAGAAAGCATCAAACAGTGTCATCGTCTGCCGTATCACAACCAGGACAGGAATTTAAAAGAGGGTTGATTACCGCTTTGCCGGTTATGCTGAGTGTTATTCCGTTTTCACTGGTTTTAGGTGCGCAGGCAATTCAAAAAGGAATGCGTACCGGCGAAATTTCACTGCTTACTGCGGTAAACTTTGCCGGTGGTTCCGAATTTGTAGCGGTTAATTTGTGGACTTCACCCCCGCATTTAATCTTAATTGCTTTAATGACACTACTGGTAAACAGTCGCCATATTCTGATGAGTGCGGCACTGACACCTTATCTAAAAGATCTGCCCAGACGAAAAGTATTATCTGCGTTGTTTTTAATGTGTGACGAAAGCTGGGCGCTGGCATTTACTGATGCGAAAAACTCACCAAAGCAGAAATTCAGCTATTATTTTTATCTTGGTGCCGGCATAGGTCTGTATGTCGTCTGGGTCGGATTCACAACTGTGGGTGCACTAATCGGACCAGTTATTGGCGATGTCACTCATTACGGCTTTGATATGGCCTTTGTGGCAGTATTTCTGGTTTTACTCAAAGGAATGTGGAAAGGTTTTACTGCAGCTATTCCATGGCTGGTAAGCCTGCTGGCAGCGATTGCCGGCTATCTTTTCCTGCCTGGTGCATGGTATGTATTACTGGGTACAATAGCAGGCTTAACTGTAGCTTTTATCATGGCAGCGTATGATTGATTTATCAGCTTTACTCACTATTCTGGCCATGGCGGTAGTTACTTACATTACCCGAATCAGTGGTTATCTATTATTACGCAAGCGTAAGCTTAGTCCGCGCCTGACCAAAGTCCTTGAATCCGTTCCCGGCTGTGTTCTGATTGCTGTAATTGCTCCTGCCTTTGCCACAACCAATCCGGCTAATCTTTTGTCCGTTATCATCACGATATTACTGGCGTGGCGATTTTCACTGTTGCCAACAGTGGTGTTCAGTATCGCTATTACGGCTTTTTTGCGTCACTATCTGCTCAGCTAAATATTGCGTATTCCTGACCCAATAACAGTAATAATTTATAAAAATATATTAAAAACAGTCTGTTTGATAGTACAAATCTGGCATTTTCATAGAAATAAAAAAATCAATTCCTGTAAGGAAATGCTGTGTAACAACGACTTCAAACCGGCGCAATTATCATCAATTCCAATTTATTTTATTTGTTATATTTTGTTTTTTAAGAAAATAAAATTTATTAATATCTAAAATGAATAATTTTTGTACTGATAAACGGGGCTGGGTAGACTTAAATTTTTCCGCTAGTATATTAATGTATGTTGGAGCTAATTTATTAATTTAAATGCATAATGATAAAGGAAAGAACATGAATAATACATTAATAGAAGCCATTGAAAAACGTCGTACTCAGTATGCACTCGGTAGGAATATTACTCAGGCACAGGAAGAAATAACTGCTTTAATAGAAGAAGCCATTAAACTGTCTCCGTCAGCTTTTAATTCGCAAAGTTCACGTGCTGTAATCCTGTTTGGTCAGCAAAGTGAAAAATTTTGGCGTATTGTCATGAATGAATTGCGTATCATAGTACCTGCAGACAAATTTGCCCCCACAGAAGCCAAAATTAATAGTTTTGCGGCTGGTGTCGGTACCATATTATTTTATGAAGATCAGCAAATCATCACCAGCCTGCAACAGCAATATCCCAGCTATGCTGAGCAGTTTCCTGTCTGGTCGGAACAGGGAAGCGGTATTGCCCAGTTTGCAGTCTGGTCTGCTCTGGCAAATGCCGGCATCGGCGCCAGCCTGCAACACTATAACCCTTTGCCGGATGCGGCAGCTGCTAAAGAATGGCAGATACCGGAAAGCTGGAAGCTGCGTGCAATGATGCCTTTTGGTTCCAATGAAGCACCTTTCCCTGAAAAAAGCTTTATTGATGATACGGAGCGATTTAAAGTATTTTACTGAATCAGATAATCAGATATCTGCATAAATGAATTCCGAAATGCTGCCGGCCGGATCAGAATATCTCTGATCCGGTTAGATTTTTATCGATTTTTCGCTTCGGAATGATAATTTTAGCCCTTTTTGAACAATTAGAACTAATATTGCTTTTTTATTATAATAAAAATATAAAATTTTAAGATTTTAAATATATTAATCTAATATTGATAATTAACTATAAATTTAAATATAAAAAAGCTAATACTATATTTTGATATAAATTTTATATTTGAAAACTTTTATATAATTCATTAATTTTAATTAAATTGCAAAATTGATGTTAAAACATATATTTATATAATCCTTAATATCGATTTAATGCATGCCTCTATAAAAAATATTATTACTGCTAAAATAATTTTGCATATTTATGTAAATGACTTTGGAATATTTAAATTTGTAATTAACTTTTACTAACGGTACAATTAACTAATTTTAACATTAATTAAGCATAAATGCGTATAAAAAATCTAGTTTTATTGTTAAATCTATTATGGATAAGCCTTCTACATGCCAATGCTGCATCAATGAACGAAGTGGCTGAACAGATAGATAAGAAACAACAGCAGCAGATTATTCGCGAGCAGCAGCGTCAACAGCAATTCCAGCAGCAAATGCAGCCTGATGTAAACGTACATTTGCAGCCTGCGGAAGAAAATCTGTCTGGAACAGGTAAACTGATAACAGATGAAACTCCCTGTTTTGCTATCCAGGACATCAGTCTGGTCGGAGAAGATGCAGGTCATTTTCAGTTTGCCCTGAAAAAAGCTCTTCGTCAGAGTCAGTTTACGCCCGGTATGTGTTTGGGCGGAAAAGCGATAAATCAGATTATGACTCTGGCACAAAATGCCGTTATAGAACGTGGCTATACCACTACCCGTATTCTGGCCAGTCCGCAAGATATTAATAGCGGGCAGCTACAGCTGAGTGTTATTGCCGGACGGGTTCATGCTATTCGTTATAATATGGATGATTCTGCATCCAGACATGTTGGTCGTATTCGCCATATTCAGAATGAATTTCCGGTCAGAGCCGGTGATATTCTGAATTTACGTGCACTGGAGCAAGGGCTTGAAAATCTTCGTCGGGTTCCGACTGCCGAAGCCGATATTCAGATTGTGCCGGCAGAAGAGCCCAATCAGAGTGATATAGTAATAAGCTGGTCTCAGCGTACCATTCCATTGCGTTTAAGTTTCAATATAGACGATTCCGGCAGTCATTCAACCGGACGTTATCAAGGGGGTGTCACCCTGTCGGCAGATAATCCTCTTGGATTAAGTGATTTATTCTACATCAACTACAATCATGATCTGGGTAGCAAAGACAGCTATTTTGACAGTGATGGCAATCGTACCGGCAGTGGTACACACGGCTATGCCCTGCATTACTCAGTTCCTTTCGGTAACTGGCAGATTGCCTTCAACCGTAATCATTACCGCTATCATCAGGCAATAGCAGGTTATAACGAAAACTACGATTACAGTGGTAACAGTGACAATACCGATCTGGGTTTAACCCGTATGCTTTACCGCAACAGCCATCGCAAAATCGATGCTACTGCTAAGGTATGGAAACGCGAATCGCATAATTTTATTAACGATGCCGAAATTGAAGTTCAGCAGCGTCATACTGCAGGCTGGGCTGTCAATCTGAATCATCAGGAATATATCGGTAATGCCGTCGTCAATCTGGGGCTGGGCTATAAGCGTGGTACTGGCGCGGATAACAGTTTGCGTGCACCTGAAGAAGAATTTGGTGAAGGTACTTCACGCATGAAAATCATTACCGTAGATGCCGGTTTATTGTGGCCGTTCACGCTGGGTAATCAGCAGTTAAGCTATGACAGCTCCTTTCACGGACAGTGGAACAAAACACCATTAATCACACAGGATCAGCTTTCCATTGGCGGCCGTTACACCGTGCGTGGTTTTGATGGCGAAGTTACCTTGATGGGTGAGCGCGGCTGGTACTGGAATAATAACTTGAACTGGCAATACAAAGGCCGCCATCAGGTATATCTCGGACTTGATGTCGGCCACGTTTCCGGGCCATCAACTGAAATGCAGCTGGGAAAAACACTGGCTGGAGCAGTTATCGGCTTTAAAGGACAAATCAAAGCTGGCGGACAATGGTATTACGACATCTTTGCCGGTAAACCAATATACAAACCGCAATACTTTCGTACGGACAGAACCAATGTCGGCTTCAGTCTTAATTATTCAATGTAAATTGTTAAAGAAACAAAAAATGGCTATGAATTAAAGATATAAAGCCAGATTTAAGAGGATTAATTATGAACAAAAACCGTTATAAAATCATATTCAATAAAAAAAGAGGCATGCTGGTAGCCGTAGCAGAAAACACCACTCGCGAAGGTAAAAGCACAGCCGACCGCAGCAGTAACAGCATTACCGGCAGCCTGCTGGCCAAGTTGCCATTAATCACTGGGTCTATCCTGTTAGGACTGGGTTTATGCGTATTGACCGGTAATGGAGCTATTGCGGCCGACATTCACGCAGATACATCTGCACCTAAGAATCAGCAGCCCACCATATTACAAACTGCCAATGGTGTACCACAGATAAATATTCAGACTCCAAGTAAAGGCGGCGTGTCCGTCAATCAGTACCGGCAGCTGGATGTAAATCAAAAAGGTGTTATCCTCAACAATAGCCGTAAAAGCGTTCAGACACAGCAGGCCGGCTGGGTACAGGGCAATCCCTGGCTGGCCAGAGGCGAAGCCAGAGTTATTGTTAACCAGATTAATAGCAGCAACCCCAGCCGGATTAACGGCTACATCGAAGTAGCCGGTAAACGTGCCGAAGTTATCATGGCAAACCCCGCCGGAATCAATGTTAACGGAGGTGGCTTTATTAATGCTGCCGGTGTAACACTGACTACCGGCAAACCCATACTCAATAATGGTAGTCTGGATGGTTTTCAGGTACGTGAAGGCAATATCAGCATCAACGGACAGGGGCTGGATAGTCGGGGTAGTGATTACACCAATATCCTGACCAAAGCTGCTCAAATCAATGCCGGCATCTGGGCAAATAATCTCAATATTATTGCCGGCAGCAACGATATTACTTCGCAGGGTGAAATTACACCCAGCTATCCGGCTGAGAACTCAGCTCTAAACCAGGTAGCCATAGACAGTGGCAAACTGGCCGGTATGTACGCAGGTAAAATCACACTCGTCAGCAACGACAAAGGTGTCGGCATTAATAATGCCGGTCAGATATTTGCCGGAGCAGGTGGCGTACAGATTAGTGCCGATGGCAAACTGAGTAACAGCGGCAGTATCGTTGCTGCTGATAAGAGCAGTGTCGGCGCAGATAGTGCTACAGCCGCCATCAAAGCTGACAGTATCAGCAACAGCGGTACTGTCTCCAGCCTGGGTAAACTGCAATTACAGAGCCGGCAGCTAGGCAACAGTGGTTTAATTACCAGTGCTGACGAACTGAATATCCGTAACCGGCAACAACTGGATAATCAGGGAGAAATCAACGGTGGCCGTCTGGACATCATCAGTGACAGCCTTCATAACCGTAACGGCAAAATTATCCAGAGCGGTTTGCAGGCGTTGAGTCTGGAAACAGATAAACTAAGCAACGAAAACAACGGTCTGATTGGTTATGCACCAGCAGAAAGCAGCACAGAACCAGCCCCTGACAAACCGGCTAACACCGGAGAACCGTCAGACAGCAATACCAATCCGCCAGGCAGTGCAACAGCAACAGGTCAGACCAAACCTGCACTCAGCCAGCCTAAACAGTTTGCAGCCGGACAAATCATCAGCCGGCAGGAAATTATCAATGATAACGGGCAGATTATAGGTAATGGCGGCATCGATCTTAATGCTCATAACGGATTGAGTAACCATGCTAATCTGCATCTGAATCACCTTCAGGTAAGCGGAGAGTTGCTGGATAATACTCAGGGCAAACTGATTGTCAGACAGGCACAAATCAAAACTGACCGGCTGGATAACCGGCAGGGTGAAATCAGCAGCAGCGAGCAGTTACAGTACGCAGGTAAAGCACTGGATAACCGCCATGGTCGTATCCAGTCAGCCGGACAGATAGAAATTAACAGCGCAGAAACAAATAACAGCAATAGCGGTGTAATAGCAGCCCAGAACAAATTGCAGCTTAATAGCAGCAGCTACATTGATAACAGCAATGCCGGGCAGTTGTGGAGCGGCGGTCAGACAGAGCTGGAAACAGACACTCTGAACAACAGCAGCGGAGCGATAGACAGTAACAGCCTGAGGATAGATGCAGCAAATCTGAATAACCGGCAGGGTGCTGTCCGCAGCATAGCTGATCAGCAACTGAAGATACAAAATCAGGCAGATAATCGTGACGGACAAATTGGCAGTAATGGTCAGCTGACTATTTATGCTACTAGCATCGAAAACAGCAATGGTAAAATCAGTGCCGGTAAACAGGCAGATATATACAGTAGCGAATTAAACAATCAGCTGGGCTCAATAGATGCAGAAGCCATCCGGATTAGCAGTAATAATCTGAATAACAAACAAGGCGCTATACGTGCCAATGAAAAAATCGATGCCGTAATTAACCAGTCCCTCAATAATCAGCAGGGGCAGATAAGCGCTCTTAAAGACATATCAATTAGCGGTAACGGCACTGATAACAGTGGCAATAATCTCCATGTAGATAATAGCGATAATGGCCGGATTATTGCCGGGCAGAATCTTAGTTTGCATGCAAAAAATCTCAACAACCAAAGTACTATTGCTGCCGGGAATGATGCAGATATTGCGCTGATTGATGATTTCAGCATTGATACAGATCTGAGTGCCGGTCATAACCTGAGTATCAGCAGTCAGGGAAATATCAGTAATAGCCATACCGTAACCGGCAGCAATAGCGTAATTATCAAAGCGGCGAACATCAGTAACCAGACCAATGGGATTATTCAGAGTAACAGCCATACCGAACTGAACGCAGCTGACAGTATTACTAATCGCGGTCTGCTCAATAGTAACGGTACTACACTGATACAGTCGGGCAGCAACATCAACAACATCGGTACCGGCCGTATTTATGGTAATCATGTGGCTATTGGTACTCATAACTTGTTTAATCAGGAAGAAAACACCGGTACCGAAACCAAAGCGGCAGTGGTAGCAGCCAGAAATCGTCTGGATATTGGTGCTTCCAATATCATAAATCAAGAGCATGCTCTGTTATCCAGCGAAGGTGATATTGCTATCGGAGGCATTCTGAATGAGCAGCATCAGGCCAGTGGTATGGCAGACAGTCTCATTAACAGCAGTGCACGGATAGAAGCGCAGGGTAATGGCAATATTGCAGTTAAACAATTAAAAAATCAAAATAACCATTTTAGCGTAGAAGAATATCTGGAGAGCAGTAACCAAATTCATCAGTATCAGGAGAAAGGTAACCCTGAAATCTGGGTAGATGGTGTAGACGGTAAATATAAAAAAGAAAGAAAAAAAATCAGTTTTACCTTTAATGATAAAAGCCAGAAAGTATGGAAAAAATATTCAGTATCAAACCTGCACTGGTGGGATTTTAAACGTGATATTTATAAACAGAAAGTAACCGAAACTCAGCCCGGAGAAATTATTATAGGCGGAGATTTAACCGTCAGTGGTGAATACTGGCTTAATGACAACAGCCATATTATCGTTGGTGGCACCTTGCAGAGTACAGATAATCTGAATCTGGAGAACAAAGAAACCAAAGGCCGGCAGCGAGTAGAAGAGCATGGAATAGAGGGTGGCTATAAGTATGTGAATTCAATCACGTCAAAGGGAAAAATTGAAACGAATGGTGAAACCCCGTATAACAAAACTATCATCAGCAGCCATGAATTTGATACTCCGGTCAGTGTAGTACAGCAACACACCAGCACAGGAACCAATCAGGCACATGCAGAGCAGGTTCAAAACAATAACCAGCTACAGCAGCAAGATAAGGCACAGACACAGTTAAACAGTCACAACCAGAACATACAGACCCTCAGTGATTACAATACCAAACTGCCTAACAACAGCCTTTATCATATTAGTCCGGATAATAGCGGCTATCTGGTAGAAACTGATCCGGCCTTTACCAACATGAGAAAATGGCTGGGCAGTGATTATATGCTCAGCGCTCTGGGGCAGAATCCCGAGAACATGCAAAAACGGCTTGGTGACGGCTACTATGAACAGCGGCTGATTAACGAGCAGATAGCTAAACTGACCGGTTACCGTTATCTCGAAGGCTACAGCGATAATGAAGAGCAATATAAAGCACTGATGAATGCCGGTATCGCATATGCACAGAAATTTAACCTGACACCGGGAATAGACCTGAGCCCTGAGCAAATGGCGCAACTGACAAGTAACATCGTGTGGATGGTCAGCCAGACCGTCACTCTGGCAGATGGCAGCCAGCAGACAGTACTCGTACCTAAAGTGTATCTGATGGTTCACAGCGGAGATGTCAATGACAACGGCAGTCTCATCAGCGCCCGCAATATTAACCTGCAAAATAGCGGTAATATAAATAATCAGGGCACCATAGCCGGTCAGAATATTACCAGTATCGGTGCACAGAATATCAGCAACAGCGGTACTATCAGTGGCAATAAAGTTGGTCTCACTGCCAAAGAGAACATTGACTTTAATGGCGGAGTGGCCACAGGTAAAGATCTGCTTAGTCTGAAAGCCGATAAAATCAACCTCAGCAGCACTACCGTCAGCTATGGAGATGAACATAATGGCGGCACCATTATTGACCGCACCGCAGGATTATATGTCACTGGTGAAAAAGACAGTATTCTTAGTGTGGCCGGTATACACGGTATTACCAGTCACGGTGCCGGCATTACCAATACAGCTGAGAATGGCATTACTCAGCTTAGCTCCGGAGAGGGCATTATCGATCTTAATACAGTGACCACTGCAACCAATATGGCCTCAGGCAGCCGCAGCGATAAAAATCACTGGATAAACCGTTATCAGAATGAAACCGGTACCAGCATCAATGCCATCGGCGACATTAACATACTTTCCGGAGAGCAACTCAATATCAGGCAGGGTGATATCAACAGCCTTCAGGGTAATATCAACCTTTATGGTAAAAACGGCGTTAATATCAGCGAAGGACGCCAGCAAACCGAGATGGATCATTCTACATATATTAAATCCAGCGGTCTGTTGTCGAAAAAAACCAGTCTTGATCAGTATCAGGCCGACCATGATGAAGCTGTATCCAGTAATATTACCGGAGCTTTAATCAACATCAGCAGCGATAAAGACATTAATATCCGTGGTAGCAACGTCATCTCTGATTTCGGTACCATTATGCAGGCGGGTAACGATATCAGCATCAGCGCCGCAGAAAATCATTATGCTGATCGTCAGTATCACAAAGATACTAAATCCGGTCTGATGGGCAGCGGCGGTATCGGCTTCACTATCGGTAAACAGAAAGAAACTGACGATACCACCAGTAAATCTCTTGTTCACAGCGGCAGCAGCATCGGCAGCCTGTACGGAGATACCGTTATCATTGCGGATAATCACTACAACCAGACCGGCAGCAGCGTGAGCACACCTGCAGGCAATGTAACCATAGCGGCTAAAGATATAAATATTGCAGCTGCGCAAGATAAACATAACCGAGACAATATTCATACTTTTGAAAAGAGCGGACTCACCGTTGCTGTCAACGTACCTGTGGTGAATGCCATCCAGACTGCGAATACTGCCATTAACCGCGTAGGTAAAAGTAAAAATGACCGCGTCAATGCCATGGCTGCCTTCAATGCCGGTATGGATACCTACAAAGCAGGCGAAGCTTTGAATAAACTTGGCAGCGATCAATCAGCAGACCAAAATGTCAGTGTCAGCATAACCATCGGTCAGCAGAAGAGTCGCAGTGAAAATCACACAAAAGATACCGTGGCCTCTGCCAGTCAGATTAATGCCGGCGGAACAGTCAATTTACTGGCAACGGGCGCAGGCAAAGACTCTAATATCAACATTATCGGATCAGATGTGGCAGGCAGCAAAGGCACCCATTTACAGGCAGATAACGAAATTAACCTGCTTGCAGCCGAACAAAGCCACAGCGAGCGCAGCAGTAATAAATCCAGCGGTTGGAATGCCGGAGTGGCTATCAGCTATGGCTCTGGTGGCACATCTCTGGGTGTTACAGCCGGGGGCAATCTGGGTAAAGGCCATGGTAACGGAGACGAAACCAGCTACCGGAACAGCCATGTCGGCATTAGCAGCGGCAGTACCAGCCTCAGCAGTGGCGGTGCTACCAACATCATAGGTGCACAGGTAATCGGTAAAGGCGTGAGTATAGATGCAGCCGAGCTGAACATAGCCAGCCTGCAGGACAAAGCAAAATATGACAGTAAACAGGAGAATATCAGCGGACAGGTCACTGTAGGCTACGGTGCATCGGGATCGGCCAGCTACAGCAAGAGCAAAATCAAAGCCGATTATGCCGGAGTAACCGAACAAAGCGGCATCATAGCCGGAGATGACGGCTATCAGATTAAAGTCAAAGGCAATACAGATCTGAAAGGTGCCATCATAACTTCTGCCAGTGCCGCAGAAGCAGCAGGTAAAAACAGCCTGATTACCGGCAGTCTTACCAGCAGTGACATCAAAAATCACAGCGATTACAGTGGCAGCAGCATTGGAATAGGTGCAAGTGGTAACTATCACGGAGGCTGGGATAATTCCAGCATAAACAACCAAACAGGCGAGAGTGTCAGCAACGTCAAAGGAACGGTTGGCTATGGTAGTGACAGTGGTCATACCAGCAGTATTACCCACAGCGGTATTAATACCGGCAATATCATCATCACTGATGAAGCAGCGCAGCAGCAGAAAACCGGCAAAACCGTAGCAGAAACCATAGCAGCCATCCATACTGATATCAGCAGCGAAGATTATGCTGATAAGGCCGGATATCTGCATAATAACTTTGATAAAGATAAGGTACAGAAAGAGCTGGATTTACAGCGTGAAATCAGTCAGGAATTCAGCGATAACATGCAGACAGCCTCTGCTATGATAAACAGTAAAAAAGATGCCCTCAAAGAAAAACTGAAAAATACAGCACTGAGTCCGGAAGAACGTGAAAAATATGAAAAAGAACTGTCGCAGTGGAATGCAGGCGGATTACTGTTAAATGCGATAGGAGCAGGCCTGTCCGCCCCGACTAACAGTATAGGAGGGATAGTGGCAGCCACAGCCAGCCCGATAGTTTCATATCAGATAGGACAGTACTTTAAAGGAAAAGATGCAGAAGGCAGCACTGCGCATCTGGTGGCGCACGCAGTAGTAGGAGCAGCAGTAGCGGCAGCAGGAGGAAATAATGCACTGGCTGGCGGACTGGCTGCGGCAGGATCAGAAGCTCTGGCACCGGTAGTATCGAAATGGCTGTATGGCAAAGAATCAAAAGATTTAACTGCAGATGAAAAAGCCACGGTTTCATCAATCATAGGGCTGGCCGGAGCAGCAACAGGAGCGGCAGTAGGCGGCAGTATGGCTGATGTGGCACAGGGGAATCAGGCCGGACATACGGCAGTGGATAATAATGAACTGGCGTGGAAATTAACACAAAAAGTACAGGAAAAAGAAATTATAGACTTTTTCTATAAAAATTTAGGTAATAAAGTAAAGCTGCAACCTAAACTAGATAAAGATGGTAATCCTATAAAAACCAGTGATGGCTATGAAATTTTGGAACTAAGTATTATTGGTGATATAAGTAAACTTACTCCAAAAGAACAAAAAGTATATGAAAATTTACAAAAAATAATTAATGACCTTAATTATGTTGCTAAAGTAACAATTGACAAAAATGTACCTATGGTAAATACAGGTGATTATCAAAATCAAATAATTGATTTAGAAGATGTGCTTGAATACGATAAAATTCCATATGGAATTAGTGGTATTGCAGCTATTATGCATGAATTGTATGAGCAATATGAAAAATCAAAACATGGAACAGCAATTGGTAGTATAGGTAACTGGGATAAAAGTAAATGGAAGCCAGAGAATGATCCCAAATCAGATTTTAGTATGGATCATAGTGCAGCTGTTGATCTGCAAAATCAAATTGACAATACTGAACGAGCGCAGGGCTCTTTTAAAGACAAAAATTCAGGAAAGAGTTTTGATATGCTATATGTGGATAAGACAAATAATCAAGTTATTGGTGTTGTTGAGGAAAAAAAAGGAAATCAGTATATTTCAAGAGAGACAGTAATATTACCTGATTCTAATGGTTATTATGATATAAATGCTACTATTCAAGGCCAGACTGGTCCAATGCGATTCAGATTGAAAAATGGACAAATGTTACGTTAGGAAGTAAAAATAATGTTAATACAGTCAAAAAAATTGTTTTTAATTATATTGTTAATGTTTTTTAACAAGTCAATATTTGCAAAACAAATTAGTATAAAAGAACAACAGGAATTTTTCTGTAAACTTGAGCAGTATGATCAATGCTTTTATACAGGAAAGTGTGATTATAAAGACTATGTAAATTATACGGATTATTTTATAAAAATTACCGGTGATATCAATCAAAATGCTAAATCTTTATATGATAAACTTCCTGATATATATCAATGGGCAGGTAATGATGAACTGAGTGAAAACTTTCCGCATTACATAATTTATAATGGTACTTTTGTAAGTAATTTAGCCTACGCATATATTGATTTAAAATATAAATGGTTATCATGGTATAAAAATAATACTGGAATAAGTTATAAAAAACCTAAAGATATATTTTTAAAAAATAAGGAGGCTTGCGGAATAAAAATGTTTGGAAAATATTTATCTTTACCGTTGCCAGAAGATGCTGATGTAGAAACCTGCTTTTTTAATTATCGAATTAATGACCCATGGTGCCAACCAGATGACAAAATCTTAATGAAAAATTTATTCTGTCAATCAGGAAAAAAATGTGAGATTAAATGGTAATAATAAGAAATGATATTCATCATAAGCCATAGCGGAGCTGTACTGTTGTCTGTTATAAAATTTTTTGCTAAAACTGTATAATTTACAAACAGTTTTGATAAAAATACACTCAATACAGATAATTAAGTAGTTTAATGTCATAGAATAGACGTATTTTAATCTGTGTATTCCTCAAGAAACAACATTAAAACCTGATGCTAATGGTTATTATGATATCTGGGTTAATAGTTTTGATCCTCAGGGAAATCCTATAACGTATAAAGCACATTTCAGAATGATAAATGGACAACCTATGAAATAAAACAAAAGAATCTAATGTTTAATTATTTTAAAAGTATATTTTTGATATTTGTACTGGTTTTTATAGCGGAAAGGCCAGTACAGGCCGAAGATTTTGATATAAGAGAACAAAAGAAATTTTTTTGTCAATTGGAGAAATATGACCAGTGTTTTTATACAGGAAAGTGCACGTCTGATGAGTATAAAAACTATACTGATTATTTTGATAAAGTAACTGATTATAGTTATGATCAAGTTGGTGATATATATAATCTAATTCCTAAGATTTATAGAAAAGAAAATAAGTGAATCTGGATTAAAAAGAAATATACTTGAGTACGATAGTGCTTATCTTTTTGATATTTCAAATATTTATATGAAAGGAAAGTATAATTGGTTAACATGGTTTAAACATAAAACAGGAATAAGCCATCAATCTCCGAAAAGTATATTCACAGAAAAAGAATCTGATGAATGTGGTGCTAAAATGTTTAATAAATACTTATCGTTACCGTTGCCGGAGGATGCAGATCTTTTAACATGTATTATTCATTATCAGTTTATATGGTCTTGCTTAGGATATGATAAAGAATTATCTAAAAATTTATTTTGTCAACTAGGCAATTCAAATTGTATTGTCATATATTAAATAATGGTTAAATTTAATCGTTTATTAAAACTATTAAATTTGATAGGGCAGATCAGTCTTCCTAAACAAACAGTATAGGATGAATAGTAGCAGGAACAGAAGCTCTGGCGCCGGTAGTATCGAAATGGCTGTATGGCAAGGAATCAAAAGATTTAACTGCAGATGAAAAAGCCACGGTTTCATCAATCATAGGGTTGGCTGGAGCAGCAACAGGAGCGGCAGTAGGCAGCAGTATGGCTGATGTGGCACAGGGGAATCAGGCCGGGCATACGGCGGTTGATAATAATGCACTTCGTAACAGTAAGGGAGAAAGTAAACTTAACACTCAGGAAAAAATATTAAATGAAAAACTGAAAAAAGCAGGTGTACAAAGTGCGGATGATTATCAAAGAAAATATGATGCATGCAAAACAGATCAGTGCAGGATTCAGGTTGAAAAAGAATATTTAAAGGCCTCTGATGAAGCAAATAAAATCATATTGAATTTGTATATGACAGGACAAATAACAGAAGAAGAATCCAAAATATTATTGACAAGCTATGCTAATAAAATGATGAGGGGAGCTGGAGAAAGTCAGCGTAGGTTTGGTTCACGCATATTTGATTTAAATGCAAATGAATGGATACCAGCGAGCGTAATCGGCAATGCAGATTTCAACCAAATTACAATGTTAAATCTAGTCAAAAAAATGAAACGCTCAGGAGCTTCTGACGAACAGATAGCTATAAGAGTATTCCAATATCAAATTGCTGGGAGCTACATAGGGTCAGTTAGTATAATGCAACAGCAAGTTGATACATTACTCAACTCAGGAGTTAGTGTTGAAACAGTTATACGTGCACTGAGCATGAAAAAAGGAAGGAGACTAACCAATGACGAAATAGGTTTGATAAAAAATAGATATTCTGTAATGATGCAAAAGCAGGGTTCTAAAGCAAAAGCTGGAAAGGGGACGAGTGGAGCGGGACAAGCTGGAAATGCTGCTTCTGAGTTACCCGCTTTACCACCGGGTAAACAAGGTTCGGTAATTAGAAATGAGCTTCTTGATCATGAGTACAAACAAGCCTTAGATATTGTTGGGTACAAAGGTGGAACGTTTAAAGGAGCTACTGAGAAAAGCCAAGCTGGTATTGATGGTTGGTTAAATGGGGTTCCTGTGCAATTAAAAGAAGTTCAGGGTCAAAGTATCCACTCAATACGAAAGAAAATTGTTGGCGGGGCAAATGATATGGCAAAAGCAGGCTATAAAGGTGATTTATATATAGATGCCTCTAAAACAGGTGTCAGTATGAATGAAATGATCAATCACTTTAAACCCGGTTCTCCAGTATCCAACATTACTAAAGAAGGTACGGTAAATAATATATATATCAAAACTCAGGACGGTTGGTTAAATGTCACCGGTGGTTCAATTACAAAGGGAGGGAGTAAGTAATGGCCAATGAATTTATGTTCCCAATTAAAGAAACACCTTCTTTTGAAGAATTATTGGATATTATAGTTGATGGTTTTAAGGTATATTCGTTACCAATAAGGCAGTTATCTGTCGGACTATCTGCAAGCAAAGGTATTGATCTATCAGATAAATTTGTAAATATACAAGACCATCAGTATGGATATTTTTGTTGGATAACTTTTCATTATTTTCAACCTGAATTTAGAGATGAAGCTGAAATCGATTTGCCTATTATGGTGGGTATAAAAACCCGAGGAGAAAATGAATTAAAATTTTCTGTAGTAATAGGGTATATATTAGCCAAAGCACTCGAGGCCAGAGTAATTTATGACGATGCTTATCTAGTACAGCGAAAAGAAGTCTATCCTGTAGATGAATTAAAGCCCTTTGTTGAACAATACATAAAAGAGCTCTATCCAGTAGATGAGTAATGAAGATCCCCGCCTAAGCCGCGGGGATCTTTTATTATTTTTTAGATCTGTATCGCAAGTTCAATAATCAGCTTGTTCTGCTCAACTTTAATGACCACGGGCAGCCCGGCATAAAAGCCTATCTGCTCCAGCCAGCGCCCCTTAATGGTCAGTTGCGGTCTGGGGTTAGGTTGCCCGCCATTAGGGCTGTAGCCAACCGTTAAGCTGCGCTTGGGTCGGGGTTTTACCGTTCGGGTTTTGGTAATGCTGGAAAGGGGACGATAAATCAACAATATCTGGAAGAAATGTCTAAGAATGGCGTTAAATTCTCACCTGAAAATATTTTGAAAGTTGAAAAATTAGCTGATGGTAAAATAGTTTTTCTTGAGACAGGTAATTCATCGGCAGGGCTCCAACATATTGTAGAACGTCAGGCCAGTGATTTTGCAAAAATAGGGGTTTCAGAATCACAAATACCTAATGTAGTTATAGACACTGTATCCAAAGGAAAGATTATTGGTTATCAAGGAAAAGGAACAGGACGACCAATTTATGAAATTACGATTAATGGACAAAAACAAAGAATAGCTGTTACAACTGGAAGTAATGGTTTTATTGTTGGAGCAAATCCTGCGGGGAGTAAGTAAATGAAGAAAATAAAATTAATGGCTGATTATGAATGTTATCCATTGTGGATTGATTCGGATAATGAAGTTGGAAATATTGATCCTGATTCCTTACTAATCAGTGATTCTCTCAAAAATGAGTTAAATAAGTGGTCAGATGACTATGATAAAACGTTGAATTCAGATAACCCGTTAGAATCTGGATTTAAAACTATTAATGAAGAAATAGCCTTTAAAGAAAAAGGGAAATGTTTACAAGAAAAATTACAAATAGAATTAGGTAATAATTACGACGTAATATATCAATCCTAGCAACTAGATCCCTTTACATTACTGGGATCTAATATTTTCCTAGAATGTACAAGAAATAAACATGAGTTTCAGTTTCAAAACTGGGTGTGTAGCTTGTCTGGGTTACTGAGGAAGATATAAGAAAATAATATGTTATTAATGATATCCGTCATCTTTTTGCTAAGTATGATTTTTTAATTAAAAATCCCATATTGAATCAGTTAGTAATTTGCTCTACATTAAACCTCTTGAACAAACCCATTCAGACGAAGGGCGATATATCTACTTCTGACGATGGTCTTACTCATGTGGGCAGAGAGTTAGCCGTAGCAGGAAACAAAATAATACGTATGGGTGACAGTAGTTATAATTTCCACCATAAGATATGTTTGTCTCAATACATCAACCATCAACAAAGTGGTCAGAGTATCACCGCATAGGTCAGATTAACCAGTTTTCAGGAAATCGAATGCTGGAAAGGGAACGGCGGGACCTACACAGGTTGCAAGGGAAGGGATTGGAGTGCCAGTAACTCAATCTAAAAATCCACTTAGTCCAGTACAACAATATGATGCTTATGGAAATGAAATTGTTTATAGAACTATGTCACCAGAGCAGTTTAAGCAATTTGAGCGAACAGGTATAATGCCAGCAACGACTGAAACTTCTGTTTCACCAGTATTAAAATATTCATCAAAGTATAACGGCATTACGGTTAAAATAGTAGTTAAACCAGGGACGTTTTCTCAGCTTGAAAAAATTGGGATTTCAGCAAACAAACCAGCAAGTACACAATTCCCTAAATGGTCCGGGCTGGTCATCACCAGCAGAAAACAAAGCTTATCATGAATGTTTTGAAGAGCTTCAATTAACTGTGCCTGACCCACATGATCCCCAAGGTTCTAAAGCAAGGAATGAATGGATGGCTAACGTTTATATACCTGCAACAACAGAATGTATGAAGAGAAAAGGTTTTTAAAAAATGTTTCTATAAATGGTTCAAGCTGGACATTAACAGCTTATGATTTTGTAATCTGATAAATTAGCCTTGAGCTGAATTTTATAATAGTAATATTAAAAGAGTGAATTCAGGGCTGTATCGATATCTAAAAGATGATTTTTGCATACTAGTGCAACTGAAATAAAAGAAACTAGCCTATTCTGGTAAGGTCAACTAAACCTCAGGAAGGAATGCATTATCATGAGACACCACATTAAAATTATATTCCTGTTAAGTATGTGTTTGTGCTTGGAGGGTTGTATGGAAGCAGCTATAAGATTCTGGAATGGTCCGGGCTGGATATCAGCAGCACATAAGAAAGCTAGTAAGGAATGTTTTGATGAGCTTCAATTAACTGTGCCTAAACCAAATGTTTCCTTGTATTCTGAAGCAAATACTGAATGGTTTATTAACGTTTATACACCTGCATCAATAGAATGTATGAAGAGAAAAGGTTTTTAAAAATTGTTGAGTGCCATATTATATTTATATTCCTGATAAATATGAATTTGTGCTTGGATAATTGAATGGACTCAGCTATAAGTTTCTAAAACGCGTCAAGCTGGACATTAGCAGCAATGATTAAGCTGAAAATGAGTGGTTGATTAACGTTTATACACCTGCCTCAATAGCATGTATGAGAGAAAGTTTATTAGTCTCAGACAATTTTTAAATAGACAAAAATGGAGTATAAAGTGGCAAGTAATATTAAGAAATTTAGCTTAGTTGGATTTATTATATTGTGTATATTATGTGGATGTAGTACAGATGCTTCACGATTTGAGAAACTGCTAGCATTAAACGGATATCAGGGTAGCCGGGTAGTAGTATATCCTTCTGGTTGGTATGCTGAGCCACCTGCACAATATTTGGTAGATGAACGTGGACGCTATATTGATGCGAATGGAAATTATACTGATCATCCCGTAGAAAATCCCTATTACAGAGATTATATAAAACGTTTTAAGAAATAATAAATTTGTATAAGCATTAATTATAGCAATGACATTAACATTATTGGTTTATTTCATAATAGAAATAAACTTTGGCAAAGAAGTAAAAGTGAGAGTGGCGGGTACTTGTTTGAAATCTATATAAAATAAGGTAATGGATGCATTGATATTATTGATAAAACCAATAACTATTTCATTTGATATTATCAATGATAAATATTAGTATAAATTTGTAGGGAAGAAATATTGTGCAGATCCGAACCGCTAAAATCCGCTTACTTATTCTGACCGGTATCGGCATATTCCTGACTGGTTGCAGTATCTCCGACTGGTACAATGGTTATTATGTTGAAAGATCAGCGATTAAGGAAGGACAGAAAAGTAGAGAGAATTATTACAATTCAGAATCGCCGCAAATGCAAGAGCTGAGAAAGCAAAATCGGATATATTGTACAGATTTAGCATCCAAGCCGGAAAACCGGGTTGCAAGGGCTGGTTATCCAAACGGTGTTATTAATTCGGGTATGTATACTAACTGTATGTACGACAGAGGGACACCAACATATGAAACCTGGGCGGGAATGCAGCAAAAAAACGTGATGAAGAGCGAAGAGCAAAAGGTAAAAGAGTCATGTAAGTGTTGCTAGCCTGATATATCAGCTCTGTATTTAATTTGATAATAGTAATATTAGAAAATTGAACACAGGGCTGTATTGATATCGGTAAGATGTCTTTCGCATATTGGTGCAATTCAAATAAATAGGTAAGTGTTTTCGTTGTACTGAAAAATACAAGAAAATAGTCTACTGCAAAAAATCATCGGCACCACACAGATACCGATTCATGAAATCCATGGCAAACGCTATTTTGAATTTGAAGGAAAGAAATATTATGCAGAACCGAATCGTTAAAATCCGTTTACTTATTCTGACAAGTATCGGAATATTTCTGAATGGCTGCAGCATATCCGACTGGTACAATGGCTATTATGCTGAAAGATCAGCAATTTCCCAATCACAAAGGGATGAAAATAATTATTACAATTCAGAATCGCCAGAAATGCAAAAGTTGAGAAAGCAGAATCAAACATATTGTTTAGATTTAGCACATAAGCCAGAAAACCGGGTTGCAAGAGATGGTTATCCAAATGGAGTATGGAATCAAGGTATGTTTGAAAATTGTATGGAAGACAGAGGAACACCAACATATGAAACCTGGGCGGGAATGCAGAAAAAAAAACGTGATGAAGAGCTAAGAGCAAAAGGTAAAAGAGTCATGTAAGTGTTGCTAGCCTGATATATCAGCCCTGTGTTTAATTTGATAATAGTAATATTAGAAAATTGAACACAGGGCTGTATTGATATCGGTAAGATGTCTTTCGTATACTAGTAAAACTGAAATAAAATAATATATAAGAGTTTTTATTGTAC
Organism: Snodgrassella sp. ESL0324; assembly: GCF_013344955.1. NCBI lineage: Bacteria > Pseudomonadati > Pseudomonadota > Betaproteobacteria > Neisseriales > Neisseriaceae > Snodgrassella > Snodgrassella sp. ESL0324. The sequence continues at coordinate 82,601 of NZ_JAAEDS010000015.1, read as the reverse complement.
TGAAAAATACAAGAAAATAGCTTACTGCATAAAGTCATCGGCACCACTCAGATACCGATTCATGAAATCCATGGCAGACGCTATTTAGAATTTGAAGGAAAGAAATATTATGCAGATCCGAACCGCTAAAATCCGCTTACTTATTCTGACTGGTATCGGTATATTCCTGAGTGGCTGTAGTATATCAGACTGGTACAATGGCTACTATGTTGAAAGATCAGCAATTTCCCAATCACAAAGGGATGAAAATAATTACTACAATTCTGAATCGCCGGAAAAGCAAGAGCTGAGAAAACAAAATGACAAATATTGTTCTGATTTAGCACATAAGCCGGAAAACCGGGTTGCAAGAGCCGGTTATCCAAATGGAGTATGGAATCAACCTATGTTTGAAATTTGTATGAAGAATCGAGGGACACCAACATATGGAGCCTGGGCGTCAATGCAGAAAAAAAACATGATGAAGAGCTAAGAGTAAAAGGTAAAAGAGTCATGTAAGTGTTGCTAGCCTGATATATCAGCCCTGTGTTTAATTTGATAATAGTAATATTAGAAAATTAAACACAGGGCTGTATTGATATCTGAAAGATGCCTTTCGCATATTGGTGCAATTCAAATAAATAGGTAAGTGTTTTCGTTGTACTGAAAAATACAAGAAAATAGTCTACTGCAAAAAGTCATCGGCACCACGCAGATACCGATTCATGAAATCCATGGCAGACGCTATTTTGAATTTGAAGGAAAGAAATATTATGCAGATCCGAACCGCTAAAATCCGTTTACTTATTCTGACAAGTATCGGAATATTTCTGAATGGCTGCAGCATATCCGACTGGTACAATGGCTATTATGCTGAAAGATCAGCAATTTCCCAATCACAAAGGGATGAAAATAATTATTACAATTCAGAATCGCCAGAAATGCAAAAGTTGAGAAAGCAGAATCAAACATATTGTTTAGATTTAGCACATAAGCCAGAAAACCGGGTTGCAAGAGATGGTTATCCAAATGGAGTATGGAATCAAGGTATGTTTGAAAATTGTATGGAAGACAGAGGAACACCAACATATGAAACCTAGGCGGGAATGCAGAAAAAAAACGTGATGAAGAGCTAAGAGCAAAAGGTAAAAGAGTCATGTAAGTGTTGCTAGCCTGATATATCAGCCCTGTATTTAATTTGATAATATTAGCATTAAAAGATTGATTACAAGGCTGTATTTGCGACAAAAATTCAAGAAAGCATTTTGATACGCTATATAGATAAAACAAATAATCAAGTTATTGGTGTTATTGAAGAAAAAACGGAAATCAGTATATTTCAAGAGAGACAATAATATTACCTGATCTTAATAGTTATTATGATATAAAGGCTACTATTCAAGACCAGACTGGTCCAATGCGATTCAGATTTAAAAATGGAAAAATATTACCTTAAAAAGTAAAAATAATGTTAATACAGTCAAAAAAATTGTTTTTAATTATATTGTTAATATTTTTTAACAAGTCAATATTTGCAAAACAAATTAGTATAAAAGAACAACAGGAATTTTTCTGTAAACTTGAGCAGTATGATCAATGCTTTTATACAGGAAAAAGTGATTATAAAGACTATATAAATTATACGGATTATTTTATAAAAATTACCGGTGATATCAATCAAAATGCTAAATCTTTATATGATAAACTTCCTGATATATATCAATGGGCAGGTAATGATGAACTGAGTGAAAACTTTCCGCATTACATAATTTATATTTTATAAGTATTCTTATTAATATAAGTATAATTAATTTATTTTAACATTATAATGAAATAATACTTTGTTTTACACAAAATTGGCGGGGATTACCCGTCAATTGTTTATTAAAAAGTGAATTGAGATTATTATCGACTAGATACCTTCAACCATTCTTTAATGAAGCGCCATATACCCCAACAAAAATTTATAATCAAAAATGAAAGGAAAAATGAAATCAAAAAGAGTATCAAACCATCTGTTATAGTAGTAATAGGCCCCTTATTAAATGTTAAGAGAAATGCAAACATAACAATATTTAAAATAATAAAAGAAGTCCAATATAGTTTTCTTTTAAAAGTATCTTTTGACCATCCTAATTCTATAAAACCTCTACAAAATTCTTGAATGATATTTCCTACAATGTGAGCAATAAATTCGCCTAGCATATGATTAACTTATAATACATAAAAGCATTATAATAAATAATTTCGCGGTATATAGCAATATTATGGGGATAGTAGTGATTTCGGAATTAGGATTAAGAATAAATATATTTGAATATAACATTGCTTATCTTCCTAATTTTCAAATTTTTATATGGAGGCAAAGTATAATTGGTTAACAAAGTTTAAACATAAAACAGGAATAAGCTATCAATCTCCGAAAAATATATTTACAGGAAAAGAATCCGATCAATATGGTGCTAAAAGGTTTAACAAATATTTATTGTTACCGGTGCCGGAAGATGCAGACCTTTTAACATGTATTATTCATTATCGGTTTATATGTTCTTGCTTAGGATATGATAAAAAATTATCCGAAAATTTATTTTGTCAGCTGGGAATTCTAATTGTATTATCATATATTTAATCATTTATTCAAACTATTAAATTTAATAGAAGCATATCAGTCCTCCTGAACTAACAGCATAGGAGGAATAGCAGAAATATAAGCTCTAACATCGGTAGTATCGAAATGGCTGCATGGGAAGGAATCAAAAGATTTAACTGCAGATAATAAAACCAAATAAAGTGAATGGAAAGTTTATAATATATGATATACAAAACTCTAATGATTATTTTGAATATCCTTGAGAAATTCTATGAACAAAAATTTTTTAATTATTATTTTATGTATTTTATTTAATGGATGTACACATATACAACACAAAATCAATGTAAAACCTGAGGAAGCTGATGTGAAATCAGAGAAAGGAAAATTTTTAACGGAGCAAGATACAGAAACGGATTACATATTTTTGGAATTAACATGGAGTAATTTTCGAAAAGATGGATGGTTTTATTCCTATCATCCTGAACATATCAGCTACCCGGAAAAATGTATTTTATTGACTAAAAAAGCTCCTGAGCCTGATAATGATAGATTAATTTATAAAGTTGATTGTTTTGATAAATAAAGATATATAGAAATGGATAAACGTAAAAACTCGGTAATACTAAATAATATATTTATCATATATCGATAGGGTAATTGGTTCAAATTATTTTAATTTAGCTTATTATCATAAGAGTAATAATTTAAATATAAGTAGGACAGAAACCGAAATTAAATTAGTAAATGCGTTGATTCCAATAGTGGCAATTTTATCAGGGTAGTGTTGGCGTAAACAATTAATAGGTTTTGGTCACGATTGTGACTATACCAGCCAGTACTACCTATAGCGGTATTAATACCGGAAATATCATCATCACTGATGAAACAGCGCAGCAGCAAAAAACCGGTAAAACGGCTGCCCAAACAATTGCAGCTATCCATACCGGTATCACCAGTGACGACTATGCCGATAAAGCCGGCTACCTGAATAACAACTTTGATAAAGACAAAGTACAGAAAGAACTCGACTTACAGCGTGAAATCAGTCAGGGTCTCAGCAATAACATGCAGACAACCTCTGCTATGATAAACAGTAAAAAAGATGCCCTCCAAAGAAAAACTGAAAAATGAAGCATTAAATCCGGAAGAACGTGAAAAATATGAATAAGAACTGTCGCAGTGGAATGCAGGCGGATTACTGTTAACTGCGATAGGGGCAGGTCGGTCCGCCCCGACCAACAGCATAGGAGGGATAATGGCAGTCACAACCAGCCCGATAGTTTCATATCAGATAGGCAGTACTTTAAAGAAAAAGATGCTGAAGGCAGAACAGTGCATCTGGTAGCGCATGTAGTAGGGCAGCAGGAAGAAATAATGCGCTTCGTAACAGCATGGGGGAAAGTAAATTTAACACTCAGGAAAAAATATTAAATGAAAAACTAAAAAAACAAGTGTACAAAGTGCGGATGATTATCAAAGAAAATATGATGTATGTAAAACAGATCAGTTCAGGATTCAGGTTGAAAAAAAATATTTAAAGACCTCTGATGAAGTAAATAAAATCATATTGAATTTGTATATGACAGAATAAAACACAAGATACGGTAAAGGTTGTCGATTCAAATACATACAAGCTAAGTGCAGGAGAGAAAACGACAATTATTAATAAACCAAAGGAATAGAAAATGAATAAGATTAAATGGATAACTCAGGCGATAGCGCAGCCTTGTGAAGTACAGATAAGTTTATTTCCTGATTTTGTGAATGTTGCAGACGAGCTGGCTGTTGAGTGGGAAATGGCTTTAGATGAATTAAACGATCCTTTGGTCGCATCTTCTTTCACGTCTGAGCAAAAATTGGCAATTAAACAGTTAGATGATTATATGTTATCTATAAGTGGAGCACCTAACATCCAATACTGGAACAACGATGCGCTTTGTCAATGTGCTGAGTGGCAGAATATGAGAGAAATGGCTATGGCAATATTACTCATCATGGGGTGGGAAATTACCGTGCCGGCAAAACCTGTTGCTATATATATCAATCACAGTTAAATATAAGATCCTAGCCTGTTGTATAGCAATCCCCGCCTTAACCCGTGGGGATTTTGTTTTACCTCTTAGCTCAGCCCCTCAATCCTGATAATCAACAGCCCCTGTTGCGCATCGATGATGACTGGCTGACCGGTGGTAAAGCCAAAGGCTTCCAGCCAGCAGCTTTTAATAGTCAGTTGCGGTCTGGGGTTGGATCCTATGGCTTGGGGTGTTAACCAATGATGTAAAATCGTTCAGTGGGTTGCAGTGCCTTAGCCATAGTTAACTCCTGTAAGATTAGTTTTGGTTAGCAGTGGTAGCAGGTTGCCGCCTATTACTGCTGCGTTACTTGCTTAATACGTCAAATAAGAGAGGATACTAATGAATAAATTGGATAAAGTTATTAATCAGTTAAAAGAGTTATCAAATGGAGAGGTAATAAATGTCCCTCTTCCTGATGATAACTTGCTTGATGATTATGAAAAAAATATTAATTTCAGCTTTTCAACTGAATATAGAAAGCTTCTCAAAGAAGCCAGTAATATTTCTACGGTACAATAGAATTATTACTAGTAACAAGAGATAAAAAATATCCATCTGAATTATCGACAGTGCTTAATGAAGCTAGGGAGCAAGGTCTACCAGAAGACTGGTTACCAATATGTGAAGATAATGGAAGTTATTATTGTTTAACACCAAATGATACAGTACGATATTGGACGTTAGATGGCTATAGTAATGATACTTGGGAAGATCTTTCAGATTGGGTTGAACAAGTATGGATTAATGAAAATTAAATATCGCAAACAAGCCCAAAATAAATATGAAGTCTGGAATTTTTTATTCTGACAGGTTGATCAATTTTGAAAACCTAAGATCCCAATTTTGAACTGGGATCTTATTTTCACTTTCTAGTCTTGCCCCTCAATCCTAATAATAAACAGCCCATGTTGCGCATCGATGATGACTGGCTGACCGGTGGTAAAGCCAAAGGCTTCTAGCCAGCAGCCTTTAATAGGTAGTTGCGGTCTGGGGTTGGGTCCTATGGCTTGGGGTGTTAACCAATGGTGTAAAATCGTTCGGTGGGTTGCAGTGCCTTAGCCATAGTTAACTCCTGTGAAGTTAGTTTTGGTTAGCAGTAGTAGCAGGTTGCCGCCTATTATTGCTGCTTACTTATTGTTTTATTATTCTTATTTAGTCAGTAATTTAATCTGATTCTTGGTTAAAAGGCATCTAAAAATCTCTTAATCACGGTTTGTTTTCTTCTGGTAGCTTCTCAATTTTTTGAAACGGGTTTAAAAACTCATGGTCTTTTAATCTTGACTTGGTAGCTTGGTCTTGTGCGCCTTCCAGTATCTAATGCTAGAAAGGGACGAAGCTTGAAATAGATCCAAAAAAATTTGATTATCTTTATGGCAAAGTAAATAGCGGAGAACATAATATTGCTCGTTCAACTCAATTATCTCAAATGATGAGACGGCTTGAGCTACAGACTAATGAATCAGGTACAGCTATTTTAATTGAACACTTTAATAAAGCAGTAAATACAAAAGGTAATGTTATTAATAATGACAAAAAAGGTTCTCAGAGTTTTAAAGTTAGAGTATCTATTCTTAATAGGTCCCTCAGTAAAAGGCGTTGTATTACAAACGTCATTTGATATTATGCCAGATAGTTCACGTAGATTTGTAACAACAATTTCAAAAGAAGGAAAAAAATAAATGTTTATTCAATCTTTTCCAAATGAAATAGATTTGTTAGCTTTTTTTGAGGGAGAACCTATTTTTCAGAATACAGAGGATTTACACTTTGCATACAAATATACTGATCAAAATGAAATGTCTATACTTTTTTCGTTTAGTGCAACTGGAGGTTGGATACAAACAATTATAGAGTTTAAACAGAAAAAAATAGCGCACAATCTAATGGAGGGTGTGGAATACTTTAAGATAGAAAAAGATGTTGATGGTGAATACCTAACGACCGAAGTTGTACTAGAGGATACAAGAACAAAGGTTGAAATAAGATTACAACCTTTTATTTCTACTGAATTTTCAACATTAATAAGATGATTAATTGATCTGTCTTTGATTTAATCATAGGGTTGATATTATCAAGGACAGATCTATATTACTTTATTTTAGATAGGCTTCTCAATCCTGATAATCAATAACTACTGTTGCGCATCTATGATGAATGGCTGAGCGGTGGTAAAGCAGGAAAGGGAATGAATGGTAATTCTCTGGAATTGAATTCTTGGCAAAACTACCCCAAAAAAACTATTGACGGTAAGCAATATGCGTCGATTGGAAACAGATTATATTCACAACATGCAGTTGATAGGATGGAACCATCATGGTTAGGATTCCCTGCCGGTACAGTTGGAGCTGGTCGTAACATTTCTCGAGCATACTATACAAAATGGAACAAAACCAGTTCAATGGTTAATGGTGTAAAAAGGACTGTATATTGGAGTGGGGATGTAGGTGTTGTTACTGAAAGGAATAGTAAAATTGTAGTGACCATTCTAAGAAGGAGTGAAAAGTGATGAATTGGATATATCCAGATGTTATTAATAATCTTAAAAAAAAATGTAATTCTTATTTAAATAAAAAAATTAGTTTGGATGAAATACAATCTAGTATTTATGAAGCTGAGCATCAGATACTGGCATTAGAAGAAAAATGGTTAAGAGAATTGCTATTTGATGCAGAAAATCAAATTGAATTAAATCGTTATACGTTAGATAGTGAAAAGCTAGAACAATCTGTTGAACTTATTATCAAAAATATAATGACTAAAATATCATAATAAGAATAATTCCTACCTAACTATTAGAGATTCTAATTATTATCTTTTAGACTTATATAGCAAGTTGAATAAATAATTTACCCTACTCTATTGTTATGATTATGAGCATACTCCAGAGTCTGTAAAATTAACAAGCTAAGAATAGCTAAGAAGTTTTCAGTCAGCTGTAAATACCGCTACTAAAAATAATATTTCTTATAATGATAGAGTTACTGTCAATGGGTGTGAATTGGAGTCTAATCCACCTAGATCAGAGGTGAGTTACCAACAATTACCCATGTACGATATATGAGAGCGCACTAATGGATATCTTAATTAATAATCCAATAAAAATTTCTATAGACACAATTGAAATAGATGAGCATTGGCCTTCATTAAAATTGTATATTTCGATTGATATTGAAAAAAGTGGTTTCGAGCTAAAAAATGTGTCAGTAGCTTGGTTTGAATGTAATGTTTTTGATTCTTTCATTAAAGACCTACAATTATCTAAATTCGCAGTATTTAAGGATATGAATGATAATTTCAAACTAGAAATAGACATTAAAAATAATAAGATGTGTTGGATTTCTCTTAAAAAAGACATTAATGAAAATATATCTAAATCTGAAGGCTACGAAAGGATCGATTTAGACGATAGGGATAATATATTAAATGCTTTTATAGCGTATCCAAAATGGTGGTGATCAATAATCCCCGCTTAATTAGTGGGGATTATTTTTATCGCTGGAAAGAGGACGAGTGGAGCGGGACAAGCTGGAAATGCTGATTCTGAGTTATCCACTTTACCACCAGGTAAACAAGGTTCCGTTATTAAAAGTGCACTTGAACCACATGAATATAAACAAGCATTAGATATAGTGAAATATAAAGGTGGTACTTTTAAAGGAGCTGAAAAAGCAAACAATCCTGGTATTGATGGTTAGCTTAATGGGGTTCCTGTTCAATAGAAAGAAACTCATGGGCAAAGCATTCATGCGGTCCTACGAAATATTACTGATGGTGCTAAGGATATGACTAAGCAAGGAAACAAAGGTGATTTATATAGATGCATCTAAAACAGGTTTGAGTATGAATGAAATGATTAATCATTTTAAGCCAGGATCACCTGTATTCAATATCACAAAAGAAGGTTCTGTAAGTAATATTTATATTAAAACTCAAGATAGTTGATTAAATGTAACTGATTGCTCAATATCAAAAGGCGGAAGTAAATAATGGCTAATGAAATCATGTTTCCAATTAAAAAAATTCCCTATTTCGATAAAGTAGTTAGAGGAGTAGTTAATAATCTTAAAGAGCTATTAATTGATACAAAAATGATTTCAATTGGGGTTTTAAATAATAGTGATTTAGATTTATCTCATGGTTTTATAATTATTCAGGATCATAGTAACGATAATGTATGCTGGAGTAATTTTTCTTACTTTGAACCAGAAGTTAGAGATGCGTCAGAAGCTGATTTACCAATTATGTCAGGAGTAATCTATCGTGGAGAGAAAAACCGAAAATTTTCAGTATTGGTTACTTACATACTAGCTAAGATTCTTGAAGCCAGAGTAATTTATGATGATGCTTATCTAGTACAGCGAAAAGAAGTCTATCCTGTAGAGGAATTAAAGCCCTTTGTTGAACAATATATTAAAGAGCTCTATCCAGTAGATAAGTAATGAGGCTCCCCGCCTAAGCACTGGGAAACTTTTATCATTTTCTATATATGCATAGCAAGTCAGATAATCGGTCGGTCTTGCTGGAAAATGAACGACCGTAATAAATCCTGATGAAATCAGATTTTCACAGAATAAGGTTTCTTATAGCGAAACTGAACGAGGGACTACTATCATATGGAACCTCGGCTGGAATGTAACAAAAAAAATAATGATGAGCGAAGAGCGAGAGGTAAAAGAGTCATGTAAGTGTTACTAGCCTTATAATATCAGCCCCATATTTATATCTTAAAATGGTTATATCATAATAGTACAGATAAAAATAATTATAGAACCGGTATTTTCTATTAAATGGCATTCTCGGAGAAAGCATTAATTTTGAGAGCAAAACATATTTAAGTGAAATTATGACAAAAAATAATAATTACCGGATGAGTTTTTATTTTATATGAATACATAGCTGATATTATTAAATAAATTATGAAATTAGGTGTTTAATATTATCGTTTGGAAATTAAAGTCTTTTTATATTGAATTTATTTGTGTACCGGTCCATGAGCTGTATCATTATCATGAATATGATATAGCGGTTTGCAAGAGTTGTTTTACAGTCAATAGTAATTAAATTATCAGAAAATTTAGCAATATCCAACAAAAGAAATAGCAGATTATCCGATGAATTTATTCAGTAGACTTGATAAGTTATATATACTTTAAAACAGATTAAATATATTTGACTGCTAAAATTAGACCAAATTTACAACAAAATCTGATTATTAGACTAAATTTATCTATAATTTGATTTAAATCAATAATTTAATTTAATTCATGGAACTTACGGCTAAATATATGTCAATTCAATATTCATTATTAATAATGGAATTTTCATTTTTATTTTCTTAAAATATTGAAGTATATGTATAAATTTAAGATAACTAATAATTTATTCAGATATATATATAAATAAAAATTTCTAACCAAAATGGAATTTAACTAAAAAATATATAAATAAATTGTTTAGTTAATATATGAATTATATTATTAATTTAAATTAACATATGTTAGAAATAAAATGAGTTTTTTTAAATACCTTATATTTTTAAGTCTACTGAACGGGGTAATATATCAGACGTATGCCGCGCCTTTATCAGATCCGGCTAATCCGGCAGATATTGAACAGCAGCAGATTATTCGCGAACAGCAAAGACTGAAACAGTTTCAGGAAAAAATGCAGCCTGAAGTCAATGTGCGTTTGCAACCACCGCAAATTGAGGGCACTGTTAGCGGTTTACCTCAGGATGAAAAACCATGCTTTGCTATCAGAAACATTAAGTTAAATGGTGATCAGGCACAGCGGTTTCAATTTGCATTAAATATAGCTATTTATCAGAGTAAATTCAAGCCGGGATTGTGTCTGGGCAGCAATGGCATTAATTATATTATGACACTGGCGCAGAATGCAGTAATAGACAGGGGATATACAACTACACGCATTCTGGCCAGCCCGCAGGATTTAAGTAGTGGTGAGCTGGTATTGACAGTTATTCCGGGACGAATTCATGAAATTCGTTATAACCTTGATAATACTGATCAGACACATGTAAACCGTATCCGTCGTATTCAGAATGAATTTCCGGTCAAATCTGGTGACATATTGAATCTGCGGGATTTAGAACAAGGACTGGAAAATCTGAAACGCGTACCGACAGCAGAGGCTGATATCCGGATAGTGCCGGCTGAAGCACCGAACGAAAGTGATGTGGTTGTTTCATGGTCGCAGCGTAAAGTACCAGTACGTATCAGCTTTAATGCAGATGACTCAGGCAGTCATGCTACCGGACGTTATCAGGGCGGTGTAACTTTATCTGTTGATAATCCGTTAGGTTTAAGTGATCTGTTTTATGTGAACTATAACCATGATCTGGGTAGTAAAGACAGTACAGTAGATATTGATGGTAATCGTACCGGCAGTGGTACACACGGCTATTCCCTTCATTATTCAGTGCCGGTAGGAAACTGGCTGATAGCTTTTAACCAGAATTATTACCGCTACCATCAGGCTATAGCCGGTTATAACCAGAATTATGATTATAACGGCAGCAGTGAAAATACAGATTTGGGGATAACCCGAATGATATATCGTAACAGTCACCGTAAAATTGATGTAAGTGCCAGAATATGGCGGCGTAAATCACATAACTATATAGACGATGCTGAAATCGAAGTACAGAGAAGGCATACGGCGGGCTGGGCTATAGGGTTGAATCATCAGGAATATTTAGGAAACGCTGTACTTAATCTGAGTGCAGGTTATAAACGCGGAACCGGTGCAGATCATAGTTTACGGGCAGCAGAAGAAGAATTTGGTGAAGGCACCTCGCGGATGGAAATAATCACACTGGATGCTTCACTGATGAAGCCGTTCAGGGTAGGAAAATATAACTTTAGTTATGATACCTCATTTCACGGGCAGTGGAATAAAACCCCGTTAATTACTCAGGATCAGGTATCGATAGGCGGGCGCTACACCGTACGGGGATTTGACGGAGAGCTTACCCTGATGGGAGAGCAGGGCTGGTACTGGAATAACAATCTGAACTGGCAGTACTTACCGGGTCATCAGGTATATGCGGGGATTGACGTAGGGCATATAACGGGAAGAACAAGTGAAATGCAGTTAGGAAAGACGCTGGCGGGTACGGGGCTGGGGTTTAAAGGTCAGATAAAGGCTGGCGGGAGCTGGTATTACGATGTATTTATGGGAAAGCCGATTTATAAACCGCAGCATTTCCGTACAGACAGAACCACATTCGGATTTAATCTGAATTATTCACTTTAGAGCTGTAATACAGATTTATCCGAAATATAGCGTTGATTATGAAATAAAGAGGAATACATGATGAATAATAAAGTTAACGTAAGAATTACAAATAATCGGCTGACTGAAAATTATCTTTATATCATATTTAGATAAGTATTAAGGCAATATTTCATTAATTTTAAGAAATTTCAAATATATACAATCTTCAAAGGACTGGAAAATGAATAAGAATCTTTTTAAGGTAATTTTTAATAAAAAACGCGGGCAAATGATGGCCGTTGCAGAAAATACCATTCGTGAAGGAAAGAGTACTACAGACAGTACTGCCGGTAGTACAGTAACAGTGAATAGCACAATCAGGATTGCCGGTTTGCCTGTTCTGGCCTGGTCTATTCTGCTGGGTTTCGGTTTATGTACTCTGGTTATTGATTCTGGCTGGGCAGGTTCGATTCATGCTGATACTTCTGCACCGAAAAATCAGCAGCCAACTATTTTACAAACAGCGAATGGAACACCGCAAATTAATATTCAGACACCTACTAAAAGCGGAGTTTCAATTAATCAGTTCCGGCAGATGGATGTAGATAAGAAAGGCGCTATTTTAAATAACAGCCGAAAAAATACGGAAACCAGCCTGGCCGGCTGGATACAGGCCAATCCGTGGCTGGGCAAAGGTGAAGCCAGAGTTATTGTTAATCAGATTAATAGCACCAATCCCAGCCAGCTGAATGGCTATATAGAAGTAGCCGGCCGGCGTGCAGAGGTAATTATAGCCAATCCGGCGGGGATAAATGTGAATGGCAGCGGATTTATTAATGCAGCGGGAGTAACGCTGACTACAGGTAAACCGCTAATCGGTAATGGTAATTTAGACGGCTTTGAAGTCCGGCAGGGTAATATCAGTATCAGTGGAGACGGTCTGAATACCGGCGGCAGTGAATACACACGCATTCTGTCGCAGGCTGCACAGATTAATGCGGGTATCTGGGCAAATAATCTGAATATTACAGCAGGTAGCAATAATATCGATGCACAGGGAAATATAACTGAGTCTGTACCGGTCTCTGCTGAGAATAAACCTTTAGTAGCTATCGATGCAGGCAGGCTGGGTGGTATGTATGCCGGTAAGATTGTACTAATCAGTACTGATAAAGGCGTTGGTGTTAATAATGCGGGGCAGATTTATGCCGGTAATGGTAATTTAAGCATAGATGCTAATGGTTACCTGAGCAATAGCGGCAGTATTGTCGTTTCTGATCAGAAATCTTCTGGTGCCGATATTGCCAGTGTTTCCCTCAATGCTGACAGGATAATGAATAGTGGTACAGTTTCAAGTCAGGGAAAAATGCTGGTTCATAGTGAGCAGTTAGAAAACACCGGTTTACTGACTACTGCGGATGAAATCAATCTCCGGCAGCAAAAACTGCATAATCAGGGAGAAATTAATGCCGGCCGGATAGATATTATTGCAGATAATATTCACAATCAGAACGGGAAGATTATTCAGACCGGCACTCAGAGCTTAACGCTGGATCTGAATAAGCTGAATAATCGTAATAATGGTTTGATTAGTTATGAACCTAGGCCAGATGAGTCTGCACTGCCCGAACCAAATATACCTATATCGTTAGAACCGGGGAATCAACCGGAACCGGCAAAACCTGTTACTCCTCCTACTACAGCTACCGGAGGCGGGCAAATAGTTCCTGCTGATAATACGCATAAAACACAATTTGAAACCGGACAAATTATCAGTAATCAGGAGATAATTAATGATAATGGTCAGATTGTTGCCAGTGGTGGTATCGATTTAACCTCGAAAGCAGGTCTGAATAATCATGGCAGTCTGAATCTGAATAAACTAACAGTAAGTGGTGAAATATTTGATAATTATCAAGGTAAGCTCAGTGCCCGGCAGGCATTAATTAATACCGATAGTATTGATAATCATGAGGGTGAAATTATTACAGCAGAGTCATTATCGGCAAAAAGTGGCAAACTGGATAACAGAAAAGGTAAATTGCAGTCGGTAAAGGGTATTGATATAGACAGTGCTCAGCTGGATAACAGTGATAATGGTCTGATTGCAGCCCAGGAGCAGCTCAGTATACAGAGTGGAAATATAAATAACAGTCTGGACGGAAAAATTCAGTCCGGTGCATCTCTTAAGCTGAAGACGAATAACCTGAATAACCGGCAGGGCAGTATAGATAGTAATAGCCTGGTATTAAAAGCCGATATTGTTGATAACAGTAAGGGAGCGATTCGTACTAATCAGCAGCTTAATGCACAGATTGGCAGCAGCCTGAATAATCAGGGCGGAGAATTCGGCAGTGGCGGAGATGTGTTGCTCAACAGTGAAGGCGAAAGCCATCTGGCCGTTGATAACAGTGACGGCGGAAAAATCATTGCGGGTAAAGATGCCTATCTGAATACGGAAAGTATTAAAAATAATAATAAAGGGATAATAAGCAGTGAGAATCTCAATCTGAAGGCAGTGCGCGCAGAGAATACGGCAGGGGGTGTTATTCAGGCTGGTAAACAGTTAAAGGCGCAGATTGATGAAAAGCTGGATAATACAGGGGGCGAGTTTAAAAGTAATGAAGAATTACTGCTGAATGCTGACGGACAAAGCAATCTGGTATTGAATAACAGCGCAAACGGCCAGATTCAGGCCGGCAAACATGCAGTTATTCATACAGCGACACTGGATAACAGTAATAATGGCAGTATAGATGCAGGCAGTATTGATCTGACAGCGGACAGTATCGATAACATGGCTGGTAACATCCGTGCCAATAAGCAGTTAAATGCACAAATCAATCAGAAGCTGCTTAATCAGTATGGACAAATCAGTAGCGCAGATAATGTAAATATTCATGATCAGCTGCATAATACTTTGGAAATTGATAATACCAATAACGGTAAAATTCTTGCCGGAAATGATTTAAATTTACAGGCCAAAAAACTGGATTATGCCAGTACTGACGATGCCGGTATAGCTGCCGGTCATGATGCATCTATAGATTTAACAGATGATTTCAATATTAACGGGAATATAAGTGCTAATGCTGGTCTGAAATTGCATAGCAATGGTAAAATTATTAATAATCATAATGTTATTGGTGATAGTGTTATTATTGATGCCAGCCGGATAGATAATCAGGCAGCCGGTACTATTCAGAGTAATAAGCATACAGAATTAAATGTGCAGGACAGTGTAATTAACCGAGGTCTGATAAACAGTAATGGTCTGACTCTGATTCAGGCTGGAAACTTTGTAGATAATGTTGGTACCGGGCGCATTTACGGAGACCATGTGGCGATAGGTACCGGCAGTCTGTTAAATCGAGAAGAAGTAACGGGTAATGAGACTAAGGCCGCAACTATTGCTGCACGCCAGAAGCTGGATATAGGAGCAAGAGATATAGTTAATAGAGAGCAGGGGTCTTTACTCAGTGAAGGTGATCTTGCAATTGGCGGAAAGCTGGATGAACAATATCATGCTTCCGGAATGGCTGATAGTCTGATAAACAGCAGTGCGCGTATTGAGGCTAAAGGTAATGGAAATATTGCTGTAAATGAATTACGTAATCTGAATAATCATTTTGCTCTTGAAGAGTATCTGGCAAATTCTGAGCAGCATATTCAACAGTATTTATTCCCCGGCCAGACGGAGAAATGGACAGAGGGAGTGGACGGACATTTTAATGAAAGAGGAGAAGGGCATAAACATTCAGAATTTTATTTTAATGATGGTCGTCCCACAGTTACAGAGAAAAAAACCGATATCAGCTGGTGGGATTTTAACCGCAATACTTATAAACAGCGTGTCAGTGAAAGCAGTCCGGGTGAAATTATTATCGGTGGTAATTTAAATATAAGCGGCAGCCACTGGGAAAATAATAACAGCCGGATTCTGGTGGGCGGCAATCTGACTGGTGCAGACTCTTTACAGCTGGATAATATTGAAAGTAAAGGTCAGCAGCGTGTTGTTGATACTGGCACAACAGGCGGCTATAAAAAAAGTAAAAAAGGTGGTTTGCTAAACAGGCATGATGTCTATAAGCGTAAAGTAAGAGGTGAGATAAACGAGACCACAATCACTACGATTGATCTTGAAAACCCTGTCAGTATTATCCAGCAACACACGAAAGGTGACTCTAAGGACAATACCATTGCTGGGGTAAACAATAATACCAGTAACATAGAGAAGGCAGGAAGTGCCTATACGGGCGATTCATCTATTGATGGTCTCAATAGTAATGGAAATCGTAATCAAGATACAAACACTATTACGAGCAATAATTCAGGTACAGATAATGTTAACGTTAATTATACAGGCAGTAACGATTACTACCTGTCAGCTAACAATCAGCCTGTAGGTGATAATCAAACTGAGGGTGCAAAAGTACCAAGTATTAAAACGCTTATCAACCTGAATACTAAATTGCCTAATAGTAGTTTTTATCATATAGATCCGGATAATAAAGGTTATCTGATTGAAGCAGATCCTGCATTTACTAATAAAAATAAATGGCTAAGTAGTAACTATATGCTTGAGGCTCTGGGTCAGGATCCGGAAAAATTACAGAAGCGTTTAGGGGACGGTTATTACGAACAAAGACTGATTAATGAACAAATAGATCAGTTAACCGGTTATCGCCGCCTTGCAGGATATGAAAGTGATGAAGATGAATATAAGGCATTAATGGATGCCGGCGTAAGTATGGCGAAAGCCATAGGACTGGTACCGGGAATTGCTCTGAGTGCCGATCAGATGGCACGCCTGACCAGTGATATTGTCTGGATGGTAAGTCAGACTGTAACCATGCCTGATGGAAGTCAGCAAAGTGTACTGGTTCCTCAGGTATATCTGATGGTGCGTGACGGAGATCTGAATACTGCCGGAGCATTAATCAGTGCTGATAATATCAGTCTGCATACTAATAAGGATATTAATAATCAGGGTACAGTAGCCGGTCGCAAAGTTGTAGATCTGGGTGCACATAATCTTAGTAACAGTGGTCTGATCAGCGGAAAAACTGTGCTGGCTAATGCGGCTAATAATATTGATATTAATGGCGGTACCGTTCAGGCACAGGATATGCTTAGCCTGCAGGCACAACGTATAAATGTTAATACTACTACTGCAACTCACGGTGATGAGCGCAATGGAGGTACCGTGATTGATCGCGTGGCAGGGCTGTATGTAACAGGCGGTAAAAATGGGATTCTGGCAGTTAATAGTGTAGAGGATCTGAATTTTCATGGTGCCAATATTGTGAATACAGCAACCAACGGACTGACTCAGCTGGCCAGCAGCAACGGAAGTGTCAATCTGGGTACAGTTCAGACAGCCAGTCACTCCGGATATGGAGAACTCAGTGCCAGGAACCATCTGGCACTGGATCATAAAGATGAAATCGGTACTCAGGTTATTGCAGATGGTAATGTTTCATTAACCGGCAACAAAGTTAATATCCGGCAGAGTGATATCAACAGTACTAATGGCAATATTAATATTTATGGGAAGGAAGGAGTTAACATTACCGAGGGCAGGGCAAAAACGGATCTGGATGAAGCTCATTACAATAAAACCAGAGGAACTTTTTCCACTAAAAAAAGCATAGATAAATATCAGAAACATAATGACGAAGCAAAAGGCAGTACTATTACCGGTAGTAATATCAGTATCGGCAGTGAACAGGATATTAATATCCGCGGCAGCAATGTTATTGCAGATAATCAGACAGTATTACGTGCCGGTAATAATATTACTGTTGAGGCGGCAGAAAATCAGTATGAGGGACAGGAATATCATGCCAGAAAAAAATCCGGTCTGATGGGTAGCGGAGGTTTTGGTTTCTTTATCGGCAGTCAGAAACAAACCGATGACACCACTAACAAATCCCTTATCCATAGCGGCAGCAGTGTCGGTAGTCTGAAAGGTGATACCACTGTTATTGCCGGTAATCATTATACACAAAGCGGCAGTACTGTTTCTTCCACTGAAGGTAATGTTACTGTTGTGGCTAAACAAATTAATGTGCAGGCAGCTCAGGATCAGTACAGCACTGATTATGTGCATACTATGAAGCAAAGTGGTATTACAGTAGGTGTAAATTCACCAGTAGTTAGTTCTGTTCAAAAAGCTGGTGCTGCAGTTGAGCGTATAAATAAAAGCAAAAATGATCGTGTTAATGCCATGGCTGCCTTTAATGCCGGAATGGACACGTATAAAGCGGGCAGTGCTGTTGCAGATATTGCCAATAATCCACAAAATGCTATGAATGCCAGTGTCGGCATAACCGTCGGTCAGCAGAAGGTCCGTATGGAGAGTCACACAAAAGATACCGTGGCTTCTGCCAGCCGGATTAATGCCGGCGGAACAGTCAATTTACTGGCAACGGGCGCAGGCAAAGACTCTAATATCAACATTATCGGATCAGATGTGGCAGGCAGTAAAGGCACCCATTTTCAGGCAGATAACGAAATTAACCTGCTTGCAGCTGAACAAAACCACAGCGAGAGCAGCAGTAATAAATCCAGCGGCTGGAGTGCAGGTATGAATATCGGTTATGGCACTGGCAGCTCTGCTTTAGGTCTGACTGCAGGTGCTAACCGTGGCAAAGGCCATAGTAACGGAGACGAAACCAGCTATCGTAACAGCCATGTCGGCAGCAGCAGCGGCAGTACCAGCCTCAGCAGTGGCGGTGCTACCAACATCAAGGGTGCGCAGGTAAGAGGTAAAGGCGTGAGTATGGATGCAGCCGAGCTGAACGCAGCCAGCCTGCAGGACAAAGCCAGATATGACAGTAAACAGGAGAATACCAGCGGACAGGTCACTGTAGGCTACGGTGCATCGGGATCCGCCAGCTACAGCAAGAGCAAAATCAAAGCCGATTATGCCGGAGTAACCGAACAAAGCGGCATCATAGCCGGAGATGACGGCTATCAGATTAATGTCAAAGGCAATACAGATCTGAAAGGAGCGATTATCACCTCTGCCAGTGCCGCAGAAGCAGCAGGTAAAAACAGCCTGGTTACCGGCAGTCTTACCAGCAGTGACATCAAAAATCACAGCGACTATAAAGGCAAAAGTGCTGGCCTCACCCTCAGCGGTTCATCATTTAATCAGGACAATTCTACTGTAAGCAAGTCACTGGGCTTTGGCAGTGACAGCGGTAAAGATAGCAGTAAGACCAAGAGCGGAGTCAATACCAGCAGAATAACCATCACAGATAAACTAGCGCAGCAGCAGAAAACCGGTAAGACTGCAGAAGAAACTATAGCTGCCATCCATACTAATGTCAGCAGCGAGGATTATGCTGATAAGGCCGGATATCTGCATAATAACTTTGACAAAAACAAAGTACAGAAAGAGCTGGATTCACAGCGTGAAGTTAGTCAGGAATTTGATCAGAACCGGCAGGAGCTGAAAAAAGAACTGCTTTCACAAGCACGTAAAAAATATGAAGAAGCTGAAGCAGAACGTCGTCAACATGGCGGCCTTAGAACCGAAAAAAGCATAGAATTAGAAAAAGAAGGTAGAAAGATAGAGCAGAATGTAGCTTATCTTGATACTGGGCTGGGTATAGTATGGGCAAATGGTATAGGTACGGCAGTATTAGAAACTGCAGCCCAGCATGCCGACTATGCCAAAAATGCCGCGAAACACAAAACGGCAGGACAAGTTTACAAAGTTACCTGCTCAGGTGCGGCTGCACAGTATCAATGTCAGGATATAAATAATGTTAAGGATGCACTGGCAACCAATGATGCAAGTAAAATAACCAATGGAAAAGGAGATGCACCATTTGAAGGAACAGCAATCCAGATCTATGATTACAATGAAATTATGAATGGCAAGACAATCGCAGTTTCAAACCCGGGCATTTATAACGGAGAAGACTCTGCCTTTAGAAATGCAGTAAAACAAAATCCGGAAGCAGCGGCTAATGGTAATTTGTATGTTATTGTCAACAATCCGTCCGTAGAAGCCATACCTGGTCTGAGTGAAGTTGTATTTTATGCTTTATACGATAAAATTAATGAAAATATGGGAGGCAGACTCCCGTTAACTAATGCAGAAAAAACCAATAATATACTTAAATTACTGGCAAAAGAAACTGATACAGTAATCAACAGCAGTAATCATAGTCGTGGCTCAATGACCGAAAAAGTCAGCACAGCTTATCTGCAGAATGTATTAGGTGAAACTAATATTCCAACTGAAAAAAATAAATTTCTAGGGCCTGCGGCGAATATAGTAGACTATTATAAAATGCTAAGTAAAAATGGTTATAAGGATAAAAATGGCATTAATAGTACCTTATTTTTAGCTGATAACAATACCGACTTTGTCGGCCGGCTGGTTGGTGCTAATCCGGCAACGGGGGGTACATGCGCTGGAAACCCGCTGGGTTCATGTTACAGTCATGGCAGTTATAATGGCAACTATTATTTAGATCAATATCTGACTAATTCAAATGGTCAAAAGTCTATAGATAAAAATACCGGTAAACCTATTAGAAATCCGGAATTTGAAAAAATCGAACAAACTGTAGCTCAGCCTAAGCAGGATCAAAATGGTCGATATATTAATCCGACACTCGCGAAAGCTGTAGTGGTGGATAGAAATGGTAATATTAATTTTATAGATCGGCAGGGAAATGTAACGACAATAGATCAAGCGACAAATAATCCTATTAAAAATACACAGATACCGATACATGAAATTAATGGCACCCGTTATTTTGAATTTGAAGGAAAGAAATATTATGCAGATCCGAATCGCTAAATTACACTTTTGTCTTTCAGACAGGTATCGGTGTGTTTTTGAGCGGCTGTAATATATCCTAACGGAATAATTGCTGTTATGCTGAGAGGTCAGCAATTATCCGGTCACAAAGGGATGAAGCTGATTATTACCAACCTGAATCACCGCAAATTAAGGAGCTGAGAAAGCAAAATCAAACATATTGTTTAGATCTGGCAAAAAAGCCGGAAAACCGGGTTGCAAGAACCGGATATACAAACGGAGTATTTAACCAGCCTATGTTTTAAAATTGTATGGAGGATCGAAGTACACCAACATATGAAACCTATACTGGAATGCAAGAGGAAAAACGTGAAGCAGAGCTAAGAGTAAAAGATAAAAGAATAATGTAATTGTTGGTAATCTGAAATATCAGTCCTGTGTTTAATTTTATGATTTTATTATCTTAAAATTGAATACAGGGCTGTACTCATATCTGAAATAAAAATGTTATATAAGAATACAGATAACAATAATGATAGAAATAGTATTTTTATATTAAATAGAATTTTCAGTAAAGTATTTATTATGCAATACAAATTATATTTAAGCAAAATTACAACTAAAAAATAATATATACCAGCTAAGTTTAAATTATGCATAAATATGCAATCAGCATTATTAGTATAGATTATGCGATAAAGTATTAGATATTATCCTTAGAATAGATAAAATTTTTTATGCATTATTATAATTCATTGATATATGTATGAATTTATAAAGTAAATAATTTATCAATTATGATCTGCCATTTTGTGGCTTATTTTCTGACATCAGCGAATCAGACTGCTGGTAAAATTGAATTAGGATTCATATTATTAGTAGATATCATTATTTCAGAGAAAATAAGATGGCAGCAGAGTGTGGTGGGTATGCAGATAAATTCGGTAATCGCTATGAAGCTAATTGGGTAGCCTATCAGCTGGTTCGCTTGCTGGAAGAACAAATTATAAGTATTGTCGTTGAGCCGTTAGGTTCTGATGGGCAAGGGGTAGAATTCCTTATTAATAAAACGGACGGTACAGCTGAATACCACCAATGCAAAATGGGTAAAGGAAATTATGAATACTGGACACTGGCTCAGTTACATAGTTCTAAAATTTTATCTGATGCATGGCTTCAGATAGAGCAAAATAATGAATTTTATCTGGTTTCTCCTTTAAGCTGTAAAATCATCAGTGATCTGAGTGATAGTGCGTTAAACAGCAATGGGAATCCAGAGGATTTTCTGAAATGGCAGATAAATGTCAGCCAGGAACGTAAAAAAATTTTTGAAGGCCTATGCAATTATCTGAATCTGGATATCACCTGCCTGAAAGATGTATCCCGTGCAATTAAATTTTTGCAAAAATTTAAAATTGAACAATTTAAGTTTACAACGACAACAAAGGATTGGCTGGAATTCAGAATTTCCCAGTTATATTCTGATAATACAGATGATATATTAAGGTTTTTAAAAATTTATCCGGTTGATAAAGATAAACTACGTACTGAAATAACACCCTTTCTTTTACAGGGAGATTTAGAAAAAAGCGGATTTAACCGCAGAGTAATGCCTTCGGATACACGCATAAAGACAGCGATTGATAATTTGTCTGAAGAATTTAATAATTCGATTTGTTCCTCACCGGTTGCTAATCTGATTAACAGAAAAAATGAAGTACAGCAATTATCTGATTCAATACAAAGCAATGCTATCACATTACTTACTGCTGAGGCCGGTTACGGCAAAAGTTTTTTATTACTGCAACTGCATGAATATTTGCAACAGCAGAAAATTATTTCAGTGCCGATTCGTCTGGATAGAAGAACTCCGGCAACAAATCTCGATCAATATGGAATATCTCTTGGTTTTCTTGCTTCACCGATTTATTGTCTGAGTAAATATGCTGCTGCCCAAAAAGTTGTTTTTATCCTTGATCAGTTAGATGCCATTCGCTGGACTGCGATGCATTCAAGTCAGGCACTGGAAATCTGTCGTCAATTTATTAAACAGATCATTTATTTAAGAAAAGAAAATAAAAATATCAGTGTAGTATTGGCAGCACGAACATTTGACATTAATGAAGATATCGCATTATCCAGCTGGATAAAAAGCTTAGATAATGAATGCAGGAAAATAAATCTGGCAGAATTAGATGAGAATACCGTAAATGATTTAGTGTCACCTTATGAAAATTATTCTGACCTGCTATCAGAAAAAAAGCGTATTTTGCGAATACCGTTATGGCTGGGATTTTATTTATCCATTGCCAGTAATAATCATAATTCGGTAACAAAATTAAATAATAAACTGGAGCTGATACAAGAATTTATCAAAGATCGTATGCAAGAAGTGGAGCGCTGTAGTGTTAGTAGTTCAGAGGCTCATAAACTTGCAAATTTAATTTCTAAACTAATGATGCAAAGCTGCCGGTTAACTGTATCAGAATCTTTATTACCAGTAGAAATGCAAAAACAGCTCAAAGCTTTGATATCAGTTGGATTACTGAACAGACAGAATGGGCAGATAAGTTTCCGGCATCAGGTATTATTTGATTATCAGATCGGTTTTAGTCTGTATCAGACTGCAATGCTTTCTGTGGAGAATTTATTAGATGCTATAGGAAGCAGAGAAGAACAGACATTAATGAAACGGGAGCAGCTGAAATATGCTATGAATCTGTTGCTGCAAACAAACCAAGAATCTTTCTGTAATTGTGTAAACGCTATTTTATTTACTGATGATATCAGGTTTCATTTAAAGCATCTTGTTTTGTACAGTATTAAAGACATTCAGGAACTTAAAAAACCGGCGCGTAAACTGATTGATAAAATTATTACTGAGCCTGAATTTTTAATACAATTTTTGCAGAATGCCAGCTACGGCAATAGCTATATTGTCGGATATCTGATTGAAGCCGGATATATTGCCGGATGGTTACAAAATACAGATCAAGTATTGGTTGATTCAACAATAAATTTATTATTTTCAGTAGTAAATATAATACCTGAATTAGTGGTAAAAGAAATCACCCCTTTGGTTGGCCTGTCTGATTCACTTGATGCCAAAATATTTAGAGCATTGCCTATAGAAATGGAAAATGATGCTGATATATTGTTTGATTTAAGAAAAAAAATAATAAAATCAGGATATCAGTCATATTCGATAAACTGGAACAATCTTGCAAAAAAATATCCACAACGAGCTCTGGATATAATTAGCATCATACTGGCTCAGCATCAGCAGGAGTTATCCGGAATATCAGATCCTTTTGACGCCGAATACATAATGAAACCTTTCATGTCTAAGTGCTATTGGTCAGAAAATGATGATAATGTAATTCAAATGGTCATGTTAATACCGCAAGTTGTGTTAAAATTTCTTTTGAAATATATAAACAATATTTTGCCGTCTAATTCAGAAAAAGCTATTTTTAATCAATGGATTGATAAATTTCAATGCGTTTTAGAGAACAAAACCAGTCTACAACTAACTATACTGAAAATGATAGAGGTGGCTGGCAGCCAGTTGCAAGACAGGCCAGAAGAGCTTATTAAACTGATTAAGCCTTACCTAAATCACCCTAATTTTATTTTTATACACATAATAGCTAATCAGTTATTCAATCTTCCAGCTAAATATGCAGATATGGTGATTAGCTGGTTATTAAAAGAGCCGCAACAAAGATTAAGTTGTGGTAATTTTTGGATTGAATCCGAATGGGCTTTGGCTGGGAAGCTGATTGAAAAATTTTCTCCTCATTGTTCAGAGGAATTATTTAAGCAATTAGAACATACTATTTACTATATACCGCCATTAAAGGATATTGAGTATATTAAATCGCAATTGGCAAACAGAAAGAATGGAATTTTTGAACACTATTGGGGACATGCGCAATATTTTTTGTTGCCGAAACTGGATTGCCAACGTCTGAAGCCTGATACATGTGTATTAATAGCTGTGTTGCAGCGAAAGTTTGGGTTTTATAAAAATGTCGGCAAAACATTAAATAGTTTTGCTGGATTCTTAGTATCTCCATTACCTGAAGGAAATTTTTTGTCTGATAAAAACTGGCGCCAATTAATATTAGCGCCAGAGGCGAAACTGAATTCAAATAAACGGAAACAGATAAATGAAAATATAATAGCTACGTCAGAAATTAAAAACTTTGCTCGTAGTTTTGAAACTAATGTACGCAATCAGCCATCCCGATTTGCCAGATTTGCCCTGACTTTACCTGCTTCTATTCATAAAGAGTTTATTGATGCTTTATTTTATGGTTTGGCTGAAACTGATAGAAATAAGATAGCTAAGGATTTTCAGGCAGAATGGCAGCCTTGTCCGCTGGATTTGTTAGAAAAAATTATTTTACATTTTTATAATCATGTGTCTGAATTAAGTTTAGTTAGAATGTTAGCCAATAGAGAGGATGATATTTCAAAATCACTAATTGATATGTTATGCAATCTGGCAAAATTTTCTCCGAATCCAAAGCCTAATACATTATCAGTATATACTTCAGGTCAGAATAAATGTGCTGATTCTGTAAATATTAAGGAACTGTATACAAATTCCTTGAATTGTGTCCGAGGCAGTGCTTATCATGCGTTAGCAGAAATATTCAGAAAAAATAAAGAATTTGCATTGGCTAATCTGGACATAATTCAGGCGGCTATCAATGAAGAACATCCGGCAGTACAAATTACTTCTACAGCTCTTTTGCTATCCATTCTGAATTATAATGAAGATTATGCTCATAAAAATTTTTCTATTTTATGCCGTAAAAATATTATATTTTCTTGTTCTCCAGAAGCAAATTATTTTTTTAATTCCGGATTCGAAGGACCTTATGAATATTTATATATCGAACTGGTATTAAATATGCTTAATTCTGATAATTCTGAAGTTAGAATACAGGCTGCTAAACAGATATATGCCAGATGGTTTTTTTGTAATTTATTTGCAGACGAATTGCAGCAAGTATTGAATGGAGATAATGTCTTAAAAAATGGTTGTACCGATTTTATTATACAAATTCTGGAAAATGATGAATATACAGATAAGATAGAGAAAATTGAATTTGCTTATGAAAGGTTGCTAAATGATGAAAATATTGAGATAGTCAGAAAATTAGGTCTTTGTATTAACAGTAAAAATTATTGGACAAAATCAAATTTTCAGAAATTATTCAGTATTTTTGTTAATTCCCGTGCCGCGATTTATTGCATAAATGAATTATGCTGGACTATAAATAATTACCCTGCAAAATTAACTGATTTATGCCCTCTATTATTAATTTTAGTCGAAAATATTAATCGTCGTTATCAGAGTGAAGATATTTGGGATTCTTGGCAGGATGAGTCTAATTTGATACCCGCCATTCAGAGAATTTATGATGAAGCAATAGAGGACGAGGATAAAGAAACAATGAATATATGTCTGGATATATGTGACGAATTATTTAAATTGAGACCTTATACAGCGTTAAAAATTACAAAAAGTCTGGATAATGATGTACTGGTTTAAATGCGGAATGATCATTTAATGAAAGGTCAAAAATAAAATTGTAATTAATAATAAGGCAATAATTATGTCTGAATCATATTCAGGTGCTATCTGGCTATCGTGACCAGATTATTGCTAATAATTAATTTATTCTTTTATCTGTTTCAATAATTTATTCAATCGTCCTGTGGCATTTTTATAAGGGGAGGAAGTATTAAACTGAATCATGCGTCCGCGTGTGTATTTTTCATGCCAAAGTGAGCCATACAGCTCTTCATTACTAAAGCTATCAATAAGTGAAATCAGATTCTTTTTGCTGGTCTCCAGAAGAGAGAGCAGCTGTTTGAAGTCGGTGATGTCCTGATAATCACGATAGAATTTCTGTGCCAGTAATCCCAGTTGATTCCATTTATATCCTGCTTCCGGAAAGGCAATTTTCTGCCCTGACTGTTCCTGTTTATGCCATGACAGTACCAGTTCTCCCCAGCCAATTAAATAAGACACAAGCTGTGCAGCACTCATCATTGTACCTTTAGCATGGCCTTCCATCAGAGGCAGATAGGCTTTCTGTTCAGGTACAGCAGCCAGCTTTTTGGTCAGTAGTGTATAGTTTTTATTAATTGCTTCAATTAGTTCCTGTTTAGATTCAGGTATTGCCATTTGGTTCTCCCTACCTTCAGACATTAACTATATGAACTATGCGGTACAGCATAACATATTTTGTGGCAGATAAATGGAAGTGCTATGGTGATTCGGAAAATAAAACTACGGCAAAAGGCAGCTTATTTAGACAATCATTCTTATGTTCACTGTTATTTTTATTAAACTTTTTATTTGTTTATGTATCTGTTGGTTAAATAAATATTAAAAATATTTTGATTTAATTTTTGCTTGTTTATTGTCAATAAATTCGATTGTATTAAATGTTTTAATCCTGCGTTTGTGCAGGTATTGATACCTGCTGATTGATGTTTTTATTTATGGGGTAGGTGAAAACAGATGAGTAGGAAAATACCTGAACTGGTTTGCCCGGCAGGTAATTTACCGGCGCTGAAAATGGCAGTAGACCATGGAGCGGATACGGTTTATATGGGGCTGAAGGATGCAACTAATGCACGTAATTTTGCCGGTCTGAATTTTGACTATAAGTCAGCCGCTGAGGGAATTGCTTATGCACATCAGTACGGGCGTAAGGTGCTGATGGCAATTAATACGTATGCACAGGCCGGCGATGTACTGAAATGGCAGCAGGCTGTGGATACAGCGGCTGAGCTGGGCGTGGATGCGGTTATTCTGGCTGATCTGGGGATGCTGGCTTATGCGCGAAAAACACATCCTCAGCTGGCATTGCATATGTCGGTACAGGGGTCGGCTACAAATTATGAGGCGATTAATCTGGCTCAGGAGCTGTTTGGTATCAAACGGGTGGTATTGCCGCGGGTGCTGACTTTACCTCAGGTGGAACAGGTAATTAAACATACTTCTGTGGAAATTGAGGTGTTCGGGTTTGGCAGTTTGTGTGTGATGGTAGAGGGACGCTGTCTGCTTTCAAGTTATGTGACGGGAGAGTCGCCTAATACCTTCGGTGTGTGTTCACCGGCAAAATATGTTCGCTGGGAGCAGCATAACAACGGGATGGATGCGCGGCTGAATAATATTCTGATTGACCGGTATGGTGTGGATGAGCCGGCCGGTTATCCGACTTTGTGCAAAGGGAGGTTTCAGGTAAATCAGGAAACGTATTATGCGCTGGAAGAACCAACCAGTCTGAATGTTATAGAAATTTTGCCGCAATTGCTGGAAATCGGTGTGGCGGCGATTAAGGTGGAAGGCAGGCAGCGCAGTCCGGCCTATACAGCTCAGGTCACTAAGGTATTACGGCAGGCTCTGGATATGGCAATACAAAGTCCGGAACAGTTCAGTGTTAATCCGTTGTGGCAGCAGGCACTGGCCAAAGTCTCAGAAGGCCAGCAGGTAACGCTGGGTGCTTATAACCGGCCGTGGAAATGATAAAGGAATGTGGATGATGCAACAGGGTAAACTGGCTATATCGTTAGGGCCGATTCTGTTTTTCTGGCATAAGCAGCAGATTGTGGATTTTTACCGGCAGATGGCTGAGCAGCCACTAAAAACGGTTTATATGGGTGAGACGGTATGTTCCCGCCGGCAGGAGCTGAAAGTAGCCGACTGGATTGATTTGGCTCATGATGTGGCTGCCAGCGGGCATGAGGTGATTTTATCTTCACAGGTGCTGCTGGAGAGTGAATCTGATTTAAAGCGGCTGCGTAAACTGACAGAACAAGCTGATTTTCAGGTAGAGGCTAATGATCTTGCTGCGGTGAGGCTGCTGCATGCAAAGGGAATTACTTTTGTTGCGGGGCAGGCACTGAATATTTATAACGAGCAGACGCTGGCATTGATGCAGTCGCTGGGGGCTTATCGCTGGATTGCTCCGGTTGAGCTGGGCGCAGAACGGCTGGCCAAGATGATTGCGGCAGTGCCGGATATGACCTGTGAGGTATTTGGCTGGGGAAAATTGCCGTTGGCTTATTCTTCACGCTGTTTTACCGCACGGCATTACAATCTGAAAAAAGACAGTTGTGAATTCAAATGTCTGGAACATGCTGATGGTCTGCTACTGAATACACGCGAAAAACAGGCTTTTCTGACTATTAACGGGATTCAGACAATGTCTGCCGGCTATCATTCTTTACTCGCCAGTTATCAGCAGCTGATGGCTATTGGTGTGAAATATTTAAGAATTTCTCCGCAAAAAGAGTATATGGCGGAAGTGATTGAATTGCATCAGCAGGTTCTGGACGGGGCAAAAAAAGCAACTTCTGCTTTATCTGAGCTCAAAATGCATGCAGGTAATGTACTGGTGGATGGTTACTGGCATGGTAAAGCCGGAATTAATCAATGCGAAGGGATGATACATGCAGGTGCCTGATAAAGTAATGCCGGTATTTTTGAAAAAGATAATTTCAGTACTGCCGGCAAAACCACCGGCATGGGTATTGGTTAATACCTTAAATCAGTTACTCAGAAGAGAGATATTACTGGCAGATATGTCTTTGCTGGCCGGACGTCATTTCCGGATTGTGGTATCGGATTTGGGGCTGGATTTATGTTTCAGTGCCGACAACGAGCGTTTTATGGCTGCTGATGCTGCTGGTGTAGTGGATTTGTGTCTGAGTGCCAATACCGCCGATTTTATGAAAATGCTGTTGCGCCAGGAAGATCCGGATACGCTGTTTTTCAATCGCCGGCTGAAAATCGAGGGTGATACAGAACTGGGATTGGTGGTAAAAAATCTGCTCGACAGTATTGACTGGTCGACTGTTCCTGTTATGAAGTCACTGGTAGGGCAGTAGCTACAGGCGGTGATTCAGGAACTGTTACAGCAGCCGGTATCTGGTTATGATACCGGCTTTTTAAACAGGCTGTTATTAATCTAAAGGACGGCGGCAGGCAATCATGTAATTGACATCCAGACTGTCGGTAAGGTGATAGCGTCTGGTTAACGGGTTGTAGGTAAAGCCACTGCTACCCAGCCATTCCAGACCAGCCTGACGACACAGGCGTGCCAGTTCTGCCGGTGTGATGAATTTGCGGTGATCATGGGTGCCATGCGGCATCAGTTGCAAGATGTATTCTGCTGCAAAGATGGCTTGCATATATGATTTGATATTGCGGTTGATAGTGGAAAAACAAACTACGCCGCCAGGTTCAACTAATTGTGCGCAGGCATGCACTACACTGCCCGGATCGGGTACATGTTCCAGCATCTCCATACAGGTAACTGCTCCGAAGCCGGCCGGCATTTCTGCGGCTAAATCTTCTACACTGACCATACGGTAGCTTACGTTGCCGACATGTTCCTGCATAGCGTGTAACTGGGCGATTTTCAGGGATTTTTTGGCTAAATCGATACCAGTAACGCTGCTGGCACCGGCTTTTGCCATGGCTTCGCTCAGAATTCCGCCGCCGCAGCCTACATCCAGTATATCTTTACCGGCCAGCCGGGCATAACTATCAATAAAACTGAGCCGCAAGGGATTAATGTCATGCAGAGGTTTAAACTCGCTCTCTTTATCCCACCACTTATGTGCCAGCTGGCTGAATTTGTCGATTTCGCCGGCATCGACGTTGGCGGGTGTGGCCGGCAGACTGGTTTGTTGCTCTACTGGAGTATTCATAATTGTTATTCCTTTGTTGCAGTGGATTTAACCCACAAGGCGATGATGTTGTTTTTTTCACGCGGACGGGCACCAGACCAGATTTCATGCCATTCAGGCGGCGGAGTGGTTTTGGAGTCTCTGCTGATTAGACGATAGTTACAGTGCGGATTATCCGGCAGCAGAGGAATCCAGCTATATTGCTGCCATGCAATACGCATGCTAAAGCTATTCTGGTTAACACTGATGCAGTCATGCATATTAATAAAAGCCTGTTGTTGTTCTTCGCTCAGACTGTTTTGCATTTGCTGGACAACCGGCCGGGCGGATTTGGCTGCATCCAGCCATGGTAAGAACAGAGTAAGCAGCAGTGACCACACCAGTAATACGCCGGCAGCCCAGTTAGTGACTGCCTGTCTGCCGCGGATATGCTGGCGGGTAATGGCCCATAGCCATAATGGTGTCAGTACGCAGGCAACAATTACCGGAAAGTAGTTTACATCGTAGCGGTAGTACGGGCTGAAATAAACTGCACGTTCGGCCAGTTTGGCCGGCCAGCCGTAATTCATGGCAATAAAGCCCAGCCAGAGAAATACAGCCAGAAAGCCGAAAGCCATAATGCCGAACCAGTTGAGAAATGCTATGGCGTTGCGACGCAGAGCATCCAGCTGTGCTGCTCCTAATACAGCCAGCGGTGGCAGGAGAAATACTAATAAATCCTGATATTGCTGTGGCAGCAGAGCAAATACAAGCAGAGACAGGCTCAGCCAGATAATACCGAGAATACCCCAGCGCAGATTGTTCAGTTTGCAGCGTGTGGCTGTCCAGATGGCTAATGGCCATGCAGGGAAAGCAAACCAGATAAGATTTTTCAGGTAATACCCAAGTGAGAAATGTGCCTCAAAATGGCGGAAACCGCCGAATGGTGCGAGGGCATGGTATTGCCACCACAAATTGAATATATTGGCAGCGGTCTGATGTAAGGCCAGTGGCCAGATCAGCATCAGCGGTAAAGCACAGAGCAGGGAGATGAGTAATACCAGATGGTAGCGCCGGCTTTGCCATTTCGAATGCAGCAGCAGACTGAATGCGATCAGAATCAGCAATAGTGGCCAGAGTAAACTGCCGGTTAAAGACAGAACTGCCAGACCGCCGCCGAGCATCATGCTGGCCATCATAATACGCCGTTCCGCCAGCGCAAAACCATACCAGCACATGGATGCACCAAGACAGAGAATCATGCTGTCGTTAATAAAGTGTGCCGGTATCAGCAGACCGGTACATCCTAATAAAATCAGTACCGCAATCCGGCCGTAGCCTCGCCCGAGAAATTCTCGCGCAGAACCGCCAATACAGGAAAACGTGAGTACTATAAGGATAACATTGGTAAGACGGGTGGCTTCATAGACATCCATCTGTTTCGGGCTGAATAAGTGCTGACATAAGACTGCCAGCCATGTATATAACGGAGAAGCTTCCCAGTTTATCTCACCAAAAATAGTCGGAACTGCCCAGTTTGAAGTTTGCCACTGACTGACGGTAGTAAACAGATAAGGTTCACCCGGTGTCCATAAATCATGATGCAGTACACCCGGCCACAGCCACACAAATACCAGTAACAGCAGCAGCCATGAACGTTTTTTGTTCATGTGAGGTGAACTGCCGGATTTTGCGGGGGTATAGGTAAGCATGAGATTCTGACTGCAATAAATGATAAATCAACGGGCTTAATGTTAGCTGAAAATGCAGCAGGCAGCCAGTTGTGGCTGCCTGTAGTCTGTATGATTAATGTAAATACCGGTTTTAATCGATATGTTTGCTGAGATTCACCTGGTCGAGAGGTACTTTGCGAGTATGGTAGCGTAACTTGTGATACAGATAGAATGCTGCGAATACCGGCAGCCCCATATAGGTGATGGCAAAGCGCTGCCATTTAAAATCACCATGCAATAGTAACTGACTATCCTGTCCGATTATCACCAGAATACACAGTAAAAGCGCCAAAATGGGGCCGAACGGAAACCATTTGGCACGATAAACCAGAGAATTCACATCATTACCCTGCCGCACAAAAGCACGCCGGAAACGATAGTGGCTGATGGCAATACCCAGCCAGGCAATAAAACCGGTAAGACCGGATGCCGCAACAATGTATTCGTATGCACCTTCATCGACACTTTCCAGCAGGAAAATAGCCAGTACGACAATTGCTGTTGCCAGCAGTGCCAGTACAGGTACACCGCGACGGTTTACTTCAGCAAAAGTGCGGTGAGCCATGCCGTCTTTACCCATTGCATACAACATACGGGTAGATGCATAAAGACCGGAATTGCCGGCAGAAAGAATAGAAGTCAGAATCACAGTGTTCATTATGGCTGCGGCAAAAGCCAGACCGGCACGCTCAAATACCAGTGTAAAGGGCGATTTTGCAACCTGATCCACATCTGCACCAAGCAGAGCATCGCTGTTATAAGGAATAAGCAGACCAATTACCAGCATGGCCAGAATATAAAAAATCAGAATGCGCCAGAAAACCTGTTTGATTGCTTTGGGAATACTTTCCTGCGGGTTTTCTGACTCACCGGCAGTAATACCGATAAGTTCTGTTCCCTGAAATGAGAAACCGGCAATCAGAAATACACCGAGTACGGTAAAAAATCCGCCCGACCAGCCATGTCCGAGAATCGGTGCATCGCCGATAGTGAAATTACTTAAGCCTATATACTGACCGCCAAGAATACCGAAAATAGTCAGTACACCCACGCCCAGAAACACAATTACCGTAACTACTTTAATCAGAGCAAACCAGTATTCTGATTCGCCGTAGGCCCGTACAGATAAAATATTCAGCAGAAACACGAGAGAAAAAAACAGCAGACTCCAGCTCCATGCCGGCATAAAGCGCAATGGTTCCCAGTAGGTAATGACCAATGAAGCTATGGAAATATCGGCTGCAACGGTAATCACCCAGTTAAACCAGTAGTTCCAGCCCAATGCAAATCCCAGTGACGGATCCACAAAACGGGCGGCATAGGTAGAGAAGGAACCGGAGGTAGGCAGATAAGTTGCCATTTCCCCGAGCGAGGTCATCAGGAAATACACCATAACCCCGATAGCCATATAGGCGAGCAGTGCTCCTCCCGGCCCGGCATCGTGAATGGCACTGCCGCTGGCCATGAATAATCCCGTACCAATACTGCCGCCAATGGCAATCATTGACAGATGGCGGGTTTTCAGATGGCGTTTAACTTGATTGGAAGAGGAGTTGGCGTCTGTCATTCTGGTATTGAGTAAATAATCTCTGGTATACATGAATGTATGGCAGTATCCGGCATACATTCATTACTCTGATACCGGCATAATGATGCAACGGCACCATCTGAAACAATGTCCAGTGTGCTATACCAAAGTGGATTGCAGATTAATGTATAAACAGCATTTGCCGGAGTTATTATCCTTTTTGCATATACTGTTTTGCTGTAAAAACATTCATTATAACAAATGTATTGCTGACTGGCAGGATTATTCAGCGATTGCGTTCAGCAGGGCAGTATTTACCACTATTTAACATGATGAGATTTTCCGGCCAGCGCAATGCGGCCAGATGCATCCGGCTGTCTGCCGGTAAGATGGCATTTTTGCGCTCGCGCCAGCGGGCACCTATGGAAAAATCCACACAGAATACCTGTTGCTGCTTACCCAGCCAGTGAGTCGGCGGTTCCGGAAACAGATCTTTGCGATGTTCGGCCACGCCTGCTGTACCATACCAGCTGCGCCAGTAATGCCCGATAATTACCGCCACCGGATCAGTATATTGCTGCCACCACGGTTTTCTTACCGTGAATCGCCAGCGGCCGTTTATATAAAATGGTTGCTGAGTTAAAGCCTGAATACCGCTGGTCAGTGCACGTATGGGATTATGGCAGCTACGTAATAAATCATAATGAGCAACACCGGGCTGAAATGGCATGGTGTAGTTTTCATCTTCCAGTTCTGTTTTTAGCTGCTGTGTTTCCTGTATATAAGATTCGTACCATTCAGTCTGACGGAAATCATCAAAAAAACGGCTCTCCCAGTAGTGATACTGTTTAATCAGAGATTTTTCACCACAATGAATCAGTTTATCAATGCTTTCCGGCAGCCATGCGGCATGAACAATGCGTAAATCGTCGCGTTGCAGAATCAATGGCCATTGTGCCATGGTTTCCTGTAGTTGCCTGCGCTTGTCTTTCGGATAATGCTGCCATGGTGCAAAACGTGTTTCGTCCTGCGGACGGTTGTCAAAATACCAGCCCGAACCGTCTTTAGGATCATCAATCAATAAATTCAGTTCATGATTGCCAATAATGGTAAATGCATTTTCAGCTGCGACTGCTTGAATTACCCAGTCTAGTACAGCCGGACTATCCGGTCCGCGATCACATAAATCGCCGACAAATACCAGTTTTCTGCCATGTTTATGCCGTCCGTTCTCATCATAACCGAGAAAGTGCAATAATTGCTGTAAAGCTTCCCACTCCCCATGCACATCACCAATAATATCCAGTGCAGTACTGGCAGGAAGAGGACGGATAAATGAACATGAATCAGAATACATATATGTGGCCTGTTAAACAGACCTGACAGCTGTCTGTAGGAATATTTCTTTGTTATAAAACAAAATTTAATGCACCAAAGTTATTAAACATAGCACAAAAATTTTACGTATGCCAAATTTACTGCAATTAATCTCTCATTTTGTGTGATTATTACCAGTATGAATAAAAATATGAATAAAATATTTAATTTCATATGGTTGCTTTTTAGAAACAGGCAGAGGATAATTTTTATGTTATATGGGTATAGATTGCTTTTGCCAAACTGTCTGATTTGGGCTAAAATCTGCCACTCTTAATATTTATCAGCATCCATAGCTCAGTTGGAAGAGTGTCGGTTTCCGAAGCCGGAGGTCACAGGTTCGATCCCTGTTGGGTGCACCAGAATTTTTTTAAGGGCTTTTAGTTTTACTAAAAGCCCTTAAATTTTATGTGTATCAATTATTTTTGTTGATAAAGATATTTGATTTTAAATAACCTGTTACATTCTTTAATCATCAAATTATAATTGTTGCTATCATAATGTATTCATAATTATTTATCATATTGTTACAAAGACATTGAGTAATACATTCTGAACCATTTGCCTTACCGGAAAAAATTTATTAATTATTTAATTTAATATCAATAAAAGTTCAAACTGTTCTGGATAAAAAAATTCTGATGGTATTTGATTTGTCTAAATAGAGAGATTTTTCATGCTAGTGTCAAAAAAAGCCCAAGGGCATTTGATTGCGTTGTTTACGATATTTATCTGGGGAACAACCTATATTTCCACCAAGGTTTTACTGACAGAATTCAAACCTATAGAAATTCTATTTTTCCGATTTATGCTGGGTTACTTTACTCTGTGGATTCTGGCTCCTCATTTTTTGAGCTGGCAGGGCATCAGGAAAGAGCTTTTGTTTATGGCTGCCGGTTTTTGTGGAGTCACCTGCTATTTTTTATGTGAGAATATTGCATTAACTTATACAACAGCTTCTAATGTGGGTGTAATCGCCAGTCTGGCTCCGGTATTTACCGCCATTTTAGCGATGTTCTTTTTAAAAGCAGAAACACCTTCTCTGCGTTTTTATATTGGCTGTCTGCTGGCAGTTTTTGGTGTGGTCTTAATTAGTTTTAATGGTAAGTTTGTTCTCTCTCTGAATCCGCTCGGTGATTTTCTGGCAGTTGTAGCCTGTCTGTTCTGGGCTGGTTATTCGATTTTAACCAAAAAAAGCAGCAGTTTTGATTGCAATATTATTTTACTGACCAGACGCTTCTTTTTTTATGGCTTGATTCTGATGTTGCCTGCATTGTATTTATTTAATTTTGAATGGGGACTGGTACGTTTTTACAAGCCGGTTAATATGCTTAATATCCTGTTTCTAGGAGTAGGTGCTTCTGCAATCTGCTTTGTTTCATGGAATTATGCGGTTAAGTTAGTCGGGGCTGTTAAAATCAGTATTTATATTTATTTAGTTCCTATTATTACAATAATCAGTGCGGTACTTATTTTGAAAGAACCATTTAACTTAATTGCTGCTGTGGGTACATTGCTGACACTAAGTGGTGTGGTATTGTCACAGGGTAAGAGGAGTAAAAAACAGTAATTACTATGTATTCTGATGATGATTAGAATTTTACTGTGCCAAAAAAAGCTCCGTGAATTAAGGAGCTTTTCAATTTAAATTGTCAATGCTGATAATTAATAGGTTGGTACACTTGCATCTACATCATGTGACCATGCATTGATACCGCCGTTGAGGTTATAGAGATTTTCAAAGCCAGCTTCCTGCAGATATAAAGCTACCTGCATGCTGCGCATACCAAGGTGGCAATATAAGACGATGGGTTTATCATCCGGTAATTCATTCTGGCGTAAGGGAATCATATTCATCGGAATATGTATAGAGCCGGGTATGGCTGCATACTGAACTTCATTATCTTCCCGAACGTCAAGTAAGACAAAATCCTGATTTTGCTGTTGCCATTGCTGCAATTGAACAGCGTTCAATGTTTGGATACTCATATTATAAACTGATGTGTGAAATGTCATTTATGGTTTAAATTATAGAAACTGATTTATTTCTGAGATTCTATTCGTACGTATTCAACCATAAAATTGGATAAGTTATCTACCTTAATATATTCTCTTACTATAGTAAGAGTAATTTAAGCGTTTAGATTATTACGATTATATTGCTTAATCAAAAATCTTCCGTTTGTTTTTTGTCTTAAACTGAGTCAGCATTCATAATTTAAAGCTCTTGCTAAAATGGTGATAAAAATCTTCATTTGAAAGTTTCTGACAAACCATCTTGAAACTCCATCATGGTTTTATCTCTTTTCAGTTTATTCTGTCTGACTTTTTAGTATGTCCTATTTCTAATAAGAAATTCACTGTCTCAGTATGTGGTTTTAGAGGAAAGTAATGCCTATACCGCGCTAATTACGACAATGTTTTGTTAAATGGCATATATATAATCACTATAGTTCTAGTGATGGTTGATAGTAATCAGACGATAACTGAAAGAGGATAAGACCAAAGCAGGTTTTGGTTTGATACATAAAATGTAATATTGACTAGTGCTTTATCTAGCAGGAAAAAGTCTAGCGGGCAGGATGGTAAACGCAATGTGTTCTTATAATTATCATTTGATATACACACTATGCTTTGGAAAAGAGACTTACACCTGCATCCCGACAGTGTAATTAAAATAGAGTCAACAAATTGATTGCCTTAAATACAGGTTTGCGCTGCTTTTTTGTCGTTTACTTTTGCAGATTATTGCTGGTGGTATTAAGGCAATCTCATAGATTATTTCGGCTGCCACTTGCCATCTTTACCTTTATGGTAAGTTTTTTCTACTGCCGCCCACGCAACTTTATATGCAATGGTTTCGGCATCGCTGTTATCACGGCGTTTTTTCGGATCCTGATATTCCTGAATTGCGTGATTAAAAGCTTCTTTGAAAATATCCTGTGCATGTTCAGGCAATGCCTGTTTTACTGCTGCCGGTAAATCTGCACGAGTTTGATAAGGCATGATTCTGCTCCTGAAGATAAAATTATTTTAAATATTACCAGAGCAATGAAATAAGTATTCGAAATTTCGGAATATCTTTTTTATTTTACAGTTTTTAAAACAATGTGTTGCTGTTTTTCAATATACCGGCTTATGGTTGCCGGGATTGCTATTTAAAGTAGTATCAGACAAAAAAATAAAAAATAAATTTATCTGTTAAATACTGATATTAATTAAAGTTTGCGGATGATTATTGATAGCCTGTCAGGTGTATATTGTCTTAAAAAAAAGAATTTTCTGATAGCAGCACAATTTTCAAAATGATAAATTGTGCTGCTTATTTTGAATTAAAGCTTGTTCAGAATTTAAACTGACTTGGTGCAGGTATTTCTAAGCTATGTAGAGCTGGTGCTACAGTTTCAAATAAAACAGTTTCTTTAAGCTGATTATTCTGGCGTTCAAATAAAATAGCACGCATTACCGGTGCTTCACCGATAATAGCAACCATGCGCCCATCCTCTGCCAGCTGATCCAGTAATAAATCAGGTAGTTTTGGTAATGAACCACCAACATAAATGGCACTGAATGGTGCACCGGGGAGTTTGTCCGCCAATCCATCACAGGTTTTATAGCTGATATTAGTATAGTCCATATCGCTAAGTATTAACTGGGCGCGCTGTTGTTGTTCAGCATCAATATCAACACTGATTACTTTACCGGCCATTTTTGCCAGTATGGCTGTAGCATAGCCGGAACCTGTGCCGATTTCTACTACAGTATCGGTCAGATTAAGTTTCAGTGCCTGAATCATTCTGGCTACGACTTTGGGTTCAAGCATTTTGCCACCGTTAGCCAGCCCGAGAGCCTGATCTGTATAGGCTACTTCCTGCTGCTGTGGCAGGACAAAACGTTCACGCGGAATGTCGGACAGGACATCCAGTAAATCAAAATCTAATACGTCCCAAGGACGGATTTGCTGCTCAACCATGTTATAGCGGGCGGTATTGAAATCCATGTCTGCTCCGAAATGCTGATACCCGCCGGGCGGGTGGAATAGTAAGTAGGTTCAGAAAAGCAATATGCTCTGTTATTAGGCTATTGTATACGAATATAGTTTAAGTGAATTATAAAACTATTTACGGTGCGGCAGTAGGGTATTGGTTAATCAATTCTGCTGTTCAGATTAAAGGTAGTCTGACAGAATCATGTCTGATGCTTTTTCTGGTATGGAAAAAATCATACGGCTATTTATTCAATACGATATAAGATAATTGTTTTTAATTTGTTTTTATCTGTTTTTTTGCAGATAAGTAGATTTCCTTATGGCTGTTTTCTATTATTTTCTTTCTATTAGAAGATATAAAGAATAAATCTGGTCAACAGAATTATTTTGATGAAGTTAAGACAATATTTACCTTGGGTTAAATGTATATAGTTGCAGTTAAACATGTGCTTAATTCTGAGTAATGACAAGGCACAAATGGTAATTTTCCGTTACAATGCCGCCATTTTAAAGCTGAAGCTAATTTATGGCATGAATAATAGCTTTCTGTCATAGCCATACGCTCAGGTTTGGCATGTTATTTGTCTTAAGGGAAAATATATGTGGCAGCAAAAGTGGGTAATAGGCAATTGGAAAATGAACGGCAGTAATGCAACTAACCGCACGCTGCTGCAAGAATTGCTTCAACCTGTAAACGCAGCTGCGGCACAGGTATATTGTGGTATTGCCGCCCCGAATGTTTATCTTGCCGGTATCAAAGAATTTGCTGCCAATACAGCACTGGCTGTAGGTGCGGAAGATGTCAGCCGGTTTGCTGTTAATGGTGCTTTTACCGGTGAAGTAAGTGCACAGATGCTGGCTGATGTCGGAGCACAGTTTGTGCTGGTCGGACACTCGGAGCGCAGACAGTATTTTCAGGAAGATAATACTATTCTGCTGGAAAAGATGCAGAACAGTATTGCAGCAGGATTGCTGCCTATTTTGTGTGTAGGCGAAACACTTGCCGAACGGGAAGCCGGACAGGAAGAGCAGGTAGTAGCTGCACAGTTGTCATTGCTGGCAGAGGCGGGTCTGAGTGAAGTGGTGGTGGCATATGAGCCGGTATGGGCAATAGGGACGGGGAAAGTTCCGGTTACAGAACAGATTGCCGCCATGCATGAGTTAATTTACCGGCAAATCTTGTCTTTATGTGGTAAAGATGTTAAAATCCGCGTCCTTTATGGCGGTAGTGTCAATGCGGGCAACGCGGCTGAAATTCTGGCTGTGTCACATGTTGACGGTGCTCTGGTTGGCGGTGCCTCATTGCAGGCTGACAGTTTTGCCGCTATTATTCAGGCTGCATATGCGCCTGCTTGATAAAAGTTGATATCATGGAAGCATTTAAAACCCTTATTTTAATCGTGAATATTTTTGCGGCGCTGAGTGTTATTGTGCTGGTGCTGATGCAGCAGGGCAAAGGTGCTGATGCGGGCGCGGCATTTGGTT
This sequence comes from Snodgrassella sp. ESL0324, assembly GCF_013344955.1. NCBI lineage: Bacteria > Pseudomonadati > Pseudomonadota > Betaproteobacteria > Neisseriales > Neisseriaceae > Snodgrassella > Snodgrassella sp. ESL0324. Next base: position 42,120 of record NZ_JAAEDS010000015.1, on the reverse strand, counting down.
CCGGTAGTGCTCAGGGTGTTTTTGGTGCAGCCGGCAATGCAAATTTCCTCAGTCGCAGTACAGCAATTGCTGCTACTGTATTCTTTGTTACCTGTTTAGCCTTAGGCTATATTTCCACACACCGGCACAGCGGGCTGGATTTTAGTAATGTGAAACCGAAGCAACAGGTAGTAGTACCGGCAGCCACACCTGCCAGTGCGCCAGCCGTACCGGCAAAACCGGTACAAAAACCGCTGATACCGGAATAAACAGTTTTTACAGTTAATTGCCGACATGGTGAAATTGGTAGACACGCCATCTTGAGGGGGTGGTGACCTCAGGTCGTACGAGTTCGAGTCTCGTTGTCGGCACCATATATGTTATTAGAAATAATAACTTACAAGGGTATTGTGACAAATTTGTGACAATACCCTTTTTCTATATAGCAACTTTCAAACGTCACTGTTTTGGGTTATGGTACGCCCTCTTTATTCAGTTTCTTTAATTCTATGGCTTCTATCTTCAAACGTGGGCAAAAATTTACAGCACGTGTTCGCCTTAAAGGCAAAGAAATAACTAAAACGTTTTCTTCTAAAGCAGAGGCGCGAGAGTGGGCGGCGCAAGCTGAATCAGATATCAATAACCGCCGCCTAGGACTTACTCCTAAAAATATTACAGTCGGCGACCTCATCAGACGCTATCTGCAAGAAGTAACGCCCTCCAAGCGCGGAAGCAGAAGTGAGACGCTTAGACTAAATAGAGTTTTAAAAACAGATTTAGCCAATGTTCTTGCTTCGGAGCTTATGCCCGTTCACATTGCCCAATGGCGTGATGATCGTCTGAAGCAGGTTCAATCTCCCAGCGTTGCTCGCGAATTAACCACTATTTCTAGTGTATTTAAATATGCGATGAAAGAGTGGAATCTGATCAATGATAATCCGGTAACTAAAATAACCCGTCCGCCCTCAAACAAGCCACGCACCCGGCGACCAACAGAGGAAGAAATAAACCGTATCTGTATGTGGTGCATGTATGACGAAGATACGCCGCCAAAATTAACAATACAGCGTGTTGCATTGGCTTTCTTGTTTGCAATTGAAACAGCTATGCGCGCAAACGAGTTATGCAGTCTGGTCTGGGATGATATAGATTTTAGTCGACGAGTTGCGCATTTGGAGGTGACAAAGAATGGTTATTCTCGCGATGTCCCGCTATCCAAAAAAGCAATAAAGCTACTTTATCAACTTCAATCTGTTAATTTGCTATCTGTGTTTGACCTTAGTGCTGATTCATTAAGTACGTTATTTCGGCGCGCCCGTGATTCTTGCGGAATTTCAGATTTACATTTTCATGATTCTCGGCGCGAGGCATTAACTAGAATGTCGAAAAAGGTTAATGTAATGGATTTAGCCAAAATTTCCGGGCATAGAGATATAAAGATTCTGCTTAATACATATTATGCTCCAGACGCAGCTAATCTGGCGGATTTACTTGATTAATTGCTTACGCTTAGCATAAGCCTTTACCTCTGTAGGAATCCATAGAGAGTAGGCGGTTTTATTAACTTTAACAGGTGGCGGAAAATCAGGTTTACAGGCAATGCGGCTTTTGAAGTGACCAACTGAACAGGAAAAATATTGTGCGCATCTATCTGCATTCCATAAATTGCTATTATCATTCTGGGCATTAATGAGCATGTCTATCTTGTTTAAAAGTGTAGTAAAAAAATCACTTATATCATTTTGTGTAGTTTGCATTTTGTCACCTGCTAATAAAAAACCAGCTATTGCTGGGACGTGTTCATTAATAATGCTTAATTAAAAAGCCGCTTTTAGCGGCTTGGTTCATAGATATTTTGTATATTGTTCTCTGGTTAAGGTTATTACTTCGATAAATTTTCCTACCCTATAATAACCGGTCGTATCAATTTTCTGATCTAAGAAATCGTTAATTAGTTTTCTTAATTCTTGGATTTCTTCATCTGTTAAATCAAACAATTCAGCATCTTTAAAATCAGGGCTTAACATCTCATCAGATTGATCTAGTAAATCCGTTATCGCATCTTCATCAAAAGCGTTGCATTCGCTTGGCTTGAACAAGTCCCCCCGTTCACAAACTGCAATTTTTACTTCTGATGGTGAATCTTTTTCTGAAAAAGGCATTGCAGATAATGCATCAGCTATTGTGTTGTAATAGGTATTTTCATATACATCTTTTTCATCCCTACGACAAACACCATACATATATTTATCTTGGTTATCTAGATAATCGTTATTCATAGTAATCTCCATTAAAAAAGCCGCTATTCAGCGACTAGGGTTTTTTGACTGCTTTTAAGTACTTGGTTAAGCCATTCTCTTAAACGCTCACTAATTCTTTTAGTTTCATTAAAGTAATCTATATCTTCCGGCAGTATGGCTATTGGAGTATGTACAGTACGTCCATTTATGAGCAAATTGTCGTTGTTGTGGTTTTTAGCTATTAAATCTAAGACTTTTTGTAATACTTCCATTGCTTCTGGGGTTATGCGCTCTGTATAGTAATTCTCTTCATCAATGTAACCCTCTTCATATAAATACCTGTCCGCCTCATCAATAATATCCGTCGCTGAGAGAGGGAATTTTGTAAATCCATCGAATTCAACAGCCTCAAGAATATTCCCAGCTTCTGAATCAAATACATAATCGTATAATGTGTCATAAGTATAATTGGTATTTTTTGTTCTGAATAAGATAACAGTTTGTCTATTTGTTTCCATTGTTTACTCCATGTTATAGATATAAAAAAATCCGGAAGTGGTCCGGTATATTTTAGATTTAATATATTGATTAATATAAATATTTATATGTTTCAAGCTAGAAAAAGGCGGAATTCCGGTCCCGCACTAATTTACATGTTTTCTTCCTTTTCGTTAGAATTAACTAGCCAGCGGTTAGCTGGCTAGTTATTGTTTGTCTGGTTCAGGTTTTTTCGTCGTATCTGGTATTGGCGGGTTAATTAATTGCCTCATTGCTGTACTTGCCTGTATAGCTTCATATATATCAGGGTATAAAAGCCTATAATTTAATAAATGTTCAAATTCTTTAGTGTAAACAATAGATTTATATCCATATTTCGATGTAACATCAGCCAAGTATACAGTGGTGCCATCCTGTGGTGCTTTAGTAAGAGGTTTAAAACGCTTTCTTGCTGCCTCTCTCCTTAGAATTTGTATTATGCTTTTAGAAGCTTTGACTGCTAAATCTTCGGTTACAAATACAAGATGATTTTTAAATAGTTGTCTATGCGGATTCCAAGATGAATCATATTTAATAAGGCTCACAAACTCGGGACTAAGAAGGTCACTAACCCAGACGTATTCGCCATCTTTTGGCTCCTCTGTTATAAAATTAAATTCCTCTTTATTTGAATAAAGATGATTAATAATTAACTGGTTAACCCGTTGTACTTCTCTTATTTCAGAAAATACAACATTCAGAGATGCATCTCTGAGATTTTCTGGGGAGTTAAGCCATGTAATTTCATCGTAACCAAGCTTATTGGTTAAATCTAAACGATAATAGGCTTGACCAACAAGGTAAGATGACCGTAAACATATATATTCAAGTTCAGTATCCATTTTAATTCTCCAATAAAAAAGCTACTATTTAGTAGCTAGTTTCAATTTAATAGTTAATCATCATAAGGTTTGTAAACGTCTGCTTTTTCCTGAGCCTTTTTAACTCTGATAGGTTGTGAATGAAACTCATGCGGAATGCGCTTCCATCTTGAAAAACGCCAAGCTACTTCATAATATAAATCTTCACCTACTTCTAAAATAGAGGCAGTAATAGTGTGATAGGTATAATTTTCATTAATTTCCCGCTTACTAACTTCCTTAAAATTTTCAAGTAAAAAGATAATTTCTGATCTCGTTAATTCTTCCTCATTAATTAATTTCTCTGCAATTCGCTCTTTTTCATTATCAATATCCATCTATGAATCCTTCAAAAATAAAAGCCAGCTAGGTGCTGGCTATGTCTTATCCGTATTGTTTAAAACGGAATATCGTCATCGATATCATCTACAGGAGCAGTAGCTGAATCATCCATAACAATAGTAACTAAATTACTGTTTTTATTTGTAAATATTTTTTTATTTACTATTTATTTTTATTAAAATATATCTATCTTCATAAGTTTTAATTTCAAAAATACCCAAATCTCGTGGTTCTGTATTGGTTATACTTCCACCCCGACACAAACCCGCTTGCCCGGATTCTTTAATTTGTAATTGTATATGTGTTTCATCAATTTTTTTAAAGGTACCGCTCGAATGATAAAAACAATCGTTACCACATTCAGAAGTGGTCGTTGAATAGAAAGTACCATCAGGATTAAGATATAAAATTGGAACAAAAGAACCCTCTATTTTATCTTTAATTATCATATATGAATCATCTTGATCATTTATAACGGTACTAATTCCCCGAGAGCCATCGCCATATTCCCAAAAATTACTTATTTCACTTTGTGCGAAACAGGTAATTGGAAGCAATAATAAAAAAAGGATTTTTTTCATAATAATAAAATTTATATATTTATAATATTACAATCACATTGCTTGGAGTATACAAAAACCCTTTAAATATTTTAGTATTTAAAGGGTTTAATCTTTTTGATTTTGATCAACTTATTTTTTTAATCAAAACGGAATATCGTCATCAATATCATCTATTGGCGCGGTTGTTGATTCATGTTGAGGTGGTTGCCGGCGTGGTGCCGCTGGTGGTGGGTTCGATGTAGGCGGTGCAGCGTTATTATTGCCAGAATCGAAACCATCATTACGATTGCCCAGCATTCTCATTTCATTGCCGATAATATTGTATGCAGTGCGTTCGATACCATCGTTACCGGTATATTTACGGCTCTGAATTTTGCCCTCAATAAACACTTGGCTACCTTTTCTCAGGTACTGGTTAGCTACTTCTCCCAGTTTGCCGTACAGGGATACGTTATGCCATTCAGCACGTGTCTGTCGTTCTCCATTACGGTCACGCCACTGTTCATCAGTAGCTAGCGAGAAATTCGTTATAGCGTCGCCATTGGGCATATATCGTGTTTCAGGGTCGCGCCCAAGGCGACCAACCAGAATTACCTTGTTAACTGACATTTATGCCTCCATAACAATATCCAGCTCAGCAATTTGTTCATCAAGTTCATGCAAAAATTTTTGAACTTCTTCTTCAATTTCCTTAATTCGTTCATCATCACGATAGATGCGCACCATCTGAAAAGATAAATGTTCCTTAAGTCTGTCATCATATGAAACAAAATCACACCATTTCCGGCCTGTACAAGCCATTTGCCAGAACATTTGTAATAAATATTCAGGTTTGGGTTTTTTGGTACGTAAAAATTCCAAATGTGTTGCAGTGTTAGGACATTTGATTTCAATAAGCCCGTCTTCTCCGACTAAACCATCAGGTGAAGCACCGGACATATTGATAGTAGGGTGATTAATAAATCCTGTTTCCTCAACTAGCTCACCAGTTTCCAGCATATATCTTGCACGTGCTTTTGGCTCAATGTCGTTACCTCTTTGCATAGCTGCAGTTTTAAAGCTCTCTTCTCTGTTACCTGTTAGGCGTTCGCATATTAATTGAGCCATATAGTTTTTACGTGTAGCACTGTAACCGGATTTGGTTTTACTTAGAACATCATAAATCCGACTGGCTGTTACTTTACCAAGGCGGGCTTCAAACCATTCATCAGTTCGTTGTTCCATCATTAACCTCCACTGCATCCGCCTCAATTGTTTGATCAGCAATTTCTTTTGCGATATTTGAAAGACGAAGCATTTCATCGCTGCCTATGATATTTCGCGATGCTTTATCTAATGATTTAAAATGATTACGGAGTAAATCGATATCACCTTTTTGTGCAATAATTTCAGCCTCTTTAATCAATTTATCCCGATCCGGATTATCTATATCGCCCCTGAATGGGTTTAGCTCATCAGGTTTAACACCTTCTTTGGCATCCTTGATTCTTTCTGCTTCGTCTTCATCATAAATACCGGCAAAGCCGAAAGCCAAACGTGCTGCCTGAATCATCGCTTTATGCCGTAACATTCTTTTTGGGTGTGATTTCCAAGGCTGCGTATTGCGTTTACACTCGTCCATGAATTCTGTGACAGAAACAGGGTGTGTACGATCTTTGCGGTAAATGCGGCATGTACAGCTTTCTGTATCTTGTTCAAAATCCATCCCGTCAAATTGTGGATTAGCATTAATAATACGAGCCCATCCATCTACACCCACAACCGGAGTAATGCCACCGTTACTGGGGAATGCATAGATTTCAGAAGTCCATGGATTTAATTTATATTGATTAGCGACAATCAATAATGCAGCCATTTGTTCATCAGTTACTGCGCCTTTAAAGGCTGTTTTTTTCAATGTTTCAATCAAGCCTTGTCCGTCTGCTAAATCAAGTGATTTAGCTAAATTATTTGCTAATGCAACTAATTGTGTACTCATTTTAAAGCTCCATAAATTAAAGCCCATTAATAAATAGGCTTTAGGACTGGTTAAAATTTCTGATAATTTATTCTGGGATTAAGCCACCTAAATGATCGATTAATTCTGTAATTAGCTCGCTTAATGCCTCTGCCATCAATATTTGTGAAGCAAACGTGAGGCTTTCTATATCATCTCCCTGTGATGCTGCCTCTTCTTGTATTACATCCAGAAACTGAATGCGTTTTAGAGTGAAATTCTGTGTGAGAACAAAACGTACTCGATCCCGCCAACTTAAACCTAGCTGAGTAACAATTTTGCCGCTTCTGAGTAAATGGTTAATTTCTTCAACGGTTAAATCATGACGGCTAATCCTAACCACCGGCGCAGCATCACCGAATCCCATAAGTTCACAATCACAGTCCAGCTCAAAATGTCCTGCCGCGCTACCTCGTAATAACCATTCGGTTATCAGATTGCCAGGAGATTGCTGAGTGCGTGGCTGCTTCGCCTCCAGTCCGCCTAGTGCCTCACGTAATTTCGTGAGCAGTATTTCAGCGCGAACACTACTGGCCTGATTAATCAGTAAAAATCCATACTTAGCATCGATAATAGCTTCAGTTTTACTGCTTTTGGTAAAAGCGCGCGGCAACAAATCATCGGTGATAGTTTCTTTCAGTTCTATCTTCTCCTTACGCCCGACATTCCGTCCCTCAGTTTCACGAATCTCATTAATTTTTTCGTCAAGAATATCCCGCACCACAGCTGCCGGTAATACTTTTTCTTCTTTTTTTAACGCAATGCGCCATGTATTCTGTGCTGGAAACACTATATTTGAGCCAAACGGTACAGGATTGGAGAAACCAACACTATCCCAATCCAATCCCATGCATGGCACAAAAGCGACTTCTTGTAATTTTTCTGCCAGTATTGCTAAATCCGGCATTTTGTCTTTGTTTAGAATATACAAACTTAACTGTTTAAAATATGGATTATTCATATTGTTTTCTCGCAATAATAAAGCCAGCTTTTAGCTGGGCAGGAATATCAACGACCATTACCTAAAATTATTTAAGCTCTGCATCACCTTTCATGCGCTCGCTATCACTCATGCGCGCATATGCATCAGCTATCCGTTTTACTTCCAGATCTGCCTGGTACTCTTTCTGCTGCATCTGTCTGGCTGTATAACTGCGTTGCATCTCTAATTGCTCCTTATCAGACAAAGCAGGGGACACTGAAAGAGAAGCAGACATTAAAAAAACTGCAATAAATGCAGTTATAGAATTTTTAATCATGTACAACTCCCTCGTTGTTGCTGTTACATGGTTTAATTTATTGAGTAGGGATACCTTTAAATCGGAAGTATTTCATTTTTGGTTTGTCTGTTTTTTCATTGATAATGACTTGGCCTTTTTCGTTTTTCACTCTGTCTAATTTAGCAATGTATAAACACCTGACCTCTGGGTCCGATTTTGCTAATTCAATAAACTCTAAACACTGTTCTTCAGATGAAAACTCTGGAGATATCTTATACGCCCCAGTATCTTTCTTAAACGCCCGCATTGCAGTTTCATCTGATATTTTGTATTTGCAACATCTATACTTTCTGGTTCTTTCTTTTTGTAATGATTTTCCATATACAGCAAACATATATCACCTCTATAGCTAATAAAAAAACCAGCTAATGCTGGCATGTCTACTAATCCACACAAGCACACTTGTTTAAATGTGCTTGGATTGATTAGCCTAAGTTCAAAATTAAAACCGTACAAAGTTTTCAAATTTATACTTATATTTCCCAGTAAAGGACTTGCTTAGGATAAATTTGCCCGTTGTACTTTATTGCTAATGTTGATAGTTTCGTTTTAGTTCCGTCATCGCATTCTAATTCTGTTTCTGGGTTAAGCTCTTCCAAGCATGAACAATCATTATCTTTAAGATATTTTTCTAGGTAGTAGAAATAACCGATAAAAATTTCACCGTTACTAAGCTTATAAAATTTAATATCTGTATTAGCTTTATCCATTTTTATTCTCCAATAAAAAAACCAGCGTTTTGGCTGGCTTTTGATTTAATTAGCATGCGTTAAAACATAATCAGTTACTATTTTTTCTGCTTCTAATGACAGATTGCTTAATAGTTCTCTTACTGTCATATCTTTATGGCAGCCCAATACAAGTGCCTTAACTATTTCATTTGTAAGCTTGTCCGCTTCATCAGAATATTTTGTGCTATACAATTCACCAAAAGCTTCCGCTGCAATATCTATCAGTTTATCGTCTTCAAGCTTTTCCAGTATTTCTTGTTTCTTTTCTTCGGCTTCGTCGCTTGCTCTTTGCAAGGCTTCTTCATACTGCATCATTTTTCGGTATCCGACAGGTTCTGGGTTGGTGATATTTCCATTACTGTAAGCTTGTAACATTTTTCTTACTCCTTTGATTTTTATAAGCTCAAAAACTAAAACGCACTCAATTTACTAATTGAATGCGCTGCGATTTTTGGGCTTTACTGGATTGCTTAGTGTGATTTTGTATTATTGATAATGGTATTGTCTTAGCCTGTGATTTTAATATCGACCTGTTCCCATTCTTCACGATTGTTACAAGATAACTCAGTAAAGTAAGCTTTACCTTGTTCTATTGCATAATCCGGACCACAATCAATAACTATTCCATGTTGTTCAGAAAAGAAAATAACAACAACTCCAGTTAGGCGGCCTTTGCGACCAACCGGATATTTAATTTGTTCCTCAGACCACTCAGTAACTTCCAACATAACCAACTCCTTTCAAATATATCTAAGTGATAGCAGTGTTTAAAATGACTGCTACGAGTTTAAAAACTAAAGCGCACTTACTATTGATAAATGCGCTACGATTTTTAAACTCATTAAAAGATCAATAAACAATACATTTTGCTATCAACTTATGAAGCGTGGCGACCTAGCCTGTATTTCCTTTTGCTTCCTTTCCCCAGTTCTTTTTCATACTGAGGTCATCGGTGTCTGTGTTTGTTCAATGGTTTAATTATACCTAAGGTTAATAAAAGTGCAATAGAAAATAGTCTAAAGGTTTAAATTTTTACATTGATTTTGTACCAGATTTGCTACTATTTAAGAAAATACTGTGGTTAATTTTTCACAAATTAAGTTTTATTTAATTGATTTCTATGATTAATTTAACTTATGGATTAATTTTAGGTATATAAAAAAAAGTGCAACCTTTTTGGATGCACTTTTTTGAGAAAGAGATATTTTAGAAGCGGCGCAATGACCAAACCCTTTTTACTTTAGCTAATACTTGTAAATTTGCTTTATCTTTAACTGCTATTTTTTGATTCGAGTATTTATCATTATCATTGATAATATGTATTTCGTCGAAAACCATTTGTAATCTTCTTATCCTGATATTTGATGAACCTGATAACAGATATACGCCATCATTTATAAATTCTTTTATTGAAGTATCTACAAATAAAACATCGCTTTCATTCAGTGTAGGAAACATGTTATCGCCAAAAACCGTAACAAGAGCAATATCATCTAGTTTCAAACCAAGATGTGTAACTGCCCAATTTCGGTTTATGTCTACGAGTTTAATGCTCTGGTTATTGATATCCGAGGATTTACTAAGTAAGTGCTTTTCAGTATCTAGTAACCGAAATTGTACGGACTCTGCTGCACTATGCTCTTGCTTGACCTGATAAGCAGGTGTTTTGGTGAGTCCTGATTGAATTGAATATTTAATAAACTCACCTTCCTTTACCGGCTGATCAAACCACCCGCACTCCAAACCTAGCAATTGTTCAATTTGTCTGATTGCCTTTGTTACCTGATGCCAGGATATCTTATTTTCGTCACCTGTTTTTAAACTATTAATCCAGTCTTGTATTAAAACAGCATGTGAATTAATAACCTCTGCCAACTTAGTTTGCCCGTATCTTTGCACCAGCATTTCCAGCCGCTCTGCATATGTTTCCTGTATTGTTTTCACTGAATTGCTTTCTTGATCATGTCAGAGAGCGGAGTATAAAAACTAATATGGTGAAAATACGTATACAATAAGTTTATTTTCGAGGTGATACAAAAATTAATAACAGTTAACTAAATAAATGCAGACCACCAAAAAATACGGCCAATTATACTGATATCTTCCAAGTTAACTTCTTCATCAGGATAAGCGTTAGTGTTATAACTTTGGAGTAAAACACTGTTACTGGATTTTTTTCTTAAAATTCTAATTTTCAAAAGTCCATTATGATTTATAGCGTACAGCATATCATCGCGAAGGATTTTATCCTCGCAATTTATGCCAACAGTCGCACCATTAGGAATTGCAGGCTCCATGCTGTTGCCATCTGCTAAAATACAAATAGCATAAGACGGATTAATATTATTTTTGCTAAGTACAAGACGCGAAAACCGCAATTTTTGATTGTTGTAATTCTGAATATCTTCTGCAAAGCCATTATTAGCTTTAAGTCGAATATCAGTATAAAAGGGTAATTCAACTTCATTTTTATTTAACAGGATAGTTGCATCAGCTGATTCAATTAATCCGATAGACGACTGAATATTATCTATATTGTTTGAATCACCTGCATTTTTAATTTGCGTTTCTTGGTCATTGATTTTTGTTATAGGAATATCAAACCAGCCAATACCAAGTTCAAGTGTTCTCTCAATATTTAACGCCAATGCATCTCCAATTGGCTTGCGTTCTTTTACTAGAGCATTTACTTGAGCATTTGATCTATTTATTGCTTGTGCAAATTTAGTCTGGCTCCCCCCAAAATCCCTTTCAATTAAATATAAAAGTCGTTTAGTTCTATTATCCATTGGTAATCCATTTAATCCAAAGAGTAAATTATACATTGTTTACCATTGATAAACATCTATAAGTTTATTTTTCTTTTATTTAAACCTTTAGTTTACTTTGTTTAAAAAATTCATTATTATTTTAATCTATAGTATATTTATATTAGACTATGAGGTATATAAATGGAACTTAAAGCCTATCTTTCCAAAGAACGTGGACGAAGTAGCAAGATGGCGAGAGCTTTAAATATAAGCCCTGGATTTATAGCGATGATAGCAAACGGGAAAAAGGCTGTTCCTCCTAAACAGGCTGTAATCATTGAGAAATACACCAGCGGACAAGTAACAAGAAAAGATTTGCGCCCGTTAGATTACGCCAAGTTCTGGCCTGAATTGGCTGATTAAAAAGGATTAATAATGGATTCCCAATCAGAACAAATCCTGAAATACCTACAGGCAGGAAACGCTTTAACGCCCTTAGAAGCCATGCGCAAATTCAATTGCCTGAGACTGGGTGCGCGTATCTACGATTTACGACAGAAAGGCTATGTCATTAATTCATTAATCATAAAAGATGACATATCAGGGAAACGATACGCACGTTATTCACTGGTTAGCTTAAATTAAGGTGAAATATGAGTATTAAATTAATGTCCAAGGCATGGGAACTGGATTTATCGCAAGGTGAAAAACTGGTTTTATTAGCCTTGTGCGACCATGCGAATGATGATGGCGTTTGCTATCCAAGCCAGGCATTTCTGGCAAGCAAATGCAGCATGAGTTACCGCTCTGTAATTAATCAAATTAAGCGGCTTGAAAGCTGCGGTATTTTAACGTCTGAACGCAGGCAAAAATCTGGTAGCAGACAGAGTAACTCATACACAATCAATTTGAATAATTATAAAAGCCAATGTGAAAATTCTGCACATGCAGAATCTGCACATGCAAATTTTGCACATGCAAATTCTGCACCTGCCAATGTGCAAAATACGACAGAGTTATGTGCAAATTCTGCACATTCCTTTAAAGAAGAACCATCAATTAACCATCAATTAGAACCATCAGATATTAGTGACGGGGTTACACCCGCGTCACAGGCAGAGTTGCCGCAAAAGAAAACAGCGCAGAAAAAATCGCAAGCTAACCCTGATAATGTTGTTTGTTGGGAATCATACGCAAGAGCCTATCGCAATCGGTACGGGGTGCTACCAGCCGCTAATCAAAAAACCCGTGGGCAGGTCGCAATGCTGGTTAGGTACGTTGGCAAAGAGGTTGCGCCATCGCTGGCTGAATATTTTCTATCGCACAACGGGAGCTGGTTTGTGCAATGCCGGCATGAATTTGGATGTTTACTCAAATCCTATCAGCAGGTGTTGACGGACATGCAGAGGGGTGAGCAGATGACGCAAATCAAGGCTAGGCAAACTGAGAGCACGCAAAGCAATTATGAGGCTGCCAGGAGCGCGCTAGCCAAACTGCGAGCAAAAGGGGTGGCGTAATGAATGATGAAAAAATCATGCAGGCAATTGCCGTGACCGCCGAACTAACTGGCACGCAATTATCTGATAACGCTATGCTTGTGATGGCTGAAGACCTGCTGGCTTATCCGCTGGATAAAGTTTTAATCGCACTAGAACGCTGTCGACGAGAGCTAAAAGGCAGATTAACACTGGCAGCAATACTGGATCGCGTAGACGAAGGCTGGCAATCCGCAGAAGAAGCATTTAACACCTTGGTTGCAGGCTGGGAAAACGAACACCTGTCTATCCTAACAACTCACACAGCTATGCATGCAGCAGAAAGCGCATCAGCATTATTCAACATAGGGGACAAATACCGTGCAGGGCTTGCGTTCAAAACCGCATATGAGCGCATCGTCAGTGAGAAGAAAGCAAAAGGTATACAGCCAGACTGGTACGTTAGCGCAGGGCTTGATAAAGAACAGTTAGCACAACTGGTCACAGAAGCGGCGGCAACAGGGAAAATTACAAACGATTATGCCTTGGCTTTACTGCCGGCAGGCGAAGAGCGCATGAATATTGAAGCCGGAAATCTTCTAACCGATAAACAAAAAGAAGAGGGCAAAGCCCGGTTAGGAAATCTGCTTAATTTAATAACGCAAAAATGCGCGCTGAATTAACAGGAGATCACATCGTGTCTGAAAATACCTGTATAGCTTGCCGTCACTGGATACTGAGAGAAAAAAATAACAAAGGCGAATATGTCCCCCACGAAATGGCGGCACTCGGATTTGGCATTTGTGCTCATGATGAAAAATGGCACTATTTCCCCGGTCGCAGAGAATGTGCAAACAACAAATTTGAGCCTATAGCCGAAGACCTGAGAATAAAGCGCGAAGAGTGGGAAGCCCGAAATAATAAGCGGAGTAAGTATGTCAGGAGGCAGCATGGATAAGCAGCCGGATGATTATGTTGAATCCCCTTATGAACAATATCACGCATGCAGAGCCTTATGGGGAATGGTCATTATTCAGGCATTGCAGGATGCTACTGAAGCTATAGGCGATTCCAGAGATCTGGATAGGGCAGTCAGGCTGGAAATGGGTTATTTCAGGAGTAGAGGTTTTCAAGAAGTCTGTGCCCTCGCGGAAATCGATATAAGCTTGAAATACATAGAAGCAGAGATACGTAAATTAAGAAACTGGAAAAATAAATACTGGAGAAAAGATGTCAAAAAATTTTTACGCACTTGGAAGATTAAAAACCGGACAAAAAAACAAAACAGAGCAGGCATATGAGCTGGAAGTATTAAAACCAGCTATGCAGGACGGATCATTAAGCTGGTACCGGTTTGAAGGCGTAAAACTCAGGCTGGCAGATAACACCTTTTACACGCCGGATTATTGCGTTATGCGCAGTGACGGCACTATGGAAATACACGAAGTAAAAGGCTTCTGGCAGGATGATGCAAGGGTAAAAATTAAAGTAGCCGCTGATATGTACCCGCTTAAATTTATTGCGGTAAAACGCCAAGCCAAGAAGAACGGCGGAGGCTGGAGCATTGAGGAATTTTAATCATGGAATTAGTAGCAGTTAAGGCAGTTGATAACAGCTTGCGGCCAGTTACAGCAATTGATGCCGATAGTCTCAAAAAAGTTAAGGTTGGCCAAGCGGTAAAGATACAAGTAACAAGACAAAAAGACCGGAGCCTGCCTCATCACCGTTTATTCTTTGGCGGCTTACTGCCTTTGGCTTTTGATTACTGGCAACCGGCAGGCGGAGTTATCAGCCCTAAAGAACGGGATGTGGTGCTGTGGATAACTAAGAGGCTGGATAAGTTTGCCGGTAATAAAGGCATTATTGTTAAAGCCGCAGAGGAAGCACTTAACTTACTGGCTAAAAAGCGCGCTGAAAAACTACCTGTTATAGACAAAGACATTAATTCATTTCGTCGCTGGCTAACTATTGAAGCCGGATATTTTAATATTTGCGTAACACCGGCTGGTGTGGTGAAAGAGCCTAAATCAATCAGTTTTGCCAGTATGGATCAGGACCAGTTTAACGCCTTTTATAAAGCCTGTTTCACTGTTTGCTGGAACATGATTTTATGCAACCGCTTCTCCAGTAAAGATGAAGCACAGCAGGCTATTGATCAGCTTTTATCTTTAGGGAATTAATCATGAGCAAAATCACCCGATCAGCACAAGGGCAGCAATGTCAGGTGCGCATGCCTGGTATTTGTAACGGCAATCCTGAAACAGTGGTTTTCGCTCATTACAGGTTGGCAGGCAGTTGCGGTACCGGAATTAAACCCAGTGATCTATTAGGCGCATACGCATGCAGTGCCTGCCATGATGAGGCAGATAGAAGAACAACGATACTGGATGTAGAAACTGCGCACCTGTATCACGCAGAGGGCGTACTAAGGACGCAACTGCTATTGAATGCAAATAATCTGATACAAATGAACTGAGGTAGAAAAATGGAATTTAAAAGAGTTGACTTTACGCACACCGGCTGGTTTTTGTTTTGCCCTATATACATCAATCCAAATTTTGAAAATTCGGAAATACACCATAGATATTACCTTTCATGGCTGCTGGATATTGCTATCGTAATATTTAACAGCCTGATCGTACCTCTGTATGCATTAAAGGCTCAGTATTCAAAGCAGCCTGTATGGGTTAATCCTATATGCGGAATAAAAGAATTAAAAAAGCCAGTAACGTTTTTCGTAGAGAAAGATGCAGATGCAAGTTAAGCCGGCCATGGAGAAAACATGTATACATCAATAGATCACATGCTGTGTGAAGTGTTTTTCATAAAAAATACGCTAATCATGGGTAAAAGTAATTCAGCACGCATTGAGGAATGGATTAAATCCAGAGGCGTAGTTGACAGAAGTAAATCAGGGCTAAGCCAGCATGATATGCATGCAAACAGCTCTATGCTGTTAACCCGTGTAGAACGTATTTTAAATGATATTGAATGGACGCTGATTAATGCAGAATACGGCTATAACCTGTCCGGCATTATTGATTTAACAAACTACGTATTAGCCAGAGATTCATATATTCAGCCGTTAGAGTGCGATACCTTGCTGGAATACCTTTTTACTAAAAATAAAACCTATATACAGCTACAGGATAAATTCGACTGGGGAGCGCAGAGGCTGAACAGGAAGTTATCCCATGTTAAAACCATCATTAACAAGCTGCATTGTGACTGTATAGATAAGCTGGAAGTCGGAATGAGTGATATTTTAGTTAAATTAGGTAAAAATTTGGAATATTCAAGCTTTTAGCATTGAAAAAGCGGGAGTGAAAATTTATAATTATGCTATGGTTCGGATAAGACGTTAGATAAAGATATATAAACCTTATTCGCGCGATTCAGTATCCATATTAACCAGCCAAAAGGCTGGTTTTTTATTGCCTAAATGAAAGAGGGTAATATGCCTGTACTAAGAACACCGCCGCCTAGAATTATATATAACTATAATATCGACGCGCGCGTTAATGATGCTGGTATAGTTGAACACATAGATATTGAAGTGAATGTCGGTGATAAATTGATAGCCTCATATAGTGAAGAGAGAGGCGAAGGGCATAAAGAAATTAAAATGAATTTTAATGATTCACATTCACTTGATACGATGGTTGGCAAAGTTAAATCAATGCTTAAGATGTGCGAGTTTAATAAACTGCCAACGCAAGATGGTTATGACGATAATTAGTAAGTTTGCGAGATTTAATCTAAATGATAAACCAGCCCGAAAGGCTGGTTTTGTTATGTTCAGCAATCCAGTTGTTCAGGATTAATCCCTAGTGCAGTAGCCAGTTTATTTCTTGTGGTTTTGCGTGGGTTGTTTGATGTTTCTAGCTGAGAGTATGCCGCCTGAGATATTCCTAACTTTCTGGCGCACTCTTCCTGAGTAAGCTGTAAGTATTCACGCCATGCACGGGCTGGCGTAAAGCCATTATCAAAAATAAGGCTTACGACTTCGCTGGGAATAGCATTTTGAAGATTTATGCCGGATATCATTTAGCTATGCCGGTATTTTGATTAGCACTATTAATTCTCTCAAGTGCGGCTTTGGCAAGAAAGTTAGAACGTGTATCGTGGGTTTGTGATACGTAGGTATCAACCTTGTTCAAAAGGTATTTAGGCCAGCTAACATTAAATCGTTCTGGTTTAAGGGTTAGGTGATCAATATTCACCTCGATACCAAACCATTGTGCACCTGCATACTCAGGGGTATCAATGAGAGTGGCAAGGTCGGGCTGATTTGTTTCAGGTTCTATGCCATCTTCAAGTAAACCCTCGATATGAAATAAGATGGCTTGTTTAGATTCTTCAATAGCCTTTTCTAAAGTATCACCATATGAAAAGCAGCCGGGTAAAGAGGGCACTGTTACACCGTAACCGGTGTTTTCATCTTTGTGTATAGCAATGTAGAGAAACATATGCACCTTTCTGAGTTAATAGCAGTCGGTGTTATTTAAGACCGGCTTGTTTAAATATATTTTTTACTGTCCCGAGTGGTAAATCCTTTTTAGGGTGGGGACGGTAACACGACCTGATTTTTCCGGATGTTTGAATTGATGATGGCTGCCTCTAACGGCTACCTCATACCACCCATCATCAAGCAGTCTTTTAATAACCTTTGAGCTATGCATAATCCCCTCTCTAATCAGTGTGTATTATTACACACTAAGAAGAAAAGATAAAGAAAATGTGTATTTGTGTGTATAGAGTATTAATAAGGGAATTGTTATGCTAGATTTTTATGATGATAATTAATTATGAGGATGCTATAAGCCCACGTTAAATATTTTAATAAATAGTTATTGCATCTAGTTAAATTTGACTGTATATTTAGATCCATCAGTTTAAAGTAGTGCTTCTAATTATCGACATTACCATAATGTTGAGTGTTTAAAATTTACCACGCCGGTATGCATCGCCGCGCCGGTAAAATATGAAACAGATTACTACAAACTAATAAACCAGCTAAAAAAGCTGGTTTTTTTGTTGGGTTAAGTAGCAAATTACTTATATTACATATGATATTTATTTATAGCGGGTTGGCTAGTAGCTAATCCGCTTTTTTGTTGCCTTTAATTGGAATAAACGGTAATTATGGTTAGCAGTTCAGTAACAAAGATATTCAAACAGTCACCGTTGCCCTTTACTGGGCAGAAAAGATATTTTATTAAGTCATTTTGTGAGGTATTAAATGACAATATTCAAGGATTAGGTGATGAGTGGACAATAGTCGATGTGTTTGGTGGCTCAGGCCTATTGTCACACCATGCAAAGAGGTTAAAACCACATGCAAGAGTGATATATAACGACTTTGATAATTATGCGCAGCGGTTAAAACATATTGATGATATAAACAGATTAAGGCAACAACTGGCTGAGGTTTTAAAAGGAATTCCAAGGAAAAACAAAATAGATCCAAAAACGCATGCATTGATTATTGAAACAATTAAAAATTTTGATGGATTTATTGATGTTGATTGTGTTTGGGCTTGGCTATTGTTTTCCGGAAATCAAGCAGAAAGTTTGAATCAAATTTACACACAACCTGTTTTATATAACAGGCTACGTAAAAGTGATTATCCGGATGCAAAGGATTATTTAACGGGTGTTGAAGTAGTATCAAAGTCATTTGATGAACTGTTACCCGAATATGTCAACAATGAAAAAACATTATTGGTACTCGACCCGCCGTATTTGTTTTCTGAACAAATAAGCTACCGTAAGAGTAAGGATTTTGGATTGGTTAGCTTTATAAAACTAATGGAATTAATACGCCCGCCATTTATTATGTTCTCAAACTATCGCAGTGAAATATTAGATTATTTTGATTATCAGATTAAACGTAATGACGAACGATTTTTAAACTATAAATATACATCAATTTCAGCACCGTTAAACAATGTTGGTTTTTACAGAGACAATATGATTTATAAGTTTTAACCCGCTGGTGTATGCATATTAACCGGCAAAAAGAGACAAGCCTACGCGCGCGTGGGCTTTTTTATTGGAGATTGCCATGGTGGATACCAACAACTCCGCCATGAGCGGATTAACAGAAAAACAGCAGCGTTTTATAGAAGAGTACCTAATAGATTTTAATGCCACACAGGCTGCAATCAGGGCAGGATACAGTGCCAGAACGGCGAGTGCAGTAGGGCATGAAAACCTCAGAAAACCTGACATTGTAAAGGCACTGAACGAAGCAAAGCAGAAACGCTGCATGCGTACACAGATTAATGCTGATTATGTTCTGCAGCGTCTGGTTGAGATTGACCAGATGGATGTGGCGGACATTCTTAATGCTGATGGCTCGGTATTGCCGGTTAAGGAATGGCCGGAAGTGTGGAGAAAGACATTAAGCGGCTTTGATGTGCTTACCATGATGGATAAAGAAGATGGCCAGAGTATTCTCAAAAAGATTAAATGGCCGGACAAGGTGAAGAATCTTGAATTACTGGGCAAGCATGTAACTGTACAGGCGTTTAATGAAAAGACCTCTGTATCAGGTGAGTTAAAAATAGAAACGCGCCCGATCAGTGCGATATTTGAGCAGGCAGATGATTAGTAAACACTTTGCCAGATTTGCCAGACCAGCACGTTACAAGGTTGCGTATGGTGGTCGCGGGTCGGGTAAGTCGTGGATGTTTGCAGAGCTGGCAATTGAAATAGCCAGACGTACAAAGACGACTATCCCGTGTGTACGTGAATTACAGCTATCAATTGCTGATTCAGTACACAAGCTACTCTCAAATACTATTTCCCGCCTTGGCTATGATGATGAATTTGAAGTACAGAAATCAACCATTATCCATAGAGGCACAGGTACAAACTTTATCTTTTTCGGGATTAAGAATGACCCGGGAAAGATTAAATCACTTGAGGGTGCCGGCGTATGCTGGATAGAAGAGGCGGAGAGTATCACTCAGGAGATGTGGGACACCCTGATTCCTACAATCCGGACGCCGGGCAGTGAGATATGGGTTTCTTACAATCCGAAGAATATGCTGGACGATACGCACCAGCGTTTTGTAATCCGTCCTCCGGATAATGCAATTGTTATTAAAGCCAACTATTACGATAACCCGAACTTCCCCGAAGTGCTGCGAATAGAAATGGAAGCATGCAAGAAACGGGATTATGAGCTGTACCGGCATATCTGGCTTGGTGAGCCGGTGGCAGATAGTGAGCTGGCTATTATTAAACCGGCATGGATTGAGGCGGCAACAAATGCGCATACCCGTCTGGATTTAACCGCAGCAGGAAAACGTATTTTAGGGTTTGATGTGGCAGACGAGGGCGAGGACGCTAACGCAACAGTTGGCCGGCATGGCTCGATTGTGTTCTGTATGGATGAATGGCGCGGGCAGGATGTCATCTATTCCGCTGATAAAGTCTATCAGGACGCAATGGAGGCCAATATTGATAAGGTTATATTCGACAGTATTGGCGTCGGTGCCGGCGTCAAGGCTCAGTTTGCGCGTAAAAAAGGCCGCATTCAGACAGTGGGATTTAATGCCGGTGGCAAGGTTTATAAGCCTGAATCGCCGTATATGCCGGCTAAAAAGAACAAAGATATGTTTGCCAATATCAAAGCGCAGGCATGGTGGCATGTGCGTGACCGGTTTTACAAAACGTGGCGTGCAGTTGAGAAAGGCGATAACTACTCTGCGGATGAGCTGATCAGTCTGGACGGAAGTATCAGGGATATTGAATATCTCAAGGCTGAATTAAGCCGGCCGCAGGTAGCGTATGACGATAACGGGCGGGTACGGGTAGAAAGTAAAAAGGATATGAAAAAACGGGGCATTCCGTCACCTAACCGTGCTGATGCCTTAATCATGGCTTTTGCTCCGGTATCCGCTGGTTTAAATATCAATCCTAACAGTCTGAATAATTTATGATGAAATTCTGGAAACGCAACAAACTGAGAGAGTGTGAGCTGGCTGCGCAGGAAGAGGCTAACCGGCTTAAAAAGCTTGAGCTGGAAGCCAGGCATAAGCAAAGTATAGCCAATGAGCGGGCAATTGCCTTTATGCAAGAAATGCAATCAGCGAATACTCCACCACAAGGCTACCAAATGCCTGATATTCCTGCCGGTGTGGTACCGAAAGGCAGAAAGCCGGCTATTGCTCAGGACAGTCTCACCGCTTCATATGCTTTTGATATTAACGCGCCTCACTTTTACCCTTGCTTTATCGGGTATCAGGCACTGGCCAGCATGTCCCAGTCTACGGATTACCGCTGCGTTTATGAAGCCACAGCGCAGGAAATGACCCGCACATGGGGCGAAGTCAAAGTCGCCAGTGACAGCAACGATAAAGACTACCGCGACAAAATCAAAAGCATTGAAGCGCGTATGGAAGCACTGAATATTCGTGAGCTGATGCGCCGCCATATTGAAAATGAAATGATTTTCGGGCGTTCGCAAATATTCATTAACATCAAAGGGCATGAAAACCAAAAAGACATACCGCTACTGATTGATAAGGCGGTACTGGGTAAAGGCTGCCTTAAAGGGCTTAAACTGATTGAGCCGATCTGGACAACGCCAAGCTTTTACAACGCCAGTGATGCAACTGCTGCGGATTTCTTTAAGCCGTCAAAATGGTTTGTTATGGGCGAAGAGGTGCATGCAGACCGTTTGCTAACACTGGTTATGCGTCCGGTGACGGATATGCTTAAACCAGCCTATAACTTCAGTGGTATATCCATGCTGCAGCTTATGCAGCCGTATGTGGAAAGGTGGCAGCGCACAGTCGACAGCGTGTCTGAGCTGATTCATTCGTTTTCACTCACCGGCATTAAAACCGATATGAGCAATATTCTGGCCGGCGGTGATGATGGTGTTACTCAGTTATTGCTGCGCTCCAAACTGTTTTCGCAATTACGCGGCAATCAGAATCTGATGCTGCTGGATAACGATAATGAAGAGTTTTTCCAATTCAACACACCGCTATCCACGCTGGATAACCTGCTGCAGAAATCACAGGAACAAATGGCCGCACCAAGCCGTACGCCGCTGGTTAAATTGCTGGGGATTACACCAAGCGGATTAAATGCCAGCAGTGATGGTGAGATTCAGGTTTATCATGAGTACATCTCCGGTATGCAGGAAGCGCATTTGCTGCCGCAGCTTACTGCCATTATCAAACTGATTCAGCTTGATCTGTTCGGGGAAATAGACCCGCAGATTGTGTTTGTGTTTAAACCGCTGGAGCAGTTGAATAAAGAACAGGAAGCCAACACCGATAAAGTTAAGGCAGAAAGAGACAATGCACTGATTAGCGCCGGTGTGCTTTCTCAGGAAGAAGTACGCGCGCGTCTGGCTAAAGATGAAAGCGGCGATTACTCAGGTATTGATGTGGAAGACGTACCGGAACAGCCGCAGTGGGATTTTAATCATGGCAATAATCAGGAAGAAGCCGGCGACACTGCCGGCACTATGGCCTAATGCCGGCATAGAAAACAGCTACCGCAAAGCACTTATTAAACTGCTTAATCAGATTTCCGATGAAGTGAATCAGGTGCTGGTGACAGAATTTCGCAAACGTGCCGCTCAGGAAAAGGCTCAGATGGCTATGGACGGAATAGTCGACTGGGTTGCCCACATAGTTGATTACCTGGCGTCTGAATGGTCAGACAATCTGGACAGGCTGGCGCCGGAAATTGCTGAGGCATTCGTCAGTAAAACCGTAACCAACTACGAAAGCCTGTTAAAAACACACATGCGCAAAGCTGGCTTTACTGTCCGGTTTCAGATAACACCATATCAGCGTGAAGCATTACAAGCGACAATTGAAACTAATGTCGGGGAGATTAAATCCATTGCTTCACAGTATCTGGAGCGGGTACAGAAGCAGGTATGGCAGTGTGTTACCAGCGGTTACGACCTTTCAGGACTGGCGACAGAACTTGAAAAAAATTATGACATCAGTAAACGCCGTGCTGAACTGATTGCAAGAGATCAGGGGGCAAAGGCGCATGCGGTCATTGAATGCGCCAAACGGCAGGAGCTGGGTATTACCAAGGCAATCTGGTTGCATTCACACCGCAGCAAAAAGCCACGGCAATCACATTTACAGGCAAACGGTAAAGTATTTGAGGTGAGCAAAGGAATGTATCTGGACGGTGAATGGGTACAGCCGGGCATGCTGATTAATTGCCGCTGCGGCAGTAAAAGCATTATAGACGGGATAGGACAATGACCGAAAAAACTCTGGCCATGGATAAATCCATGCGTTCTTATGATGGTAACGGACATTTACTGGTTGAACGAACAATTATCAGTAAGGCTGCCGTTAATCCGTATTTCGGGCGGGAAATACCGGATTACGAAAGGCTGCAACTGCAACCGGACAAAATCTATTACCTGCTACGTGACAAGGGAGAGCTTGAAAAAGCTCTCCTTTCTTTTAACGGGGTGCAATTGCTGCTCAGGCATACGCCGGTCAGCGCAGAAGAGCCGCATAACGATATTACGGTAGGAACAGTAATTAACCCGCAGCTAGAGGGTAACGATGTTTATGCCAGCTTGCGTATTTTTGACAAAGAAGCCATTGCACTGATTGAAAACGAAAAGCTGAACGAACTGTCTGCCGGATATGCCTACACCGCAGATATGACTTCGGGCGAATTTGAGGGACAGAAATATGACGGAATTATGAGGAATATCCACGGCAATCATGTGGCTATGGTTGAACGCGGACGGATAGGAAGAGATGCAGTTATTGCAGATGGTTTACCAATCGGACTTATGGAGAATTCAATGAAGCTGAAACAAGGTGCAATTGAGGCTGTAGCAGAAGTGCTAAAGCCTCTTATGGGCATGGATGGCGATATTACGCCGGATGTCGTCGAGGGAGTGATTAAAACGGTTGCAGACAATATGCTGGTACCCGCTGCCAGTGACACAGAAGAGCCGGCAAAAGAAGCGGAAGACGAAGATGAAACAGAAAAAACCGCTGAAGATGAGGAATCTGATAACAAGGAAGAAAAGGCAGAAGACGAAGAACCGGACGATAAAGAAAAATCCAAGCCGGCTATGGATGCCGATTCAATCCGTGCCGCAGCAGTAAAGGATGTTACTGAGCTTTTTGAAGCACGCGAACGGGTTAAGAAGCTGGTTGGTGTGGTGGCTATGGACAGTGCTGAGGCGGTTTATAAATATGCCTTACAGCAAAAAGGCATAAATATTAATGGCGTGCACCCTAGCGCATACAAGGCAATGGTTGGAATGCTGATTACGGAGACACCCAAACCCACTGTGGCGATGGATAGCATGTTGGCACCTGCGGATAAGCTTACAGAACGTTTTAAATAAAGGATTAAAAATGGGATTTCAAACACATTTAAATAATGATCTGCCGGTTGGTGTTGAGGGCGATTTTGCCTCTACCAATCCCTATTACTCTGTACTTGCAGGTGAAGGACAAATCAAAGCTGGTGAAAAAGGCGTAATTGTTGGCAGCTTTGCATGGTTCGATCCTGAAACAGGATTGGCAACTAATACCAAAGTTGCCAATGGGTTAATCGGGTTTGTGCGCCGAGATAATACCGCACTCCTTAATGAATATCTGGCTGAATCCAGTTTAATTATTCCAAAAGGTTTTATCGTAACGCTATATGATGGCGGCGATTTTTGGGCGCGTTTCGCTGGTGGCGCAAATATTGGTCAGAAAGTTTTTGCCAGTACGGCTAATGGCAGTGTTGTTGCCGCCGATACCGCTCCTGCCGGTTACGAAGAAACAGGCTTTATTGTGGCCAGCAAAGCAGAAGCCGGTGCATTAGCCAAGATTTCAAAACATTAAAAGGATT
Source organism: Snodgrassella sp. ESL0324 (assembly GCF_013344955.1). Classification (NCBI taxonomy): domain Bacteria; kingdom Pseudomonadati; phylum Pseudomonadota; class Betaproteobacteria; order Neisseriales; family Neisseriaceae; genus Snodgrassella; species Snodgrassella sp. ESL0324. The sequence goes on along the minus strand of NZ_JAAEDS010000015.1, from coordinate 17,502 downwards.
TAAAATGGAATTAAATTTTAATACTTTAAATCAACGCGCAGGGGTTGTATTTGCAACAGGCAAAGCTCCCGTAGAGCTAACGGAGAAAAGTCGAATGGCACTGGCTATGGATAGTGCCAGCACCCTGCAAACTTCGCCAAATGCCGGCATTCCTGCTTTGTTTACAACTTATGTTGATCCAAAGGTTATTGAGGTATTGGTAACGCCAATGAAAACGGCAACTGCATTCTCTGAATGTAAAAAGGGTGACTTTACCTCGACAACAGTGACATTTCAGGTACTGGAAAGCACTGGTGAGACTTCGTCCTATGGTGATTTCAATAACAACGGGCTAAGTGATGCGAATGTTAACTATCCGTCTCGTCAGCCCTATCACTACCAGACATTTATTCGTATTGGTGAACGGGAATTAGCAATAGCTGGTGCCGCCGGACTGGATTGGGCAAGCCGTAAGCAGATTGCGGCTGCCTTGACTTTAAATAAATTCCAGAACAAGAGCTATCTCCGCGGAATTGAAGGCTTGCAGAATTACGGCTTGATAAATGATCCTCGACTATTGCCGTCAATAGTAGATTCATCATGGGAGAACATGGACGGACAAGAGGTTTATGATTCAATCCAGCGGCTTTTCGCTCAACTCATAAAACAAACGGACGGTTTGGTTGATCTTGAAACACCAATGACTATGCTGTTGTCTCCAAATGCATCTGTACAACTAACGAAAACCAATACCTACAATGTAAACGTGACCGATCAGGTTAATAAAAATTTCCCGAATCTGAAAATAGTCACAATACCGGAATATAAAACCGAAGCTGGCGAACTAGTTCAGTTAATTGTAGACGAGTACGAAGGTCAGCCGACAGTAGAACTGGGATTTACCGAAAAAATGCGCGTACACCCGCTGATTCAGATGTCATCAGGTTATGAGCAGAAGCGGTCACAGGGAACACTGGGGGCTATTATTTACCGGCCGCTGTTTATTGCAAGCATGCTGGCTTCTTAATTTTTATATAAAGACGACCACCCTCAGGGGTGGTTTTTATTTTAGGAGTTCATATGTCGAATGACACAGTTACTATTGGGTGCAAGATAGCTAATGGCTTGCTTTTACAGGTTGATGATAAAACCGTAAAAATTAACGGGTTTAATACATCTAATGTTATTGGCGGGCATGGTATTACCGAAAATGTTCCGGCGGATTTCTGGCAGGCATGGCTGGCCAGAAATAAGGATCGCGATATTACTAAGAACGGACTGATTTTTGCGCACAGCAACACCAAAGACACTACGGCAGAAGCTAAAGAGAAACGCAAAACTAAATCGAGCACAGAGCCTATTTCGCCACCCAAAAACAACGAGCTGGAATAAGGTGCAACTATGAGCGGTATTGTTCAGTTTAACCTCTTAAAGTTCCGGAAACTGTACCCGAAAATTAGCGCAACTGATGATCAGCTTAGTATGTTTTTTGTTGAAGCCTGCATGCAGTGCAATAACACCGATAAAAGCATTATTAAAAATCTTGATGAGCGTGAATTGCTGCTGTTTCTGCTGGTGGCGCATATTGCCACCTTACAGCAGCGTACAGACAGCGGTAACGAGGCAGTCGGTCGTGTTGCCAGTGCTTCTGAGGGCAGTGTGTCTGTATCACTGGATAACGGTCAGACTACCCAGTCGGAAAAGTGGTACCAGCAGACACCATACGGGGCGCGCTACTGGGCATTGATCAAACAATACCGCTCATTCTTTTATGTGCTCGGCAAATTTCCCATGCCGGTTAGGCGTTAGTATGAAAAAAATCGGTGATTTATCGGATGCACTGAAAAAATACACAGCCGGCAAAAACAAAAAGGTGCGGGCAGGTATTTTTGAAGAATCCACCTATGCACAAACCGATGGCGAGCCCTTGCCCGTTGCGCAGGTGGCGTTCTGGAATGAGTACGGCGCACAAATTCAGGTTCCAGAACACCAGATAACCGTTTACCGGCTGATTAGTGAAAAAACCGGGGATTTCCGGCTTAACGGTCGTTTTGTTAAACAGTCTAAAGCCAATTTTGCCACTACTCATACCGTACCGGCGCACACAATCAACATTCCGGCGCGCTCATTCTTTCGTAAAACAGTACGGACACATAAGGGCGAATGGATTAAGGCTTTACCGGGTTTGGTCAGCCAGCATGGCGCGGTTAAAGGACTGGAACTGGTCGGCGAGGCGATGAAAGGCGATCTGGTTGAATCAATCATGACATGGACAGACCCGCCTAACTCTAAAGCGACTATTGCCAGAAAAGGCAGGGACGCTCCATTGCGTGACACCATGCAGATGTCCAGATCTATCGGTGTAGAGGTATCAGATAATGATGAATCTTAGAGGAATGGCTAACAGCATTATTGCTGGGGTTAATCCTAATCAGGAGGCAGTATTAAAAATCAATTCCGGCTCAGCAGTAGATGAATCCGGTGCCGTTGTGCCATGCTTTGAGGAAAAGCCTATAACTATTCAGTTGCAAAGCATTTCCTCTGCCGATCTCGAGCACCTTAACCTGATTAACCAGCAAGGGCAGTTTATCTATGCCTATCTAACCGGTCAGATAGCTGCAATCCGCCGTTCACAGGGCAAAGGTGCGGAACGGGTAATTTTTACCGCATACGGCGAAAATGAAACCTCAGAATGGATGGTTAAACAGGTGCTGGAATCCTTTCCGGCATGGTGCAAGGTGCTGCTATGGCGACAGTAACGCATAAACAGATTTACACAGAAGTCCGCGCATATCTGCTCGGGCTTTTTTTATGCCCGCCTGAATCAGTCATACAAGGTTACCAGAATGATGCACCTTTACCTGATCAGGCGATTGTTATGTCAATTCTGTTTGAGCAGGCACTGGATGTCTCCGCGCATTATTACGAGCCGGCAGACAATCAGACCTTTGTACAGCAGTCAGTTGAGATAACCATGCAGATTGATTTTTATGGTGCTGATTCAGGCGATAAAGCGCGCAAGTTGTGCAATCTCTGGAAAAGCCACTATTCCACAGCGCGGCTTATATCTTGCCAGCCGCTTTACTGCAAAGACCCTGTACAGATGACGTTTATCAATGAGCAGTCACGCTATGAGCAACGCTGGATGGTCGAACTGCTTTTGCAATACAACCCTGAATTTTCGCATGAACAGACTTATCTGGACATGCCGGTTATAACTTTGAAAAACCTATAGGAAATATTATGTTACCTTCAATTCCTGCAAGTAATATTGTTACCGTCAATCCGGCGGTAATCGGTACAGGCGGTGATGCGCTGGACTTAAATACCGTCGTACTGTCAGACAGCAGTGTGTATCCGATAAATCAGTATGCCAGTGCCGCCGATGTGGGTGCTGTATACGGTTATAACAGTAAAGAGTATCAGTTTGCTCAGTGTTATTTTGATGGTTATGTCGGTTCAACTATCAAGCCCGCAACCCTGTTTATCGCCCGATACAATCAGACTGATATTAATGCACGGCTGATTGGTGCCAGTGTTAAATCATTGCAGTTGCATGAACTGCAAGCCATCAAAGGGGAACTAACCCTAACTATAGATGGTACGGTAACCACAGCAACAATCGATTTAAGCAAAGCCAAAAGCTTTAGTGATGCAGCGGTAAAAATCAAAGAGGCTTTAACTAACGATGTTATCTTTGATACGCAGTTACAGGCATTTATTATCAGTTCGCCGTCCGCCGGCGCAGGTTCGGCCATTTCCTTTGCTAGCGGAGCAGCAGCAGAAGCCCTCTGCTTAACTGAAAATACCGGGGCGATTGCTGATAATGCCACTAAGGCAGACAGTCCGGATTCTGTAATGGAGCGTGTATCAGGCTATACCCTGAATTATGCTGTTATTACTACCATCGGCGATGCATTTACTCAGGATGTTCTGAAAGCACTGGCTAAGTGGAACAGTAAACAGAACAGCCGTTACTGGTTTGTTTATTATGCGCAGGAGCCAACCGCCCTGATTGCCAACAATACCAACTGCTTTGCCTCATGGCTGAAAGAAAATGCCATATCCGGAACGACAGCGATTTACGGCACACTCGAACAGGCGGGGCTGGCTTGCGGTTATGCCGCCTCCATCAACTTTAGTGAAAGAAATGGTCGCTCGACTATGGAATTCAAGCGGCAAAGTGGTATCGCCGCTTCTGTCACCGCCCTTAAAGATGCCACGGCACTGGAAAGCAACGGCTACGCCTATTATGGCGCGTGGGCAACAGCTAATGAGCGGTTTATCTTTTTCAGAAATACCAGAGTAAGCGGCGATTTTGCCTGGGTGGATACTTACCTGAATCAGGTGTATTTCAACGCTCAACTGCAACTGGCGTTTATGAATATGCTTATCAGCTATAAAGCTATCCCGTATAACGCGGAGGGCATTGCCATTCATCGCGCAGCCGCACAAGACCCGATTAATGAAATGCTGAATTTTGGCGGCATTCAGCGCGGGGTAAACCTTTCCGAAGCGCAGAAATCGCAGATTAATTATGAGGCTGGTTTTGACGCGGCCCGGCAGATTGAAACAGCCGGTTACTGCCTGCTGATAAATCAAGCTTCAGCACAGGTACGCGGTCAGCGCGAATCACTTCCGTTAAAGCTCTGGTATGCAGACGGCGGCAGTGTTCATACTGTGAATCTGGCTTCTATCGCGGTGCAATAACACTGAAATCAAATAAGGGAACAACCCTGAAACCACCCTGAAAACCCGTACAAAATGTACGGGTTTTTATTTATTCATTCGGAGTTAAACATGGAATATTTAAACGTTAATTTTCTTGGTTCAGAAATAATGGTTATTAACCATGATGGTGAGCCTTATGTAGCTATGCGTACGGTTGTTGATGGCATGGGGCTGGATTGGGCTGGTCAATTTGTGAAGATAAAACAGAGGTTTAAATCAACCGTTGTGGAGATCTCAACGGTTGCCAATGATGAAAGAAATCGTTCAATGCTTTGCCTTCCATTGAGAAAACTTTTTGGCTGGCTGATGACCATTAACCCAGACAAAGTTGCCTCACATAAAAGGCAAACCATTATCCGCTATCAGAACGAATGTGACGATGCATTATGGCAGTACTGGACTAACGGCATAGCCAATCGTGAAAAAATTTTGCAGGAAATGGAACTGCTAAAAAAGCAGCAGGCTGAATCTGCGGCACGCGGCAGCGCAGCAGGTAAAGCCTTAAATCAGCGCAAATTAGAAAAACGGCAGCTTGAAATGCAACTGGATGCAATTAATCAGCTCGACCTTTTTAAACAGATTGATTAAGTAAAAGGATTAAATCATGCCAATGGGACATAACCCGCTAACGATTACATCAGCCAATTCCGTACTTATGTTGCGCTGCACAGGTGTATACGACAACTATATTACGATGCAAGGCTTTCAGGCGGATAACGCCTGGGGCTTTGGTGATGCCAATATCGCAGAAACCCGCATGGGTGTGGATGGTAAACAGTCAATAGGCTATACGCCGCACGAAGTGGAATGGACGCTGCATCTAGAAGCAAACAGCCCGTCAATCGAGCACATGGAGAATATCCGCAAAGACTTCAATGCCAATATGGAAACACGCCCGATTGATATTGTGGTTGAAATTCCGTCTGTAAAAAAACGCTACAGTGCTACTGGTGCATTGGTTAAATTAACCGGCGGGGCTTCCGGTCAGAAATTACTGGCAGGTAGCCAGTACACATTCAGATTAGTTCTGAATGGCGCAGAGGAGACTAACTAATGGCACGTAAAACAAAAACAATTCAAATAGATACCGGTCGCGATAAAGGTAAAACCTTTCTGATCACCGAAATGCCGATTATGCAGGCGGATAAATGGGCACAACGCGCCCTGTTTGCCCTTGCCGGAAGCGGCATTGATACAGCGGGTATCAATCCAAACGGCGGCATGCTGGAAATGGCAAAACTCGCCATTGGTGTTATCAGCAAGATAGACCCGCAGATAGGCGGTGAATTGCTGGATGAACTGCTTACCTGCGTGCAGATAGTACCCTCTGGCGGACTGGCGCGCAGTCTGGACATAGAAAGTGACATTGAAGATTTAAAAACACTGTTTGAATTACGCAAAGAGGCTTTACTGGTGCATATCGATTTTTTAACGAACGGCAATCTCCCAGATACGAACTAACGGCGGGATTGCCTTTCCGTGAAGGCGTACTTGCACAAACAGTGAATGTCTCTTCTTTAGCCAGTCAGGTTATTACAGCCGGACTGGCTTCTTACGTTGAGCTTGATAGTGTGTTGGGGCTTGAGGATGTGCTGAATATTCTTGAGGTTTATCAGGTTTCTGAACATAACAAAATGCTGGTGAATAAGTATGACAACGAATATAGTTGAACAAATACTTGTCGAGCTGATGCTTGATACGTCTAAATTTGCCGCACAGGCAGATAAGGCAGAAAAGAAAAATCAGGCACTCGAAAAGTCTCTGGATAAGACCGAAAAAGCCTCAAAGCAGGCAGGAAAGGCTAACGAGGAACTAGCCAAGAAATATCATTCCTCTATCGAACAGACAGCAAAATTCGGTCAGACCATTGCAAAAGTAACTAAGGAGCTAACCGGATTTTTTGCTGTAATCATCGGCTCAACAGGGCTGTTTAAACTGGCTAATGATGCTGCGCATGCCAATATGGAAGTGTCAAAGCTTTCCGGGCAGCTAGGTATGGCTACTGCGAGTATTACAGACTGGCAGAATGCGGCAGGCGCTTTCGGTGGCAGTGCGCAGGGTATGACAGCCTCTTTAACCGGCATTAAGCAGGCTATGAACGGGCTGGTGATGTTTGGTGACGCCAGCATGCTGCCTTATTTCAATGCCTTGGGCGTCAGTGTTGTTGATGATGCCGGTAAGGTTCGCAAACTGGATGATGTAATGCTTGATCTGGCTGATTCATTCCAGAAAATGCCAAAGGAACAGGCTTATACAATCGGCAAAAAAATGGGCTTTGATGACGGCACAATCAACGCCTTAATTTCTGGTCGCAAAGAGTTGCAGGAAATTCTGGATATTCAGAAAAGAATGTATCACTCAGACGGGGAAGCCATTGCCCGTAGTCGCGAATTGACCAAACAGCAAGCGATATTGAGCGCACACTGGCAAAGCATGAAGCAGTTGGTGGGTGATGCATTAACACCGATACTGCTTACTCTGATTAAGGTAGTAAACAGCTTCTTTGAGTTTCTGCAACGACATGAAAAGGTTGTTAAAGCGGTATTCCAGACCGCAGCCATCGTAATCGGCACGCTGCTGATTCCTACCTTACTTAGTGCCGGACGTGCGCTGCTAGGGTTTGTTGCTCCGTTTGCACCGGCAATTGCTGCGGTAACTGCTCTGGCAGGTGCTTTTGTACTTCTGTACGACGATTACGACACTTGGGCTAAGGGCGGTAAATCTCTGTTTGACTGGACAGCCTTTGCTAATGGCATTAAAAACAGCAAAATAATGATTGATGCACTTGGGGAGTCGTTTAAAAAATTAAGCGCATCATTTTCTGATATGGCTACCGAAATGATTGCCAAAGCGACGGGTGAGAAAAAAGAGGATATATCCGATTTCATCGGTGAAAGTGCGTATCGTTTATTTCACGGAGGCAAAACGTATGAAGAAGTAAACGGCTCTTATACACCACCAACTAAGCCCATTGTGATTGGAAAGAAAGGTGCTTCTAACGGTGCTCCTGCGGATACAGCAGTGAAAGCAGCGGATTACGCCACCGGACATGCTTTAAAGGCTAGTGCGCAAAAGTGTGCTGAATATGTTAATAACGCATTAAGAGCACAGGGTATTAAAATCTGGGGACATGGGCGCGATGTAGCAGGTAATTTACTTAAAACAGGAAAATTTCAAAGTATTGCCTACAATGGTAAGTATATTGCCCAGAAAGGAGACGTTATGTCTATACCAAGCATAGCAGGACATCCGCATGGACACGTTGCAATATTTAATGGTGAATATTGGGTTTCAGATTACATTCAGACTAACAAAAGAGGGAACACTGCTGCTCCTGGAGATGATTATTTTGCTGCGATCAAAGCAGGTAAAATTACGCCGGTTATTGCACGTATGAAATCATCAGAAACACCAAACCAGAAGAAAACGGCAACCAGTGTACCTGTAAAAGGAAATATGAATTATGCTCAGCAAATCTATGCATCTCTTCGTGAACACGGTTTATCCGCACAGCAAGCAAGAATAATGACTGCTGAGATTGGTCGGGAAAATTCATTTAATCCGGATTTTCTTTTTGGTTCGCATACAGATCCGAAAAATGGTGCAACAAATATTGGACTGATTTCTTGGCAGGGAATTCGGGCTAAAAAGCTAATTGCGGAATTAACAGCAAAGGGTTTATATAAAAACGGGAAAATAACCAGATCAAAAGCTTCACTTGATGAAATGGTTAAGTATATGCTGTCTGAAATATCCAACAACCCCGCGTACTCCAAAACCAAAAAAGAATTTTTGGATAATCCGAATGTCGCATACGATAAAGGGCACAAAATATTAGGTGATAATTATATTATCTGGCGACAGGATGACCCAAAATACAAGAGCGGGCATGACAGACGGGATGCTTTTTTTAAACAGACCGCTAATATGGAAATGGTGTATAACGCAAATCGAATATCAAAAGGAGTTAGCCAAAGCAATCAGTTAGCTGGAGGCAATACAGCAACACATACAGACAATAGAAAATATGTTAATGTTAATATACCAAATATGAATGTTAACACTTCATCAAATACTGTTAGTGGAAATGCTGTAGCAGCGATGAAAGAAGTACAAAACTATACGTTTAATCAGCTTGGAGTATCGATGACATAACTTAGTTAAATAAATATTTTGAAATTTTTATCAGAAAGAAAAAAATGAAAAAAATACTTTTTGTCTTATTAGGTTTATTTATTGGTGCATGTGCAAATGCGGAAAGTCCTCAAGTACAGTACATAAAAGGGATGTATGAATTAAACGCATCTCTAGCAAAAGGAAGCATAACAGAAGATAACGATCTAAATATTTATAACGATGTTGATCAATCTTTCTTTTTGGATTATCTAGATAGTAATATCAAAAAAATCTACGCAAGAAATGATGAATACCAAGAGGCAACTGGAGATATGGCTTGTATAGACCATAATGTTTTATGGCAGGGGCAGGATTTAAATCCGTTTGCTAAACTAACATTTACTGAACCAAGCGCAGACAGGGTTAAAGTAACAATAGGTGCTACATGGGACTTAGAAGAGCGTTCTGTCACTTATCAGGTTAAATGCCAAAAAGATGGCGATTGCAAAATTACAGAAATCTTTGAATATGGTAAGCCTTTCACTAAAGTAACCTCAAAATGTCTTGATGACTTTTACCGTACTGAAATCAAAAAGCATCGAAATAAATAAACTATATGTTTAACCAGCTTGGAATTAGAAGAACATGAAGAAATTTATTTTATCCGGAACAGCATATTTGAAGTTTTGTTCATCTTGATTTGTTTGTAGTAACTTAGATAAAAACTTTGATACTGCATAAGGATTTTTTATGTCTAAACCATCATTAACAAATGAACTTACACGCTTGTATGAATTACTGGAAAAAGGGGCAATAACTCAGGAAGAGTATGAAGAACACAAAGCTTTATTACTAAACCAAGCCCGTAATACATCTTCCCATAATGGGTATGGTGATCCAGTTCAAACAAAGCCAACTGAGGCAAAGCCGCAGATTATCATTAATCAAAGTGCATCTGCGGCTGCATCATCTAGCGCGACTGCTGTAGCTAAAAATGGTGGCTGTTTAAAAAGTATCTTGGCGGCAATTGGTTTCTTGGTTGTAATTAGCGTAATTCTGAAAGCATGCTATGGCGAAGAAAAGACAGCAGCAAGTACGCCCGCAATAGAGCCGGCAGCTCAAACTGTTACCAATACAGATAGCCAAGAGGATACTCAGGAAAATATACAAGCATCATTACAGAGTGCAAAACAGGAGAATGCAGCAGCAAATGACGAGATAAATACCTTATGGACAAATATGGATGTTGATGTGCGCAACCATTTAAAGCCTGAACAGCTTGCATGGAATCAACAAAAGAAAAAGCAGTGCCAGTCAAACCAATATCCTACGCCGGAGCAGAATCAAATTGAGTATTTAAACTGTGAGACTGAATTGACGCATAGCCGTATTTCTGAACTTCAAGCACAGCAGGATCAAGTTTATGCCAACGTAAAAGAAGCAAAGCTACAGAAATTAAAGCAAGAAGCAGATGATTCAATAAAAACACTAGAAACAACATGGGATGCTATACCAGAATCAATTAGAGACCAGTTAAGCTCAAACCTTAAAAGTTGGACTAAGAGTGCGGATAATGAATGCAATTCAGAAAAACCGGCTGATACGGAGGTGCAGACAAAAATTAACCGGTTCAACTGTAGAATAAAGCTGATAAAAGCCAAAACCAAAGAGCTTGAGGGATATAAACTTTAATCTTGATTCTGTTACGCAATCAACCACTCTTCGGAGTGGTTTTTATTCAAAGAGTGCATATGAAAGCTATTAATTTCACACCCAAAGAATTACGCAAAGCCATGTGGACGGCTGCGTTCATTATTCTGATGATTATAATTGCGTGGAGATTACCTGAGATTATCAGCGCAATTAGATAATCGATTAAAAGTTATTTTGATTCGCCAAGATGGGCGAATCAAAACTGGTCGGAGTGGAGATAGGAAGCAATTGTATTTACACGTAAGTAATTGATTTTTCCTAGGAGCCGAATTTTCGGCCGCTAGGGAGATAAATGTAGGTTATTGATTATTTCTAGAAACGTAAAATTACGTTTCTAGGAGTAAGTAACTACTTTAACGTTCTAATTGACAAACTGGTTGAGACTTGGCAATATTGAATTAAGAGGTGTAGAAACCTTGAAAAGCCGCATCACGACGGATATCGTGATTTTTTGTGTCCATGATTCTATCAATGTCTACTAATCCAATTGACATATGATTCCTTTATGGCCGAGAGGGCGAAGAATACAAGACCCGCAAGGGGAATAATTCCAGCCTTACTTTTCAGGTTTTCTAACCTCTTGGCCACCCATTAGGGTTAATTTAGAAAATTGAAAAGGAATCTATCATGAATGCAGTAGCTATCGACTTTGAGCAATTCGTTCAAATTAACCATTCAGAACCAGTAACCACTAGTGAATTTGTAGCCAAAGCTTTCGGCAAAGCGCATAAGCATATTTTGGCTAAAATTGAAGAGATTTTCACGCAAGTGCCTGATTCTTTCATTAAACTTAATTTTAAGTTGATTGGGAAAGAGGTAAAAAGTAATCTTGGTAATGGCACTTATAAAACCAACTTATACGAACTAACAAAAGATGGTTTTATATTATTGGTAATGGGTTTTACCGGTAAGAATGCTATGTCAATCAAAATAGCTTACATCAATGCATTTAATGCTATTGCGGAAAAGCTCAGACAGATTCAGGCTAAACAATATATAACCACCAGTAACCAGAACAGTAAACCGGACGGCCGCTATCCAACATTGAATAAACGGCAGCAATATTTGATTAGACAGGCTGTACTTGATAACGTTGCCGAAACCGCCAATACATTTCATTCCGTGTATAAAAAACTCTATACTAGATTTAATGTATATAGATATCAGGATATTTTAGCCAAAGATTTTGATGAGGCAATTGAACTTTTAGGCGGTGTCGTTAATCCAATCGATAACCTACCCGTATTACCTAACATTAATCAGAATGGACGCTGGTTATTAGTTGTCAGGAATAATCAGATAGCCGAGGTTAAGAGTTTAAAAGACTATATCTGTGTAAATAAATACAGATGCATTTAAGAAGCTTATTATTTGATTGTGTAACAGATTCAAGCCAGCCATGCGCTGGCTTTTCTATTGCAGCCTTCGGGCTGCTTTTTTATTGGAGTAAACTATGCTGCCAATCGAAGGTATTCCTAACATACCAAACTTTAAAGGCTTAAATACAGCAGGTACTAATGCCCTGATCAGTCTGGGCGGTGCAGCATTGATAAATGCCGTATTCGGAAATTACTGGGGTGTATTTAACGAGTATGGAATACCCATTCTGCTGGCTGATAACGTTACCTCTCTTAAGTACAGTAATTCAGCCAAAATAGCACAGGCACCGGTTGAAAAAGGCTCATTCGCCTGTTACAACAAAGTCGCCAATCCGTATAAAGCCACTGTACAGCTTACCAAAGGCTCAGGAGGCACTTTAATGCGCGGCGTGTTTCTCGGACAGGTTGAAACACTGGCGGCCAGTACACTGCTGTTTTACATCATTACACCTGAATATGTTTATACCAATGCCTGTATTGTTGGTTACGACACCGCACGTGAAGCGTCAGACGGTGCACAACTGATTAAAGTAAATCTCCATCTAGAAGAAGTGCGCGAAGTGGTAGTGAAATACGATACCGAAGAGGTAAAAAATCCTGATGATGCAAAAGAAAGCGACGGCGGAGAAAAACAGCCAGAAAAACCCGGGGAATCTTTGCTATATCAGGCAGTAAACGCTATTAAAGGGTGGCTTAAATGACAACAGTAACCATACCGCTGGATGCTAATCCTAATCAGAATATATCCTTTGTAATTAACGGCAGTCGCTGGCATATCCGGTTGTTTACGCGGCTCGGGCAGCTTTTTGCCAGCGTAGAAAACGACAAAGACGGCGTACAGGTACAAAACCGCGTCTGTCTCAACGGGACACCGATAACCAGAAATCTTGTATTCATAGATACCCATGGCGACGATAACCCGACTTACACCGGCCTGAATGGCCGTTTTTTTTTGGTATATACCGATGAAACGTAAACAGATAAAAGTAACCGTTACCCTGCGGGACAAGGACAAACAGGGTGAGCATATTGTTTTTGCCGGCAATCATAACCAGATCAGCGCAACAGGCTTTCGTGTGATGTGCAATATCATGTTCGGTTATGGCTCAGTAATGCCGGTAGCACAAATACGAATCTACGGGCTGGCACTGGAGAAAATGGCCAAACTGTTCCGTGTGCACTGGAATACGCTTGATGCACTGATGAACAGAGTAAAAGTTGAAGTCGGAGAAGAGGGTGACCAGCTGATTACTGAATTTGAGGGCAATATTACTTTTGCGACAATGGATTTTTCTGTGGCTCCCGATGTCTGTCTGGTTATTGAATCGCAGGCGGCCATGCTGGAGTACAAAAAACCGCAGCCGCCGTATGAAAAAGAAGGTGAGGTGGATATTGCCGATGCAATCAAAGATATCTGCGACAGTATGGGTTATCAGCTTGAGAATAACGGCGTATCTGCAATCACCAAAAACCTAACCTTAAACGGCTCTAATCTGGATAAGCTTAAAACGCTTGAACATGATTTTGAGTTTGATATGTACATTGAGAATAACCTGATTGCGGTTACACCGAAAGGCGGTTCACGCAACATAAAAATTCCGGTCATTACGCCCGCCTCAGGACTGATCAGCTATCCGGTACCTGATATACGCGGCGTGACTTTTAAATGCCTGTACGACCCGTTATTGCGTTTCGGCGGTATCTGCAAGATACAGGATAGCCAGGTTGAAGTATGTAACGGCGAATGGCGCATATACGGCATGCATAAAAGCCTTGAATCCAATCAGCCGGACGGAAACTGGTTTTGTGATATAGCCGCAACATGGAGAGACAGCAAAGATGCAGCAATCAGCAGAATATGAAAATCTGGACAACCTGAATATCAATCATTCACTGGGCGGAGCAGCAGAATTTAACGCGGTTATTTCCAATCTGATATCGCGGGTGCAGACAGTGACCCTTGTCAAAGTACTTGCGGTTTCAGGTACCGGTGTCAGTCCGGTAGGTGAAGTAAACGTACAGCCGCTGGTACAGATGCTTGACGGTGCCGGCAATGTCTACTCACCCGGCAGAATATTCAGCGTTCCGTATTTCCGCTTACAGGGCGGCAGCAATGCGGTTATCTGCGATCCGGTCGCAGGCGATATCGGTTTATGTGCTTTTGCCTCACGCGACATATCCGCAGTTAAGCGCAATAAAGCCGAATCCGCACCCGGCAGTCGCCGCCAGCATGACTGGAATGACGGGCTGTATATCGGCGGATTTTTAAACGGTACACCGCAGCAGTACATTAGTTTTTCAGACCGCGGCATAGTGATTCACTCACCGACCAGTATCACGCTGGAGGCACCAACAATCAGCATGCAAGCTTCAGCGGTAACTACTACGACAGGCAGCTATGCAGTTAATGCTTTACAGACAGCGCAGTTTACCGGTGGCGGCGGTATCAGTGCCGATGGAGATATTAAAGCCGGTTCAGTCAGTCTGCAAAATCACACTCACAAAGGTGTAACTACCGGCAACGGCAATACAGGGAAGCCCAATTCATGAAAACATTATTTTTAATGCCTGATACATGGGATCTGGTGCTTGATGCTGATGGCAATATCGCTGTTGCTGAAAGCACCTATCAGCAAGCTCAGGACATTGCCAGTGCCTGCCGTACCATGAAAGAAGATATGTATTTTAACCAGCAGGAGGGAATACCGTATTTAACGCGCATTCTTGGCAACGGACGCTATCCGCTGGCTTTATACCGCAAACATCTTCATGATGCCGCGCTGAGCGTCCCCGGAGTTGTTACAGCTCAGGCAGAGTTAATGCTTGACGGTGACCGGATTATCCGCGGACAGATTAAATTCACTAACAGCAATCATAAAACAGGAGTGATTGGTTTATGAGCATTCCGCAATTACAGGTGACTGATAAGGGGATTATTGCACCGTCTGCAGATGAGGTAATCAATGGCTTATGGGAGCTGTTCAGAAATGCTTTCGGGCAGGATCTGAATACTGCCATGAACACACCGCAAGGGCAGTTAGTAACTTCTCTGGCAGCCATTATCACCGATGAGCGCAATCAGATGATAACCCTGCTGAATCAGTTCGACCCGCGTTATGCGCAGGGTATCTGGCAGGACGGGCTGGGCTATATCTATTTTATGACCCGCAAGCAGGCTACGCATTCCAGTGTGATGCTGGTGCTAAATGGGCTGGCCGGGGTAACTATTCCTGCCGGTACGGTATTTAACGACGATAACGGTAATAAATGGCAGTTAACTAACGAAGCAACCATTGCTCAGGACGGCAAAGTAAGCGTGCAGGCGCAGTGTGTATCTGCGGGCAATATCAATGCCGCACCCGATACGATTACCGGTATCCCTAAAGCAATTACCGGCTTAGATCGGGTAACCAACCCATATACAGCCGTTGCCGGTGTTGAAGAAGAAAGCCGTATGGATTTTGAAAAACGCCGGCGGGCATCAGTAGCAATTAATAGCAAAAATACCAATGCCTCAACTTATGGCGCAGTAGCTGATTTAGCCGATGTGAAAGATGTGTATGTTATCGACAACCCGACAGATGAGACCATACAGGTTGGTACCACCAATTATCCGGTGATCCGTAACAGTATTCTGGTTTCCGTAGTGGGCGGAGAAGATGAGACCATTGCCCGTACCATTTTGAATAAAGCCGGTTCGGGCTGTTCTTTTAATGGCAATACAGAATGCGTGATAGCAGATACAGAAAATTTCCCCGTCAGACCGCCGACATACACCGTAAAATTTTTACGACCGGCTTTTGTGCCGGTTTTTTTTCAGGTTATGGTTGATGATCCTGATTTGCTGTCATATCAGGATAGCGAGGCTGTAAAAGCGGCCATTATTACCGGTTTTACAACCGGAGCCGCAAAGGCCGCAATCGGACAGCCGGTTATCGCTTCTAAATTCATCTGTCCGGTTGCTGCTGCCATTCCTCATTTAAGTATTGTGTCGCTGCGGGTGAGTAAGGACGGTAAAAAATGGGCAGACATGCTCGAAATCGGCGTGGATGAATACCCGGCAGCCTCAATTTATCAGATTAAAATATCATGAAAAATATTCAAGACACTTTAATGTCACAGTATGCAAACAGTCCGGTTATCTGCAGTCTGATTGAAAGCATGAATGAATGCATAGACCCTGCCGGATCAATTGATGATTTTTACCGGCTGGCTTTCAATGTGAAAACTGCACAGAGTTTCGGGCTGGATATCTGGGGGCTGATTGTAGGGGTGAATCGTAATATCAGCATTCCGCCTGATGATATCGATACATTCGGATTTAAAACCAGTCCGCAGGCTTTTGCGCCGTTTAATAACCGGCCGTTCAGTGCCTCCGGAGCGCGGTTTGCTGCTTATAAATTATCGGATGAACATTTCCGCCTGCTTATTATGATTAAGGCGGCAGCCAATATTCTTCATGCAACGGCACCGAATATTAATAAATACCTGCGCATGATATTTCCGGAAAAGCGCGTGTATTTTTTAATTACCGGCCACATGAAAGGGCGGTATTTTTTTGAATTCATACCCAATAAATTTGAAAGGCATATTATCTATAACCTGCAATTATTACCGCGCCCGTCCGGCGTCTTAATTGATTATCGTGAATCCCCGCCCGCGGGGATTTTTGGTTTTTCCGGAACAGGTTTTCAACCATTTAACCAGGGAAGTTTCGCATGAGTAAAAATCCAGTATTAATCCCGCAGGCATTTGCGGCTAACGGCAGTAAAAACAATATTCAGAACACCCGGCAGCCCGGACAAGATCCGGAGGATGCAACATGGAGCGACGGTTTCCCGAACGTAACCATGCAGCCGGTAGAATCAGGCGGCCTGCCTCCTAAGGGTATGGACTTTAACGGCATTCTTAACGCCTTATCCGCCACTATTGTACATATGCAGAAAGGCAATCTGTTCTATTTTGATAAAGCCTACTGTGATGCTTTTGGCGGGTATCAGAAAGGTGCGATATTGCTGGCTGATGATGGTACGAAGGTATTTGTCTCAGTCGCAGATAAGAACACCAACAACCCTAATCAGAATCCCCAATACTGGGAGGTTATTGCCGGCATAGGAATTAACGCTGCTTCAGCCTCAAAATTATTTGAGGGACGCAATATCGGCGGGGTTTTCTTTGACGGTACACAAGACATAGATCTGCCCGGCGTGAATACCAGAGGTAACCAAGATACAACCGGTAATGCTGCGACTGCATCTGAATTATTCAGCCCGTGCAATATAGGCGGCGTACCGTTTATCGGCAGTCAGGATATCCATCTGCCAGTTTCTGGCGGATATATTGCCACAGAAAAGTATGAGGCCGGGGATTTGGTTAAAGTTGATGGTGAATGGTACGAATGTTATCACCCTGATGGATGCCGGGGTATAGATCCGAGGAACCCTGTTTACCGGCCCGGCGGATGGCAGAATGCAGACCAGACCAAACCATATTATTGGTTAAAAATTGGCCGGTGGTTGTCTTTCCCTGAAACCGGCAGTCCAATTTATTTGCCTGCAACTACCATTCGTGAAGGACTGATTAA